>JBEPYG010000008.1:0-31757 GCA_041641515.1 Roseiflexus sp.
CAGCGCCGCCGATGTCCGCGTGCTCCTCCCCGCGCGACGCGAGGGAGCGCCCCTCAGTTGACCGCGGAGCGCGCAGCGCGACCCATATCCCGTCATCGGTCAGCCAGATGGTGCGGTCGCTCGCCGGTGCCTGGAAGCGGACCGGCGCGGCAAACTGTCCGACGTTCTCGATGAACAGCACAGGCTGGTCGCGCTCGCTCACACGTGTGGACCGATCAATCGCACTTGCCGGCGCAGCTTGATGCGGCGCGCTTGCCGACGCCGGCTGAGCGCGCTCACTTGCCGACGCCGACCGGTCGCGTTCGTGTACGGCGGCGCCGTCCATTGCTGCGGGGAGACGCTCCGCCGGCGCTCGCCCCGGTGTCGGGGATGTTGCGCAAGATGCCGCCAGCAGCGTGCTGCTCAGCAGAGCCAGGACCAACAGGAGACGGAGCGGTGCGCCGAGGGAACGCCGCAAGGCGACAAGCGCGTGATCCATGACGATCTCC
Source organism: Roseiflexus sp. (assembly GCA_041641515.1). Lineage (GTDB taxonomy): Bacteria > Chloroflexota > Chloroflexia > Chloroflexales > Roseiflexaceae > Roseiflexus. The sequence goes on from JBEPYG010000008.1 coordinate 489, forward strand.
CTTCCTTTCAGTTACAAGCTTACCGGTCGAGTCGAACAGCATCCGATACGAACGACACGTCCACCGCACCACACGGCACATTTGCAGGGGGGGGTTACTGCCGACGCAGCGCGCCATCGTCTGTAGCGCCGGTTTCGAGCGTGAGCCATAGCCCACCGTCCACTCTGTGCGTCCGGTCATCACTCCGCTGCCTGCCCCCGCAGGAACAGCGCGGCGCACGCGACCGACTGACGCAGCACGAGATCCTCACCTGCCGCGCCGTGGCGCAGCGGTCGCGCAGGTAGGTCTCGTCGTATCGAAGTCCATCGCAGGAGTAGTAACGGTGAGGAATACACGGGTTGCAGTCACAGGGCAACCGTACCAACCGGAAGACTGTGGGAGACCATCGCATCTCGAAGCATGCCAGCGCTACTTTGCTCGCTTTGTGCATCTGGCAGTGACATCGAGACATTGAAAAGGCAGTGACGGAAGAGAATATCATTATGTGGTTAGCTGCGAGTATAGAGCATAGACAGTTGCTCTGTCAAGCGAGAGCTACAGGTCTAGTGGAGGGAATGCCGCTGCTAGCGTGCGCCGGCTCCCGATATGCGGCGAAAGGAGAGCGCTTTTTCCTCGATGCATTCGCTTACCTTGGCGTCCTCGCGCGCAACGCCAGGTGACCGACAGAGCGAGCGCACTACAGCGCCTAACCGGCTCACTATCCTCGTATATGGGAGCGCTGTGATCGGCAACGCCTGTACCTAGGTCGGCGCCGCAGCGGTTAAGTACTGATTAGGTATACGCCACATTTCGCAAACGCTCTTACGCCAAGCGCCGAGCGAGCGAAGGTAGCGTAAAGATCAAACGCTTTTGCGCCCCGGCGTTCACAGAGTCCTGGGAATGTTGAGATGCAATCGCCCTACACGCCTCCCCACCTGCTTGCACCGTCACTGAAGGTGTGCTATCATCTTGGCAGTCTTTGTGGACCTCAACAAGTGAATACCCATCGCGGTGACCCGTAGGCCCGGATGCCAGGGCATAAAGGTGGAAGCTGGTGCAAGTCCAGCGCTGTGCCGCAACTGTAACCGGTCATGTGTACCGGAAGCCAGGACGCCTGCCGCGATGTTGAATGTGTTCGACCCTTCTCGAGCTAGGGAGGAGAACATGCCCAACGTCCCCTTGTTCTGCACAGCGGACAGGTCATGTGACCCCGGTTCTCGGAAGAGACCGGGGTTTTTGGTTGGTATACGGTGTGGTGCGGACTGCAGATCGACGGTCGGAGGTCCCACATGCCAGTAGACGCTGAAGACGACCTGTACCGTGAACTCACCCTGTGCCAGGAACGCATAGTGCAGATTGAACACGAGATCGAACTGCTGAGCTGGCTGCCGACCTCGTATGGCTGGAGCCTTGCAGAGCGGTTGAGCCGCGAATACGCCAGGCTTGAGAGTCTCTGGCGTCTGTTGAGCTGCTCAGGCATGGCGAGGCCCGGATGGAACGCGTCCGATACCTGGTCGGATGACAGATAACCTGCATATACGGTCCTATCGCCCCGAATAAGCGCGGGTAAGGCGCCGCGTATCGGGGAAAAAGCGGACACGGATTCCTTTGTCCGGTCTTGACAGCATTCAGGAGGAAAGTCTATGAAACCCAGATTCCGCTGGCTCGTTCTGCTGCTCATCGCCATCGCACTGGTTGCGTGCGGCGGTCAGCAGGCTGCGGCGCCATCACCAACAGGTGCGCCAACGACACCGACAAATGCCCCAACCAGCGTACCGGCCACGGCGCCCACGGTAGCACCAGCGCCCGCACCCACGGTCGCGACACTCGAGGTTCCGACCGCTAACCTGACCGAGGGATGCGTTACCGACTACAATCCGGAGATCGACTACTTCCCCGAAAAGGTCACCCTGACCGATTCGGTCGGATGGACGATCGAGTATTTCAACAACTACAAGGTCATTACAGTGCTCAACCCCTGGCGTGACGCCGACGTCCGGTTCCGCTACGTTCTGGTTCAATGCGGCACCCCTCCGCCGGACGATACCGGAGATGCGCTGGTCATCGAGGTACCGGTGCAAAGCATTGTGACCATGTCGACTACCCACCTGCCGCACCTCAAAGAACTTGGGCTGCTCGATAGACTGATTGGCGTTGATAGTTTCCTGTACATCAACACCCCCGAGGTGCGCCGGAAGATCGAAGCCGGCGAACTGGTCGAGATCGGCGGGGGAGGTCAGGTCAACGTGGAGCAGGCGATTGATCTGCAACCCGACCTCATCATGACCTACGGGGTTGGCAACCCAGAATTCGACGCCCATCCCAAACTGCTGGAAGCCGGTTTGACGGTGGTGTTGAACAGCGAGTACATGGAAACCTCGCCGCTCGGACGCGCTGAGTGGATCAAGTTTACCGCCGCCTTCTTCAACCGCGAAGCAAAAGCGACCGAGGTTTACAACACTATCGCCACTCGCTACAAGGAAATGTCCACGAAAGCGCGCAATGTTGTCAACAAACCAACCGTTTTCACCGGCACGCCATATAAGGGAACCTGGTTTATGCCAGGCGGCAAGAGTTACGTTGCCCAATTTCTGGCTGATGCCGGCGCCACATACCTCTGGGCAGACGATCCTTCGACCGGCAGCCAGCCACTGAGTTTCGAGGAGGTCTTCGAGCGCGCGCGTGATGCCGATTTCTGGCTCGTCCCCGGCATGTGGACGAGTCTCACCGAGGCAAAAGCGGAAGACGAACGCTTTACACAGTTTGCCGCGTTCCAGCAAGGGAACGTCTTCAATAACAACAAGCGTCTCAACGAGAACGGCGGTAATGACTACTGGGAGAGCGGTGTAACCAATCCCGACATCGTCCTGGCAGACCTGATCAGAATCTTTCATCCTGAGTTGCTGCCAGATCACGAGTTGTACTTCTTCCGGCGTCTGGAGTAACCATAGCCGATAACGACAGATTGTGCACTGAACCGGATGCCGTGGGGCTGAAGTTCGCGGCTATTAGGGCAACGCCCGCCTGCGCGGGCTGTAGGAGGTGGTCTTCACACGCAACAGCCGAGGTGTTTACGCTCACGGCAACGGATCATCTGGCAAGATGCAACTGTAGTAATACGCTGTCGCTGGTTTCATTGGGCAATGTACGATGCAGCTACATGGACATCCAAGATGAACATCGTTGTCGGGAGCGCGGTCACTTCAGGGGTGGATAGGTTATGTGGACAACGATGGGTATGGATGGTGTTGGGATGCGCTCCATTGCGTGAGCGCTCACAAGGAGAGCCAATACCGGGGTTGTTTGCGTCCAGTGAGCAGAGCGCGCAGTCACCAGAGGCAGACGCCATCTTCGAGCGTGCAACGAATAGGAATGAATGATCGATGTCAACACCACCTGCTATGAATCCGTACACGCGCCATATCTTGATGTGTACCGGAAGATACTGCGATCCCCAGGGGTTGGCTGCGAGCCTCTACGCTCATCTGCCCCGCCTGCTCGGACCGCTGGGGCGCTATGAGAATCCGCAGCGGGTCAAACGCGGCACGACCCGCTGTCTGGGAGTCTGTTCCGGCGGACCTATCGTGGTGGTCTACCCTGAGGGGGTTTGGTATCACCATGTGGATGAATCGGTGCTGGAGCGCATTGTGTACGAACATCTCCAGCACAACCGTCCCGTGGAAGAGTATATTTTTCACCGGCTTGGTTGCCACACGCAACCCTGCGACCATGGCGGCGATATAGGCAGCTCGTGAGGTTCACAGATGGTCAGATTACACCTGCGAGCACGTCTCGATGTGAACAGAGCCGATAGTCGGCAACCGACAGGTTGTCGCTACGGTTGTCTCTGAACAAGTGCTGCCAGCATTTAAGAGAGGCGTCAATGGACACTATCATCCAGACAAGCGCTGAAACAACCGCGGATGACTCACTCTGGCCGCGCCTGGGGCTTCGTCCGCTGGCGCTGGCGGCGCTGGCAGGGGTTGCGCTGTTCGCCTTCCTGCTCAGTTTGAGTTTTGGCTCGGTTCGTATTCCCTTTGAACAAGTCGTGCTTATTCTTCTCGGCGAACAGCCCGAACGCGCCACGTGGACGACGATCGTACTCGATTTTCGCCTTCCCAAAGCGTTGACCGCCGCGCTGGCCGGCGCCGCGCTCGGGGTCAGCGGTCTGCAGATGCAGACCCTCTTCCGCAACCCGCTAGCTGATCCCTTTGTGCTGGGAGTCAGTTCAGGCGCCAGCCTGGGCGTGGCGCTCGTTGTACTGGGCGTTGGCGCAGCTAACAACACCCTGCTCGCTGTTGCGGGACTGCTGAGCAACCTGAGTCTGGCTGCGGCTGCCAGCGTCGGCGCCGGCGCAGTGCTCATGCTGGTGCTGACACTTGCCCGTCAGGTGCAGAGCAGTGTCACGCTCCTTATTCTCGGACTGATGATCAGCTACCTAACCAGCGCGGTCGTCAGCCTGTTGCTCTATTTCAGTATTGCCGAACGGATCCAGGCGTATGTCGCATGGACATTCGGCAGTTTCGGCGGGGTCACCTGGACGCAGATGCAGGTGCTGGCGCCGGTGACCGGCGTTGGATTGCTGCTCGCGTTCATTCTCACCAAATCGCTCAACGCGCTGTTGTTGGGCGAAGCATATGCCCGCAGCATGGGACTCGACATTCGCCGGGCGCGGATCGGTATCGTCGCCAGCGGCGCCGTGCTCGCCGGAACAGTTACCGCTTTCTGCGGACCAATCGCCTTCCTTGGGATCGCGATCCCGCATCTCTGCCGGGCGCTCCTGCGCAGCGCCGATCATCGCATTCTCATCCCGGCCTGCGTGCTGGTCGGCGCTACAGCTGCGCTCCTGGCAGACCTCGCGGCTCAGGCGCCTGGTACGCGGGTTGTGCTACCGTTGAATGCCATCACAGCACTCATCGGCGCACCGGTTGTCGTCTGGATCATTCTGCGGCGCGGCGTCGGCAGAGGAACCTTTGGCGTATGAGTGCAACTGTCCTGGCAACTGAACGTCTGAGCATTGGCTATGCCCCTCGGCGTGGACCACGACGGGTCATTGCTGCTGATCTGAACCTTACGCTCTGCGCTGGTGAAGTGATATGTCTGCTGGGACCAAATGGCGTCGGCAAATCGACCCTGCTGCGCACCCTGGTAGGGATGCTGCCGCCTCTGGAGGGGCGCGTATTTCTCGACGGCATTGATCTCTCCACGCTCAACCCGCGCGAGATCGCCAGGCGTCTTAGCGTCGTGCTGACCGAACGAATCGAAGTGGGGCAGCTGACCGCATATGCTCTTGTGGCGTTGGGGCGGCATCCGCATACCGACTGGACAGGTCGGCTGACGCGGCGCGACGAAGAAGTGGTGCGCTGGGCGCTGGAAGTAGTCGATGCCGTGAATCTGGCAGGAAGACTGGTGCACGAACTGAGCGATGGCGAGCGCCAGCGCGTGATGGTGGCGCGGGCGCTCGCTCAGGAACCATCGGTGATGGTGCTCGACGAGCCGACGGCGTTCCTCGACCTGCCACGGCGGGTGGAGATGATGCGCCTGCTGCGGCAGCTTGCCCGTGATACCAATCGAGCGCTGCTGCTCTCGACCCACGACCTCGATCTGGCGCTGCGCACCGCCGATACCCTCTGGTTGCTGGCGCCGGGCGGAGCACTGCACGTGGGAGCGCCGGAAGACCTGGTACTGGGTGGAGCGTTCGAGGCGACGTTTGCCAGCGATGGAATCACATTTGATCGGGTGCAGGGGCACTTTCGCATCCATCCACCCGCACAGCATCGCGTGGCGCTGGTCGGGGACGGACTGGTCGGCGAATGGACCACCCGCGCACTGGAGCGAGCAGGCTGCCAGGTTGTCCGTGGCGACGAACCGGCGGCGCTGCAGGTTGTCCTCACGGGAGATGAGCGCCAGCCCTGCTGGCAGGTGCTGACCAATGGCGGACCGCCGCAACAGGTCGCCTCGCTACGCGAGGTCGTTGCGCTGGTGCAGCGCATTCGGCAACAAGATTGGGAGTCGCACATCTGAATTCAGGAGACAAGGAGATCTTCATATGGCATCCTCTCTTGAGCCGCGGGTTGTCGAGGAACCGGGCAACGGTACACTCGAGATTTTCCCGCTCGATCCGAAAGAGGAAACCCTGGTCAACCTGATGACCGAACTGTTCCGTGACCACTGGGATAAGATCCACTTTGGACCTCTCATCCAGGGATCGGTGTTCGAGATAAGGGCAACAGAGCCGCCAAAGAAAATCGGCATGCTCGACGGCTACCTGACGGTCGATTTCGGCGCCTGGCATTTCCACATCTGTATTGGCGAACACAGGGGAAGCAAAAATAAGCCGGTTGATCCGGATCTGGCGCATCATCGTCGCACAGCACGCGCTGAATTCTATCGTCGCCTCAACCCTGATGGAACGGTCGGCAGCTGGGGATTGCGTCTGTTCAACGGCAAGGACGAAAATCAGATCTACATTTTTTTGCCCAACCCGTTTCTTTCTGATGATATGCGCTTCCTCAAACAACCCGACTGGTCGCGGCTGGCGTTGTGGGACGACCTGCGCCAGCGTTATCTTGGCCTGCCGCCTGACCCAAAAGACCGAAGCGGAAAAACGATGTTTCATGGATGATCAGGTCTTATCAGGAGCCGTCTTTTCTTAAGGCGCTACCATTCACCCCCGCGCAACCCAGACCCTCTCGATACGTAGATTCAGTGCTGCAACCAAATCGCCAACGAGTTGATAATCCGTTGTTAATACGGATCGGATAGACTGAGCAGCAGAATTGAATCGAATGTCGCACAGCAGCAGGGGTGGATTATGCAACCAATCACGCGCGCCATGGGCTTCGGCTATTTGCTGATATGCCTGCTGGCGTTGCTTGCCACCGCATTTATCGGTCCTGTCGGCTACGCCCCTTTTCCGCTCCCCATTGGACCGGCGCAGGAGCCGGTTGTTGTCACGATCTGGTATGGCACCGAAAAGAAACTCTGGCTCGAAGACGCTGCACAGCGCTTTGCAGCAACCAACCCGCGCGTCGGCAATCGCCCAATCCAGATCGTTCTACGTGGGATTGGTTCACGTGAACTCTCGCTGCGCGCAGCACGACAGGAGTTCGGCACGGATGGTCTCCCAACGGTGATCAGTCCCGCGAGCAGCATCTGGGTCGAGGTTGCCAAATCCGATTGGGCGGCGCTCAACCCTGGCAGCCAGCCGTTTATCGTCGATAAGGCGCTACCGCTGGCGTTGACGCCGCTGGTCGTCGTCGCCTGGAAAGAACGCGCCGAAGTGCTCTGGCCCGGCGGTCCCGTCAATTTCTGGCAGAACCTCCACGACGCGCTCGCCAACGAAGAAGGATGGGTCGGCGTCGCCAGATCGAACGGTTTTGCCCCTGGCTCGCCAGAGTATGAGCAGGCAAAATTGTGGGGGTTTGTGAAATTTGGTCACACGTCGCCGCTCACGTCGAACAGCGGTGCGCAGGCGTTGATCCTGATGGCATATGGCTACCACAGCAAAGCCAAAGGGTTGACAAACGCCGATGCGCTCGATCCCGGTTTCCAGCAATGGCTGCGCGAGATAGAGATGGCAGTGCTTGAATTTGGTGACAGCACCGGCACCTTCATGACCAACATGGTTCAGTTTGGTCCCAGCAAGTACGACATGGTGCTGGTCTATGAAAATCTGGCGCTGGAGAACATTGAAGCCGCGCAGCGACGCTGGGGCGATATTCGCATCTACTACCCGCCGGCGACAATGTTCAGCGACCATCCCTACGCTATCCTGAATGCACCATGGGTCACGCCGGAACAGCAGCAGGCAGCAGAGCAGTTTCGCGACTTCCTGCTCTCGCCGCCAATTCAGAAAATCGCACTCGAGCAGTACGGCTTCCGCCCTACCAGCCCCGACGTTTCAATCCGAACGAGTGAGCCTTCCAATCCGTTCAACAGATACAGCGTGTACGGCGCTATGTTCGATACGCCGCCGCTGGTCGAAACCCCATCGGGCGACGTCGTGACGACCCTGCTCGACCTGTGGCGACGTCAGATCAATCGCTGAGGGAAGAGAGGAGAACGTGTATGCAAAGGGTATTCCGATGGCTCCTGATCCTGGCTCTGCTGGCGCCGGCGCTGGCGGCGTGCGGTGATAGCGGTATCGGTTTATTGGGAAGCAATACCAGTACCGTCGAAGTCAGTATCGTCTACGGCAGCGAAAAACGCACCTGGCTGGACGACGCGGTTGCGCAGTTCAACGCTGCCGGTCAGAAAACATCTAGCGGCGCAACCATTCGTGTTGTGGCGACGCCAATGGGTTCGACCGACTCGATGAACCAGATTTTGAGCGGCGCCATCCAGCCCACGGTCTGGAGTCCGGCAAGCAGGATTCTGTTACCGGTTGCGAACGACGAATGGAGCAAACAGAACCGAGGGACAAACCTCGTCGATGAGAATGCCCCTCCGCTTGTCCTCAGCCCCGTCGTTATTGCGATGTGGAAGCCGATGGCGGAAGCGCTTGGCTGGCCCAATAAATCGCTCGGCTGGAGCGATATTGCCGAACTGGTGGCAAGTGGAAAAACATGGGCCGATTTCGGTAGGCCGGAGTGGGGTCCGGTGCAATTCGGACATACCCATCCCGACTACTCGAACAGCGGTGTGGCAACGATTATTGCGATCAGTTATGCAGCTGCAGGTAAAACACGTGGTTTGACCGTCGCCGATGTGCAGAATCCGCAAACAGCGGAATTCATGCGAAATATCGAAAGCGGCATTATTCACTATGGTGAAAGCACCGGCTTCTTCGCCGATCAGATGTTCAACCGCGGACCGGGGTACCTGTCGGCAGCTATCCTGTATGAGAACCTGGTAATTGAGTCCTATAACCGCGATCGCTATCCGAATGTTTCAATGCCAGTTGTCGCCATTTATCCGAAAGAAGGCACGTTCTGGAGCGATCACCCCTACGCAATCCTGAATGCGCCGTGGGTCACGCCGGAACAGAGCGAGGCGGCAACAATCTTTCTGCGCTATCTGCTCGATCGTCCGCAGCAGGAACTGGCGCTGCGTTACGGCTTTCGCCCGGGCAGCACCGATGTAGCGGTTGGCGCGCCGATCACACCGGAGAACGGCGTCGATCCGCAGCAGCCGCAGACGCTGCTCGAAGTGCCGCGTCCCGATGTACTGAACGCTATCCGCAGCGTCTGGGTTCAGAACAAGAAGCGAGTCGATGTGATGGCAGTACTCGACGTATCCGGGAGCATGGCGGATGAAGGGCGACTGGAGCAGGCAAAGACGGCACTCCGCATCTTCATCGATCAGTTGCAGGACAACGACGGCTTCGGGTTGACGATCTTCAGCGATCAGGCAACAGTGCTGACGCCAGTCTCGCCAATCGGACCCAAGCGCACAGAGGTGCTCAACCGCATCGCCGGGTTGACGCCGCGCGGTGGAACGCGCCTGCTCGATACGGTTGTTGAAGCTTATCAGGCACTCAACGACACACCTCCTGGTCAGCGCATTCGTGCAGTTGTGGTGCTGACCGATGGGCTGGACAACAGGAGTCGGTCTGCGTCCCAGGAAGTGCTCGATCTGCTCAGGCGCGACCAGGAGGGGTACAGCATCAAGGTGTTCACGGTTGCATTCGGCGGTGATGCTGATGTAAACTTGCTGAAGGAAATCGCCGGCGCCACCGGCGCAAAGAGTTACGTCGGCAAGCCGGGCGAGCGGGGCAGCATCGAGCGCATCTACCAGGATATTGCAACGTTCTTTTAGTGTGAGGGCGTCTGTATGAACACGACGGTTCTGCTCTTTGCAGCGCGCCGACCACTGGCAATCACTGTCCTGATTGTCGCAGTCGTCGCCGGGCTGGGCGTCGCAATCTGGTTGCTCCCGCTCGGGCTGCTGGCATACGTGCTGATGGTCTTTATCGACATGCGCGACCCGGCGCTAGCTGCAGCGGCGCATCGTCCGCCGCCACCGCCGCGTCCACGCCTCACCAGTCCCACATTCCGCGCACAGATCGAGTCTATTGAACGCACGCAGCAGGAGATTGCCCGCAGCGCCGCGCAGTCCGGCGGTCCACTCGCGCGACTCCTGCTGCCCATTGCCGACCAAGGGCGCGAACTGGTCGAGGAGGCGTATATTCTGGCAGACAAAGGGCAGATTATCGAACGCTACCTGGCATCTGTCGATCGTCGCAAACTTGAGCAGGATCTTGCCGCCATCGACCAGCAGATGTACGCCACACAGGATCCATACACCCGGTCGCAACTGGAAGAGACGCGCCGAGCGCGGCTGGAAAAGCTCCAGAATGTGCGCGACCTGGATACGTACATCGGGCGTATCAGCGCGCAATTGCAGAATATTGGCGCCAGCCTCGACAATGTACTGGCGGAGACGGTGCGCCTGCGCACTGCCGATGCTGCCAGCGCCGACAGTACGACCAGCCAGGTGGCGCGGCGTCTGGCGGATCTCAAATCGGACATGGACGCATTCCAGGCGGTGCTCGACACTGCCCTGGCGCGCAGCGGGGCAATGTAGCATGATGCGAAACATACTTCTTCTCCTGATCATCATTGGGCTGATCACCTCAGCGTGTGGCGACCTGAGCAGTGGCGGCGGCGTGTCCGCTAATGCCCTCACGATCACCATGACCTACAGCCCTGAGAAGGACGACTGGCTGAAGGATCGCATCGCCGCCTTCAATCGTTCACGCACACAGGTCGATGGACGCCCAATCGTCGTCGAAGGGATCAACAAGTCGAGCGGCGCGGCGCGCACCGAGATCCGCAATGGACAACTGAAGACCACTATCTGGTCACCCTCGGCATCAACCTGGCTCGAGGTGCTGAAGTACGAGAGCAGTAATTCAAACGTGGCACTATCGAACCAGCCACTGGTGCTGACGCCGGTGGTTATTTCGATGTGGCGTCCGATGGCAGAGGCGATGGGGTGGCCCGACAAACCGATTGGCTGGTCGGACATGCTGGCGCTGATCGAGAACCCGCAGGGGTGGGGCGCCTACGGGCATCCTGAGTGGGGACGCTTCAGCTGGGGGCATACCGACCCGGAGATCAGCACAACAGCGCTTTCAACGCTGCTGGCGGAGTTCTACGCCGCTACCGGCAAACAGCGCGACCTGACCGTCGCCGACATTCAGAGACCAGAGAGCCAGGAGTTTATTCGCAAACTGGGGCAAGGCATCAAGCATTACGGCTACAACACCCTCGTCTTCAGCGAGAACATGCGGAAGTTCGGGATGGGGTATATTTCGGCGTTCCCGATGGAGGAGATCACGCTGATCGACTTCAACAAGAACAAAAACCCACCGACGCCGCTGGTGGCGATCTACCCGCGTGAAGGGACCTTCTGGCACGACAACCCGTTCATTATTATGTCGAGCGCCACAGACCAGGAGCGGCGCGCTGCGGAGCAATTCTACGATTTTCTACTGACCGACGAGAGTCAGCGTCTGGCAATGAGTTACGGCTTCCGTCCGGCAAACGTCAATGTGCCTCTGGCAGATCCGATCAGTCTGGCGTATGGCGTGCAGCCACAGGGGGTGCAGAGTGTCCTGCCCGTGCCGCCAGCTGAGGTGATCGTTGCTGCCAAGAATGCCTGGTCGCTCAACCGCAAACGAGCTGACATTCTGATCGTGGTCGATGTTTCCGGCTCGATGGAGGGTGAGAAACTGGAGGCAGTAAAAGCCGGACTCGGAACCTTCCTGAGTCGCATTCTGCCCGAGGATCGCGTCGGTCTGGTCATCTTTTCAACCGAATCGCGCCTGGTTGTGCCGCCAGCGCCACTGTCGGACGTGCGTATCAGGCTCGACGACGCGATCGCCGCCATGCGCGCCCAGGGCAGAACAGCACTCTACGATGCGCTGATCGACGGGAAGGAGGCGCTCGATAATCTTCCCCCGACCGATGATGATCGCATTCGCGCAATCGTACTGCTGTCGGACGGACTGGACAATTCGAGTCGGGTAACCCTCGAACAGGTCCGCCTGGCGTTCGAGGAGTCGGGCATCAGCATCTTTCCGGTAGCTTACGGCATGGATGCCGATACCGACGCCCTGCAACAGATCGCCACATTCTCGCGCACTATTCTGGTTCAGGGCGACACCGGCGATATTGGTCAGATTTTCGAGAACCTGAGCAGGTATTTCTGACTCTGAACGTGTCGGGGTGGGCCGGAGACCTGCCCCGGCGTCGGAACATCCAGGCGTTTTATTGCCCCGAAAGCAGCAACACCCGCGCGATCTGCTCCCATTCTGCGTCGAGCGACCCGGTGGCAACCGGTCGGCCCGCCTGGCGATACCAGTACCCTGCATTTGCCAGATCGCCCTCTTTACGGTGCAGGTAGGCATGCACCCAGGCGCCGTCGATGCTGTCGTCGTCCTGTGCGGCGCGATGCGCGGCGTGCCAGTCGCCGCAGGCATCGTACCACAGCGCCTGCAATGCACGGCTGAGACCGGGAGGCGGCGCATCGCCGGTCAGTGACGCCCGCAATGCCTCGATATCCTGGATCGTCACATCGTTCTCCTTGCTGCCAGACATCTGCGGCGGATCAACCCGCATTCAGTGAAACCTTGATGCGATGGATCAACCGTTCCTCGACCTCCTGCGGCAATTCGGTTGGAGCGTCGCGCAATGCCCGATAGATGTGAATGGTGCGACTCAACGTATCGTACACTGTCCGACAATCGGGGCATTCCGCAAGGTGCTGTTCCAGTTCACGACAGAGCGACTCGGCGAGTTCGCCATCGAGGTAGTCATTCAGCTGTGCCAGGATGGCGCGGCAATGATCAGGATCATCATGCCTGTGATGATGCTCATCCACGGCAGACCTCCATGCGCCAGCGACTCTGGCGCTCAGTGCTCCTGCATATATGCAGAAAGCAACTCTCGCAGACGCAACCGCGCGCGGTGCAGTCGCACCTTGACTGCGCTTTCGCCCAGACCGAGCACAGTCGCGGTTTCTTCGGTGCTCAACCCCTGAATGTCGCGCAGCACGAAGACAACCCGCAGTGTTTCAGGCAGCGCCGCCAGCGCCTGTTCGAGCATCGTGCGCAGTTCGCTGTTCAGTGCCACTGTTGCCGGATCGAACGTCCACGGCGTCAGACGTTGCGGCATTTCGTCTGTCTGGATTGTCTCAGCAACATCGTCGAGATCGACGCGCGGCGCACGCTGGCGCAAGTGCATGAGCGCTTCATTCGTTGCAATGCGGTAGAGCCAACTTCCCAGCCCGCTGCGCCCTTCATACGTATCGAGTTTATCGCACGCTTTGATGAAGGTTTGTTGCAAGACCCCTTCAGCTTCATCGGCATCGCCGAGCAGCCGCATCGCCTGCGCATAGACTAGCGGCGCAAACCGTTTGATCAGGCACGCGCACGCATCGGGATCACGGCGACGCAAACCGGCAAGCAATGCCTCCTCATCCTCGTAGATCGTCAGGTCGATGGTCGGTCCAGGCATGACACGGCTTTCATAGTTCAGATGCGAACATCTTACTGCACGTTACACGGTGTTGTCTTCGGTTGCCCGCGGTCGGTTGACGAACGCCTGGTGCAGACGTTCGAAGAGAACGTCGCGCTGGCTTGCGGGAATGACGCGCTGCCCCTCGTCGTGGACGAGCACAATCAGGCGTTGCGTGGTGTCGAGCACCACGCGGCAATTGCGGCAGTGCGCAATATGTTCCTGCACTTCGGCGATCAGAGCCGCATCCATCTCGTGATCGATGTAGCTCGACAGATGCGCAATCAGTTCTTCACATGTCATGATCATACTCCCCGGTAGCCGATCATGTTTGTTATGACGCCACCCATTCGCCGAAGTACTCACTTACCCGCTCACGCAGCGTCAGGCGCGCACGATGGAGGCGCACCTTCAGCGCTCCTTCGCTGATGCCAAGGATCTGGGCGCAGTCAGCGGTCGAAAGCCCTTCGATGTCGCGACAGACGAACACCGCACGCAGGGTGATTGGCAATGCCGCAATCGCTTGCTGCAGAATCTCCTGCGCCTCACGGCTGAGCAGACGATCCTCCGGCAGCGTGCTCCAGTCTGCCAGCGCTGATGGCGCCGGCAGCGCATCGTCTTCATCGGGCAGGGTCTCTTCAGGTCGTCGTCGGCGCAGGATCATGAGTGCGTGGTTGTAGGCGATGCGATAGAGCCAGGTGCCGAGGCGCGCGTGTTGTTGAAAGCGGTCGATCGCTTCGAGCGCCGAAATGAACGTCGCCTGCACCGTTTCTTCGGCATCCGCCTCATTGCCGGTCATGCTGAACGCCAGGCGATACACTCGATCGGCATAGGTTTCGAAAAACGTCGCAAACGCCTGCGAGTCGCGCTGGCGTAGCCCGTCGATCAGGGCAGACTCGTCATGCATACCAGTCCAGTCGTGCAAGAACGGTGGCCTGTTTCTTCAACCATTATAGCGCATCGCCGGACGCAGAGCACCATCACCCCGGCAAGTAGCAGCGCGCCCGCGCGACCCGGGGGAGAACTCTTGATCTGCCGATCGATCGCGTCGGACTGCGGCGCACTTGCCCACTCCGGGGGAGAACGTCTCCAGACCAGCGCACGCGCCGTGTCGTCGCAGCACGCTTGCACGCCGGGGGAGAGTCCCGTCGGGGCGGCGGGCCGTGTCCCAACCGGGAAAAGACTGCGCGACCCGGAGGAGCACCCCCTTTGGGGGCAGCGGGCCGTGCCCCAACCAGGTTAAAGATCGCGCGCTCTGGAGGAGCGCTCTGTCACAGCGGTGAGCTATGCCCCTGGCGCTTCCGTCGAACCGCGGGCAGCGCGCCCGTGCGCTCCGGGGAAGAATCCCATCGGGGCACGGCGCCGCCGTGCCCAAACCGGGTGAAGACCACCTGCCGGGGTACGCAGACAGACGCCTCAAGACGCGCGTGTGTGAAAACCCTGTATCATGGAACGGAACAAGAAAGGAGCAGACGCATGACCGACCCAACGACCCGCTTTCAACGCTTGCAGCAGCGCTACCGCGATGGTGATCTGCCCTGGGATCACGATCTGCCGCCACCAGAAGTGATGGCGCTCGCCGACGTTCTCCCACCAGGGCGGGCACTCGACCTGGGGTGCGGTACGGGTCGCGCATGCGTCTATCTTGCAGCGCGCGGCTGGCGTGTCGATGGTGTGGATTTCGTTCCCGAAGCGATTGCCCTTGCCACAGAACGGGTTCAACACGCAGGCGTATCCGATCGGGTGCGTCTGTTCACTGCATCGGTCACCGACCTGCGTTTTCTGGGCGACCCATATGATCTGGTTGTCGATGTCGGCTGTATGCACGGCATGAGCGCCGAGGAACTCCGTGCCTATGCTGGCGAGGTCGCGCGCCTGACGCAGCCCGGAGGATTGTATCTCCTCTTTGCGCATATGCACGATGATACAGCGAGCGAAACACCACGCTGGATCGCCAGAGGCGCGGTGGAACAATTATTTGCGCCCGACTTTGAGGTCGAGCGCATCGAATATGGAATCACGCATGTGTGTGATACAAGCTGGCCCTCAGCGTGGCACTGGCTGAGGCGCAGGCGCTAAGCCGGCTATTCTTCCGCAGCGGCGCGCCGCGGTGCAACACGCGCAGCAGAGCGTGTTGCTGTCCACTGATGAATGCGCTGCTCGACAGACGACTGAAAGGCGATGATTCGCCGCGCCAGCCCAGCCACGAATGGGACAGACGAGGAAGCCAGAGTACGGATCGCGCGATTCCACCAGGCGCGTGCCGTGCGCAAACCCCGATCACGCGGACCGACCAGAATGATGCCTGCGATAACAATGATAAACCCAAACGGGATCGGTGAAATCGACAGGATCAGACCGCCAACGATACAGATCCAGCCTACCGTGATACGTAAGAGTCGCACTACCTGTCCCACCATAATCGCGCCTTCCAGGGTGCAAGAATGATCTCATCCTGTTTACCAGTGTACCATATCGATTGAATGATTGGAAGGGTGATCATTCCTGATTCGGGTCGGGAGCGATTCCATACCCGCCCCTATACGTCGAGCTCAATGTGTGCTACGATCCAGAGCAACATCTGTTATCAAGCTGGTTGCTTCCACTCTGGCATATCGTAGATCAACGCAACGGCATTGATCGTTATCAGAAATACGCACCATGGCGCCCATGGACGAAAACAGGCTCCAGGACATTCTGTTTCGCAGCGCACATGCACGTGTGCTGGTAGTAGGTGATTTTATGCTCGACCGGCGCCTGCAGATCGATCCGACACGCATCGAGTACTCGGAGGAAACGGGACTTCCCGCTCATCAGGTTGCTGCCGTGGACCTGGCTCCTGGAGCGGCGGGCAGTATTGCCGTCATCCTGCGTGCGCTCGGGATTGGGGTGACCGCGCTTGGGGTGGTCGGTGACGATGGTGACGGGTATGAACTGAGGCGGAGTTTGCGCCAGCACGGCATCGATGAACGTGCAATGGTCGTTGCCGCCGATCGGTATACACCGACCTCGATCCGACCAGTGATCGTCGGTGCAACTCCCATGCCGCATGAACTCGAACGACTTGACATTCGTTCTCGCACGCCGATAGCTACTTCGACAACAACGGCGCTGATCGAGCGGCTGCGCGCACTAGTGTCGCAGGTTCATGCGGTGATTGTCGTCGATCATGTTTCCGAAGAAGAATGCGGCGTCGTCACGAGTCGACTCCGTCTAGAGATCGCCGATCTCTCCGATCGCCATCAGAATGTCTGGTTTCTGGCAACGTCACACCATCGTATCGGACTGTTCAGGCATGTCATAATTGTGCCCGATGCTCGTGCATGTGTGCGTGCTGTGTATGCGAACGACAGCAGCAATCCGCCGCTGGCGCTGGTGGGACAGGCTGCCGAACAACTGCGCCAGCGCACCGGTAAACCCGTGATCGTCACGCTTGGCATACGTGGGATGCTCGTTGTTCATAAGCAGGGAATGCTCCACGTACCTCCAGTTCCGATCGCCGGGCCGATCCGGCTAACCGGAGCGAACGACGGCGCTGTAGCGGCAATAGCGGCAGCGCTGTGTACAGGCGCCACTCTCGATGAAGCGGTCGAACTGGGCAATCTGGCGGCAGCTGTGATGCGCCGAACTGATGCAACCGAAGCAGCTTTGCAGAGTCAGATTATTGCGATGTGGTGGACGCATCATAAGGATGCGTGAGTGGTCGCATTGCTCTGGAACGTCCAGGTTCAACGTGCAACTTTCACACCTCCCCTTTTCAATGCCCCAACGCCTCATACGTCTCGATCAACATGCGTTCGGTCGTTTCCCATCCGATACACGCATCGGTTACCGACACACCATAGCGCAACTGCGAGCGGTCGGCGGAGATTGGTTGTTTGCCCTCGTACAGATTGCTCTCGGCCATCATGCCGATCACGGCATTGCCGCCAGCGATATGCTCGTGCAGCACTTGGCGCCAGACGTGCGGCTGGCGTCTGTGGTCACCGCCGGCATTGGCGTGGCTGCAATCGATCATAAGCGCGGGCAGCAAACCTGCCTCTTCCATCGCCTGCGCAGTGCGCGCAACGGTGAGCGCATCGTAGTTCGGTCCGGCACTGCTGCCGCGCAGGATGATCATACCGTCGGGATTGCCGGTCGTGCGCACCACGCAGCTTTGCCCATCCTGGTTGATCCCGAGGAAGGAGTGCGCCCGACGCGCCGACAGGAACGCATTGACTGCCACCTGGACATTGCCGTCGGTGCTGTTCTTGTAGCCAACCGGCATCGAGAGACCGCTGGCGAGCGCGCGGTGGGTCTGCGACTCGACGGTGCGCGCGCCGATGGCGGTCAAGCTGATCAGGTCGGTGATATACTGCGGGCTGATCGGATCGAGCATTTCGGTCGCCGTGGGCAGCCCCATGTCGTTGATGTGCAACAACAGTTCACGGGCGCGTCGCAATCCCTCGTTCATGTCGAATGAACCATCGAGGTGCGGGTCGTTGATCAGACCGCGCCAGCCGACGGTCGTGCGCGGTTTCTCGAAGTAGGCGCGCATCACGATCACGATCCGGTCGCTCATCTCGACCGTCAGGCGCACCAGGCGGCGGGCATACTCCAGCGCCGCGTCAATGTCATGGATCGAGCAGGGACCAACGACCGCCAGTAACCGGCGGTCTTCACGGCGCATAATGCGCTTGATCGCTTCACGAGCTTCATAGACTGTCTGCGCGGCGGATTCGGTTATCGGATAGCGCTCGCGCAGAACGCGCGGCGGGGTAAGCGGTTCAAAGGCAAGAACGTGAAGATTATCAACCAGTCGCATGGGCATTACTCCTCGATGTCATCGAAGTCATCACCTTCCTGTTCCGGGAACGGCCCGAATACCTCGTAGCGCTCCCACAATGAGAGCTTCGCATAGCTAGCGATTCTGGATGTCTCCGACGACAGAAGCATCTGGCGAGCAGTGGCGGCTGGCATGCTTTTCTGATCGATCGCGCCCGCACGGTAGCGCGCCATAATGTCGCCATACCTGTCGGCAAGGCCAAGATACGCCATCGCGCGCACGATTCCCGCGTTCAGTGCGCGGTCGTCGCTCTGCATCAATCGCCGATGTAGTTCAGCAACAACCTCCTCGCGCACCGCCTCATCGGTCACGGTGGCATACGCTAGCCCCAGCAGCGCGCCGTCACGTTCGAATGGGGTGTACGCGGGGTCATCGACGCATGCCCAGAGCGTTGCCACGACTGCTGCACCAATCCGCCCAATCGTGTGCGGCACTTCGTACTGCCAGATTTCACGCAACGCGATCATCTTTTCGAGTTCGACATCGACACTCTTCAACAGCGGTTCGACCATGCGCAACGGGCGAAGTTCACCAAGCAGGCGCAGTGCATGGATGGGCGCATAGGCGATCGGTGGTTCCTCGTAGAGGAGCGAGACGCTGGTTGCCAGCTCGATCAATGGATCAACGGCAGCATCGCCACAACGGAGGATGTTGTCAACCAGGCGTTCACTGGGGCGCAATCCGACGCGGTGCAGGCGCCGCACATGTTCGCCAGCGCTGAGATCGAGGGTCAAGGAGATTCTCCTTCCACTTCTTGCAGCAACGTCGCGCACCCGGCAGCGACGAGAGCCATATCACGCAGCGGGCGAAACGTCATGCGGTGCTGCGGGGTGGGACCGTAGCGGTGCAACGCCTGTTGATGCGCCGCAGTACCATACCCTTTGTGTGCTGCGAAGCCGTATTCGGGCCAGTATCGCCCCAACGCTTCCATGAACCGGTCGCGCGTTACTTTAGCAATGATCGATGCCGCCGCGATCGACAGACAGCGCGCATCCCCCCTGATCAGCACACGCTGCGGGAGGCGCCAGCCATCGAGATGCACTGCATCGATCAGCAGCGCATCGGCGAGTCGCGGCAAGTGGAGCAACGCCACCTGCATCGCCAGGCGCGTGGCGGGCAGAATGCCGTGACTGTCGATGATGTGAGCTGGTGTCGCTCCAACCGCCCATGCAACCGCCACGTTCGTGATTCGCTCAAAAAGCGCCGCGCGCTGTGCAGAGGTCAGCATTTTCGAGTCGGCGACGCCGTCGAGCGCCTCAGGTGCATCGATCACTTCGTCCGGCAAGATGACGGCAGCAGCAACCACCGGTCCTGCCCAACAGCCGCGCCCAGCTTCATCGACCCCGGCGATGGCGCGGAATCCAGCGGCGCGCAACGCCCGCTCCTCATCGACTGTCGGTTGGCGCCCTGTCATCATGGGTCCGGCGCATTCCTACGACATACTGAACCACACCGCCAGACGTTGCGACCTCTCTGAACGACACGTCCATGCCGGCATGCTCGAACCGTTCGCCAAACCGACGCAATACGTCCAGAGATGCAGGAGTCACCGGACGCGGCGACCGCTGGAGTGTTGCACGGTATGCTGCATCGACCAGACGGGCGTACAGCGAGTCGTTGGCGAAGCGCGCCCACAGCGCCAGCGCAACCGTTCCACCAGGGCGAAGCACTCGCCTGATTTCGGCGATCGTTGCCTCGTGGGCGACATACTCACTTGGAAATGTTGCGATGATTGTGTCGAATGACTCGGAGACGAAGGGAAGAGCGCAGGCATCGGCGCGCACAAGCGGCGCCTGCACACCGGATCGACACAGGCGACGACGGGTAAGCCGGAGCATTTGCGGCGACCGATCCAGCCCGACGGTAAAACCGGAGCTACGCTGCGCCAGCGCCAGCTGGACGTGACCCGTGCCACAGCCAATCTCCAGCGTCGCGCCGTGCGCAAACTCGAGTGCGGTTAAGGTCCATTCCCGCCACTGCCCCGACGATACCAGCGCCGCCACCGTATCGTAGGTCCAAGCGAATTCCTGATAGAAGCGCGCAAATGCCCAGCGTATCAGGCGCACATAGCGTGTATCAGGGGCGCTGATTGCCATAGAAACCAGGCAGGCGCACGACGGGTTAGCGTCGTTCTTTGATCCGCGCCGCTTTGCCGGTCAAACCGCGCAGGTAGAACAGGCGCGCACGCCGCACCTTGCCCCGGCGAACGACCTGAATGCTTTCGACACGCGGCGCGTGGACGAGAAACGTGCGCTCGACGCCGATCCCGTGCGAAGCGATGCGCCGCACGGTGAAATTCTCATTGAGACCGCTGCCCCGCTTACGAATGACGACCCCTTCAAACTCCTGAATGCGCTCGCGGTTCCCTTCGACGACGCGCACACCGACACGCACAGTGTCGCCCACGCGAAACTCAGGGATGTCTTGCTTCATGTAGCGGCGCTCGATTTCTTCTATAATCTGCTGTGACATTGCTGCCTGACCCCGTTGACACAAAGAGAGCAGGGCGAACATTGGCGCCCTGCCTGCTCGAACACTGATGCGGATTATAGCATATGCTTGCAGTGGAGGCAAGTGTGAGTCAACCTCTCGAAATCGGCGTTGTCTTCCCTCAAACGGAAATCGGCGACGACCCCGGCGCAATCCGCAGATACGCGCAGGAGGTCGAGGCACTCGGCTATCGTTACATCCTGGCATACGACCACGTGCTCGGCGCCGATCCATCGGTGCGCCCCGACTGGAGCGGACCGTACACGAGTGAGTCGATGTTCCACGAACCGTTTGTCCTGTTCGGGTATCTGGCGGGCATAACCACCACGATCGGTCTGGTCAGCGGGGTGATCATTCTGCCGCAACGACAGACGGTGCTGGTTGCCAAACAGGCGGCTGAGGTCGATGTGTTGAGCGGCGGACGCCTGCGCCTGGGAGTCGGCATCGGCTGGAATGAGGTCGAATATCAGGGTCTGGGAGAGAACTTCCACAATCGCGGCGTGCGGAGTGAGGAGCAGATTGCGGTTCTGCGCGCGCTCTGGTCGGAAAACGTCATCACCTTTCGCGGACGCTGGCATACAATCGAGGCGGCCGGTATCAACCCGCTGCCGCCGCGTCGGTCGATCCCGATCTGGATCGGCGGGTACGCTGAAGCGACCCTGAAGCGTGTTGCACGAATCGGTGACGGCTGGATCACGTTCCGTCCGCCGGACGAAACAACCCGCGCGGCGCTGGCACGCCTCGCCGGGTACGCCCGTGATGCCGGACGCGATCCATCGACGATTGGCATCGAAACACAGCTGAATCTGCGCTCCGTCGCCGAGGAACGCTGGTCTGCCTATATCGAAGCCTGGCGTGCGCTTGGAGCGCGGTACCTGTGTCTCAATACTATGGGTATGGGACTGACGAACGTCGATCAGCACCTGGCAGTTTTGCGGCGCGCAGCTGAGGCGCTCAGGATCTGACCAGTCGCCCGACTTGATAACCGTCACCTGCGTCAGGCGCCGGATCGCCTGCCCGACCGACGTCTCTTTCGGGCATGTCGGCTGCCGCCGCTGCCCTCTCGATGACGGTCATCTGCACCATGGGCAGTGGTATAATTCGAACAGGTCCTATATCTTGTTGTCATTGTCACAACGTATTGCAGGACTAAATCTGCCAATACCAATTCGCGTTGATGATACTGTATTGCCGCTTCAGTTTCAGGCTTCGTGATGCCAGACGTGATATTCCACAATCTAAAATCAAACATCCAAAATGGTATAAGCCTATCCATAGCAGAGGAGGGAGTGCGTGATCTTCGACGATAACCCTCATGCCTCAATTCGCATTCTGCGGACACGTATGCCGTATGCGCCGTTCGATATGCGCCCATGGGCGCCAGCCGTCAATGTGTTCGAGACCGAACAGGCGATGCTGCTGGTCGTCGAACTAGCTGGCGTCGAGCCGTCGAATGTCCAGATCGAGGCGCACCCGCAGTTTGTGCGTATCGCTGGCGTGCGACAGATCGCTCTGCCCCACGACCTGCGCCAGCTCCATCGAATGGAGATTGCGTCCGGCGCATTCCAGATCGAGGTTCCTTTTGAACGCCCGATCGACCCGGATCGAACGAACGCCCGTTTCAATAATGGCTTGCTGGAAATCTTGCTGCCCTTCGCTGGACGCGGCGCCCGTCAGATCGTCGTCCATATCCATCGGGAGGGTGAGCTATGAGTGCGCCAGCTATGCCCCAGAACCCACCCGACATCCCGGAAGTGCTGCCAATCCTGCCGCTCAACAATGTCGTGCTGTTCCCCGGCATGTTCCTGCCGCTCGTTGTGAGCGGCGATGCGTGGGTGAAACTGGTCGATGAAGCGGCGCTTTCAACGAAGATGATCGGCGTTTTCATGCGCACCCAGCCCGGCGAGGGGTTTGATCCGCTGGCACTGGCGCGCACGGGAACGGCGGCGCTGATTGTACGGATGCTTCGGTTGCCGCACGGCACGGTGCAGATCCTGGTGCAGGGGCAGGCGCGCATTCAGATCACGCAACTGATCGTCACCGAGCCGTACCCGCAGGCGCGGGTGGCCATCCATCGCGATCCTGCTGTCCTTTCAGTTGAGGTCAGCGGGCTGGCGCGCGCGGCGCTCGCCGCCTTTCAGCAGATTATTCAACTCAGCCCCACCCTGCCCGATGAACTGGCGATTGTCGCTGCTAATACGGCGCAACCTGGCATGCTGGCAGACCTGATCACCGCAAACCTGAACCTCAAGCCGGAGGATCAACAACTGGTGCTCGACACTCTCGACGTGCAGGAACGTCTGCGCCAGGTGCTCAGTTTCCTCGAACGCGAGCGCGAAATCCTGACCATCGGGCGCAAGGCGCAGGAAGAGATGTCGAAGAGTCAGCGCGAGTATGTGTTGCGCCAGCAACTCGAGGCGATTAAGCGAGAACTGGGTGAAACCGACGAGCATGCCGCCGAAATCGCCGAACTGCGCCGCCGGCTGGAGGCGGCAAACCTCCCCGAAGAGGCGCGCAAGGAAGCTGAGCGTGAGATCGCGCGCCTGGAGCGTATGCCTCCCGGCGCCGCCGAGTCGGTTGTTGCTCGTACCTACCTGGACTGGCTCCTCGACCTGCCATGGAACGTCAGTACCGACGATAATCTCGATCTGACGCAGGCGCGCCAGGTGCTCGACGAGGATCACTACGATCTGGAACGGATCAAAGAGCGGATCATCGAGTATCTGGCGGTGCGCAAACTGCGGCTCGAACAGGATGTCAGCGGTAGCGCGCGCGGACCGATCCTCTGCTTCGTTGGTCCGCCCGGGGTTGGAAAGACCAGCCTGGGAACGTCGATTGCGCGGGCATTGGGACGCAAGTTCGTGCGGGTAGCACTCGGCGGTGTACGTGATGAAGCTGAGATTCGCGGTCATCGCCGCACCTATATCGGCGCCCTCCCGGGACGCATCATTCAGGGGATCAATCGGGCTGGCAGCAACAATCCGGTTTTTATGCTCGATGAAGTCGATAAACTCAGCGTCGGCTTCCAGGGCGATCCGGCAGCTGCGCTGCTGGAAGTGCTCGACCCGGAACAGAATGTTGCGTTCGTCGACCGCTACCTTGATGTGCCGTTCGATCTGAGCCGCGCACTCTTCATCTGCACCGCGAACCGGTCTGACACCATTCCTCCTGCGCTGCTCGACCGCATGGAATTGCTGGAACTTGCCGGCTATACCGAGATGGAAAAACTGGAGATCAGCCGTCGCTATCTGATTCAGCGCCAGCGGCATGAGCAGGGATTGGCGGAACGCGGCCCATCCATCACCGAAGCGGCGCTTCGTCGCCTTATCCGCGAATATACCCACGAAGCAGGCGTGCGCGACCTGGAACGGCGGATCGGCGCGATCTACCGCAAAATGGCAACGCGCGCGGCGGACGGGCAACCGCTGCCGGAACAGGTGGACGCACCCGACCTCGACGACCTGCTGGGACCGCCGCGCTTCCGCAGCGAGACGCTGCTTGGCGAGGATGAGGTGGGTGTGGTCACCGGGCTGGCATGGACGCCGACCGGCGGTGATGTGCTCTTTGTCGAAGCAAGCGTCGTGCCCGGCAATGGTCAGCTGACCCTGACAGGACAGCTCGGTGATGTGATGAAGGAGTCGGCGCGCGCGGCGCTGACCTATGCGCGGTCGCGTGCACGTGCGTTGAATATCCCAACCGATTTCGCTCAGATTTGCGACATCCACATCCACGTCCCGGCTGGCGCCGTACCGAAAGATGGACCGTCTGCCGGCATTACAATGGCAAGCGCCCTCATCTCGGCGCTGACTGAACGCCCCGCACACAAGCATGTCGCCATGACCGGCGAAATAACGCTGCGCGGCAAGGTATTGCCGATTGGCGGGGTCAAGGAAAAGTTACTGGCGGCCCAGCGCGCCGGTGTGCGCACGGTGCTGCTGCCAAAGGCGAATGCGCCCGACCTGCGCGAACTGCCGGAAGAAACGCGCCAGAGCCTGGAGATCGTTCTGGTCGAGCATATGGATGAGGTTCTGCCGCGGGTGCTGCACCCCCGCAGCGAGCCGGTCGCTTCGCCCGAATCCGCGCCAGCCGATGGAATGGGAACGGCACAGGTCACGTAGGTGTGTACGGCACGCAGAAGACTTCGTTGTCTGGAAAGGATGCAACAATGTCGTTGAAAGAACGGGTTGACGGTCTCTTGAACGCCGCTGTCGAACGAGGGGACGTGCCGGGGGTTGTGGCGGTCGTTGTGAACCGTGAGGGGGTACTGTACGAAGGCGCATTTGGGAAACGCAACCTGACGACTGGCGAGCCAATGACGGCCGATACCGTCTGCTGGATTGCTTCGATGACCAAGGCGATCACCGGCGCCTGCACGATGCAGATGGTCGAGCAGGGGAAACTTGATCTCGACACGCCCGCCGACCGGTGGGTTCCTATGCTGAAAGAGGCGCAGGTGCTCGAAGGATGGAGTGCAGATGGACAACCACAACTGCGCCCGCCGGTACGCCCGATCACGCTACGCCAGTTGCTGACGCATACGTCGGGGTTTTCCTACGAGTTCTGGAACGCGGATATCCTGCGCTACCAGCAGGTCATGGGCGGACCCGGCGTCGCCAGTGGAAAGATTGCGTCACTGAGCACACCACTCCTGTTTGATCCGGGGGAGCGTTGGGAATATGGGATCGGCATCGATTTCGCCGGTCTGGCAGTCGAAGCGGTCAGCGGCAGGCGACTGAGCCAGTACATGCAGGAGCATCTACTGGGTCCCCTGGGAATGAACGACACTGCCTTCAGGATTCGTCCCGACATGCGTGCACGCCTGGCGACCGTCCATGCGCGTGATGAACACGGTGCGCTGACGCCAATGGATTTTGAATTGCCCCAGGATGCCGAGTTCGATCTGGGAGGCGGTGGTCTGTACGGCACGGCGGGAGATTATGCGCGGTTCGTGCGCATGGTGCTCAACCGTGGCGAACTCGACGGCGTGCGAGTGCTCAACGCCGAAACGGTTGACCTGATGTGCCAGAATGCGATCGGCGATTTGCGGGTGACGCCAATGAAGAGCGTCATACCGCAGTTTTCCAACGACGCAGAATTTTTCCCGGGACTGCCGAAAGGATGGGGGCTGACCTGGCAGATCAATCTCGAGCCTGCACCGACTGGACGGCCTGCAGGAAGCCTGCAATGGGCTGGACTGGCAAATTCATACTTCTGGATCGATCTTGAGCATGGCATCGGCGGGGTCTATCTGACACAGATCACGCCGTTTGCCGATGTAAAGTCGCTGCCGCTGTTCGAGGCCTTCGAAGCGGCAGTGTACCAGTCGATGGTGTAACCTCCGGCGCACCTGTCGCATCTCAATGAGGGAGATCTACCCGACGCCGTGGAAGTGCTCACATTGAGTAAGTGTTCAGATTTGGGGTCAAAGCATTCGCGTAGCGACGTTGCAATGCAACGTCGCTGCGACCGCACCCTCGATCCCAGGAGAAGTGTGAACAGTTACCACATTGATTGCTTGCGCGCCTGAGGCTTGTGATGAACCGACCAGCCATTGTTGCGGCAGCGTCACCAAGCCTGAGGTCGATATCGAGCGCACCCCGCCGGGTTAGACTTGACGGCTATAGATGTAATCTGGTCGGGCGCTCTTCCAAAGGGATAAAACAGATCATTGCGGCAGAGGCGAATCGATCACTGCTTCGTCTCTGCCGGATGTGCGGTATGCGCCAGAACGACCTGATTCTGCAACCGCACGATCTGGGTCGGCGGCGCAATCCCCTCAGCCTGAAACTGCTGGCGCAAGCGCTTGATCATCTCGTGGCGGAGCAGAAACTGGTCATTGTACGACTGGGCGCGCAACACGACCGTAAAGCGAATACCGGTAGCATCGACAGCATTGAAGCGCACCAGCGGTTCAAAGGTGCTCACTGCGCCAGGAGTGGCGGTCAGCACTTCGCGCGCCACGTCACGAACAAGCGCTTCCGTTCGTTCTAAATCAGCATCGGCGCCCACCGCAAAATCGACCAGCACGTTAAGTTCTGGCTCAGGCCGGCTGAAGTTGATCATGGTCTGAGTGATCATTTGCGCGTTCGGAATAATCACGACATTATTGGCCGACTGACGCAAATAGGTATCAGACCAGCGAATATCAGTAACGACGCCTTCTTCGCCAGAAGCCAGCCGGATGTAATCGCCGGGTCGCACACGGTTGAACGCCAGAATCTGTACGCCGGCAAAGAAATTGGACAACGGCTCGCGGAGCGCAAAGGTTATTCCCAAGCTTGATCCGGCGATCACTGTGAGTAATGGGCCAAGCGGGACACCAAGGCTAACCAACAAGGTGCCCCCAACGGCCAGAGCGCCCAGCCCGCGCAAGAGATTGTTGATGAGCGAGATATTGCCGATGTGACGATGGCGCAGGAAGGTATCGACAAGATTGGTGATGAGCCGTACAAGAAAGATAGTGACGGCCAGCACCATAGCAATATCAAGCACTCGTAGTGTGGTCGCAGACAGTGTCGGCGCCGTGGGTTGATCAGCCCAGAGGCGCAACGCGAGGATTAACGTCCAAAAGGTGAACTGGCCGCTCGAGGCAATCGTGATCGCCTCTACCACGATCGCTTCTCGTGCATCAGCCCAGCGTCGCAGGAGTGGTCGCGCGACCCAATCGAGCACGAGACCGGTACCAAGAATCAACCCGATGATCAGGATCGCTTCGGCGCCATTGACAGGAATAAAAAGTTCCAGATTTTCAAACATGGGTAACTATCCGGAGTTCTCACCTGCATGCGCAGTACCGCTGACTCTGGTGTTACAGGACATTCCGCTCCGGTGGTCAGTTTCTACCGTCACATTTGAACGGCGAGTGTGATTATGGTCCGCGCAATCCCGAACTGGAGGTGTAATGACCACGTGTTCAGAGGAGCGCATGCTCACCCAATTATAAGTGATCGCGAACGGAGGAACACACTACTATGGCACACATCGAACTCACCTGGATTCACGATCAAACGTTTCTGGGAGTGGACAGCACAAAGCACACTGTTGTGCTGTCTCCCGGCGGCGGCGTAGGGGTCAAACCGTCGGAAACACTACTTATCGCACTGGCATCGTGTTCGGCTGTTGACCTGGTCGATATCCTGAAGAAACAACGGGCGGCGTTGAGCCGCCTGACCATCATGGTCGATGGAGAGCAGGATGCCGACCCGCCGTGGCGCTATCGCCGGATCCATCTGCGCTACGAAGTTACTGCTGCAGCAACGACGCTCGACAAAGTGCAGCGAGCTGTTGACCTGGCGCTCAACAAATACTGCTCGGTTCGCTCCTCGTTACACCCGGAGATTGAGGTCACGTTCGAGATCGATCTTCGTCTGCCGGAGTAATGCCATGTTAGGTTGTAGATTGCTGCGCACAGCGTCTGTACGTACTTTGACGCAATTCTGCGTGCGGCGCGTTCACGTGACCGCCACTACAACGAGATTTCTCAGGTACGACAAAGGTACATGCTCAGACGTATCGTGAGCATGGCGTTTTTGCGTCGGCGGGGCGACGTTTCGTGGCACTTGCGAACGTCTTTCCGCCGACGATGCTTGATTGCGGAATCCGCCCCCGAACCCTCGATCGTGACCAGACGCCTGCAAAGGTGCAACGAGCTCGAACAAGTGCGATCTCTAAGCGTGACCTTTGTAGATTCGCGCCTTTGTGGTGCGATCATCAAGCGATGTCTCGTAGTCGTACTACAGAGGAAAAGGCAGGATTGACACGCTCTCGAGGCGCAATTTTTCAGACCGCATTGCACACAATGAAATCGAGCCTGCCGGGCCTTGTCCAAATCGTACCTCCCCGACAAGCTCCGAAGCGCATATCGTCCGCAGAGCGCTGTTATCCTGCTCCGCCGGTGATCTTGATCGTGTGCGCTGGCGCATCGGTCAGCGATGATGGCAGGGTCACGGTTAGCCCATGATCGTGTCCCTCCGCTGTAATAGCACCGTAACCTAACAAGTCCACACTCGCTCCGACAGCAACAGCTAGATCGAGCAGCGTCACTGCGGGTTGTGGCGGTGTGTCGAGCAGGATGGCATACAGATCGGAACCCCGGCGTGTGAACCGCACCCCCACGCCGCTATCGGTTGTTCCTTCGGCGCGCGTCCAGGGGCGCGATCCATAGATCGCCTCACCGTTGACCGACAACCACGATCCGAGCGCCTCAAGACGCTCTGCCTGCTCTGGCGGAATAGTCCCATTACCCATCGGACCGACATTGATCAGCAGGTTCCCATTTTTGCTGACAATATCGACGAAAGATCGCACCAATTCGACGGGTGAAAGCATGTCATCGACCGTCTCGTTGCGATTGTAGCCGAACGAATATCCGAGCCCACGGCACGACTCCCACTTCTCGGTCTTGATGTCGGGGAATACTGCATACTCCGGCGTGCGGAAGTCGAAGTGCGGCGGTGTGGGAAGCATGCCCTGCGCCAGTGCCTGCATGATAGCCGCCGGATCGGGAGGACCGTCGCCAGTAGCAGCTTGTGTGAAGCGGTCGTTGATCACCCCTTCGGGGACGGCATTGTAGTAGTAGCTGAACAATTCCGCCAGATGCGCCGCTGCCGGATATCCAATGTCGTTCCACAGGACGCTGGGTCGATAGCGGTCGATCAGTTCCTTCCAGTGGGCGTTGGCGTACTCGACATACTCCTGCTGCTGTGGCACGCCCATGAACAGGTCAATGATGTCGGTGATCACCCGGTTGTTGAACGTCCAGTCGAGACCGCCGGAATAGTAGAGTCCCATGCGCAACCCGGCGGCGCGCACTGCATCGGTCAGATCGCCGACCAGATCACGGGTGGCGTGATAGTCTATGCGGAACGGATTGGGATGAGCGCTGGGCCAGAGCAGGAAACCGTCGTGGTGTTTGGTCGTGAGTACAACATACTTCGCCCCCGCGCGCCTGAACAGATCCGCCCAGTTTGCCGGATCCCAGGTCGCCGTTTCGCGGTTGAACGTTTCTGCAAAACGCTCATACGGGAAGTCCGCACCGAAATGCTGCGCGTGGTATGCTGCCGTCGAGCTTCCTGGAATACGCAACGAGTTCATGTACCACTCGGCATATGGATTGCGCTCAAACCATCGTTTCCAACCTTCTTTTGCTACAACCTCGTGGAGAGGCCCGGTTGTCGGCGCCCACCCCGGCACCGAGTAGAGCCCCCAGTGAATGAAAATCCCCAGTTTGGCGTCATGAAACCAGTCAGGAACGGTATGGGTGCGGATGGACTCAAGAGTTGGTTCGTACATCATTGTCGCTCCTTTGTGCAATCAGGGACCGAAAACCACGTTCCACGCTTCCAGATGAGATTGCGTGATTACGAGATTGCGAGATTATGAGATTACGGGATTGCGTGATTGTCGTGCATCCGCGTTCCCATATACCATCCCCGCTGTCAACGAAAGGAGAACGAAGAAACGAATGTGGCCGCACCCCCATCGTAACGATGTCCACACCCCGCCCCTCCGCTTCTGCGTTCCCACATTCTCAATTCCATCTTTCACATTCCACATCCCCACGTTCGCACGTTCCACTCCTGCAAGACCCTTGAAGTCGGGAGGCAATCTCTGGTATGGTCAGGATGTGGGGTGCGGGTGACGTGTTCTGACGGCGACGCTTCTCCGACGCAGACCTCAAGGATCGGGCGCGTGTTCGACCTTCGCATGTTGAACGTTCAACGTTCGCACGTTCAACGGATCTCGCGCCACGCCGCGCCGTTCGGATACTCGTACATCGCCAGCGACTCCGGCTTCATCTCGATGCTGTACCCAGGCGCCTGCGGCGGCATGTAGCGTGCATTGTGAATAACAACCGGATCGAGAAAATGCTCGTGGAGATGATCGACATACTCAATCACACGATTCTCCAGCGATGCCGAGACACAGATATAATCCCAGATCGACAGATGCTGCACATACTCACACAGTCCGACGCCGCCGGCATGGGGGCAGACCGGCACGCCAAACTTCGCCGCCATAAGAATGACTGCCAGCGCCTCATTGACCCCACCGAGGCGACAGGCATCGATCTGACAGAAACTGATAGCGTTCGCCTGCAACAACTGCTTGAAGATGATGCGATTCTGCACATGTTCGCCGGTAGCAACGCCAATCGGTGCTACAGCGCGGGCAATTGCCGCGTGCCCCAGAACATCATCAGGGCTGGTCGGTTCCTCAATCCACCACAAGTCGAACCCGGCGAGTTCACGCATCCAGGCGATTGCCTGTGGAACATCCCATACCTGATTGGCATCTGCCATCAATTTGCGATCAGGTCCGATGACCTCGCGAATCAGGCGGGCACGGCGGCGGTCGGCGTCGAGGTCGCGGCCCACCTTCATTTTGATGTGCTGGAAGCCACTATCAATTGCTTCCTGGCACAGACGACGCACCTTCTCATCGGAATAGCCAATCCATCCAGCCGAAGTCGTGTAGGCGGGGAAGCCATACGCACGCATCTCCGCCTCACGG
>JBEPYG010000009.1:0-30025 GCA_041641515.1 Roseiflexus sp.
CCCAGGATCGCCATTCTTCCCGGCAAGTTACCACAGCGGCGGCGAACCATGGCTCGCCGTCGGTCCAGAGGCGGCAGCGCTGGCGGTGGAAGCCGCGCACGCAGTCGAGGAGGATGGCGTCTCCTCGTCTACCGCGGTCGCTGCCAGAATCCAGCGCTTCAGCGAAAATCTGACAACACGGATTGTGAGTCACGATGCACGCATTCGCGGGGCGCTCAAGGGGATCGATGAGGCGTATGGCATATACATTGCTGGATGCGATTGGTCGCTCGCACCGCATCCCGAGCCGACATGCAGCATCGGTGCAGCGATCGAGCGCATCAGCGGTGCGCCGTTTGGCGCCCCCGGCACGCTGGCGGTCGTGCGCGCCTGCACCGATGCCATCCGTGCGGCGCGAGTAATCCTGATCGGGTTCAGTGGGGTGATGTTCCCGGTGCTGGAGGATGCCGTGCTGGCGCAGCGCAACGCTGAGGGACGCTACGGCTGGCGCGATCTGCTGGCGTTCAGCGCGGTGTGCGGCACAGGTCTCGATACCATTCCACTGCCAGGGGACACGTCGATTGAACAGATCGACGGCATGCTCGCGGAAGTTGCGGCGCTGTCAGGCGCGCTGCGCAAACCGCTCACCGCGCGGTTGATGCCCATTCCTGGTTTGCGCGCTGGCGATATGACAACGTTCGATTTTCCGTATTTCGTCAATACGCGCGTTATGGCAATCTGAGGCGTGGAATGGGGAATGTGCAAACGTGTGAACGCGGGAGCGTGGGAACGTAGCAACGCGGGAACGTGCAAACGTGGAATGCAGGCGCAACCCAATCTCATCAGCGCCTGATCACGCAACCTGACTGTAGAACGGGCAAATGTAGCAACGCGGGAACGTGGGAACGTGCAAACGTGGAATGCAGGCGCAACCCAATCTCATCAGCGCCTAATCACGCAACCTGACTGTAGAACGGGCGAGCAGAAAAAAGCGCACAACAATCACCTCATTACGCAATCGCATAATCACGTAATCACGTGCCACGGCCCGGAAAGGATGATACACAGATGGACGTACTGGTATACGATGCTCACTCCTACGATCGAACATTTCTGGACGCTGCCAATCAGGGGCGACACCGCCTGACCTACACCGCTGCGCAACTCGATGTGCATACGGCTGCGCTGGCACAGGGTTTCCCCGCGATCTGCTGTTTCGTGAACGACCAGGCGACGGAGGAGGTAATCGAGCGCCTAGCTGCCGGCGGAACCCGCCTGATCGCACAGCGTTCCACCGGCTATAACAACATCGATCTGGTTGCTGCAGAGCGTTATGGCATCACTGCCATGCGCGTCGGTTACTATTCGCCCTATTCCGTTGCAGAGTTCGCTGTTGGTCTGCTGCAGACGCTCAACCGGCGCATCCATCGCGCCTACAACCGTACCCGCGAGTTCAACTTCCGCCTTGCCGGACTGCTTGGGCGCGATATCCACGGCTCGACGGTCGGCGTGGTCGGCACCGGTAAGATCGGCGCGGTCTTTGCTCGCATTATGCACGGTTTCGGCTGCTCGCTGCTTGGCTATGATGTGACGCAAAACCCCGACTGTCTGGCGCTGGGGATGCGCTACGTTTCGCTCGAAGAGTTGCTGCGCGTCTCGGATATCGTCAGCCTCCACGTGCCGCTGTTGCCGGAAACGCACCATATCATTAACCGTGAAACGCTGGCGCTGATGAAGCCAGAAGCCTTCCTGATCAACACCAGTCGCGGCGGTCTCATCGACACCGATGCGCTGATTGAAGCACTGCGCGCCGGACGTATTGCAGGGGTCGGTCTCGATGTGTACGAAGAGGAAGAGGGGGTGTTTTTCCACGATCTTTCCGATCGGGTGATTACCGATGATACCCTGGCTCGCCTGATGACGTTTCCGAATGTGCTTGTTACCGGGCATCAGGCCTTTTTCACACGCGAGGCAATGACCACCATCGCCGAAACGACGATCCGCAATATCACCGATTTTGAGGAAGGGCGCGAGAACGAGAATGTTCTGCGTCCGAGGAGGTGAGGCATGACGACTCTGACGCAACGCCCTGAATGGCGCGCATTGGAGACGCATTATCAGGCGATTCGTGATGTGCATTTGCGCCAGTTATTTGCCGATGACCCTCAGCGGGGCGAACGGTTGAACGCCGAAGCTGCCGGTCTGTTCTTCGACTATGCTAAAAACCGGGTGACCGACGAAACGCTGCGCCTGCTGATTGCGCTGGCAGAAGCGTGTGGGTTGCGGGAGAAGATCGATGCCATGTTCCGTGGCGAGCGGATCAACGTGACCGAGGATCGTGCTGTGCTTCACGTTGCCTTACGCGCACCGCGCGGCGCGGTCATCGTGGTGGATGGCGTGAATGTGGTTCCGGAAGTACATGCCGTGCTCGACCGTATGGCGACCTTTGCCGAACAGGTGCGCAGCGGCGCGTGGCGCGGGTTCACCGGCAAACCGATTCGCAATATTGTCAACATCGGCATTGGCGGTTCCGACCTGGGACCGGTCATGGCATACGAGGCGCTGCGCTTCTACAGTGACCGCCATCTGACGCTGCGTTTTGTGTCGAATGTCGATGGCAGCGATTTTGCCGAGGCGACACGCGACCTCGACCCGGCGGAGACGCTGTTCATCGTGGCGTCGAAAACGTTCACCACACTCGAAACGATGACGAATGCGCGCACAGCGCGCGCCTGGCTGCTGGCGGCGCTCGGCGACGACGCGGCAGTGGCGCGTCATTTCGTCGCTGTCTCGACTAATGCTGTCGAGGTGGCGAAGTTCGGCATCGACACCGCAAACATGTTCGGCTTCTGGGATTGGGTGGGGGGACGTTACTCGATGACATCGGCGATCGGTCTTTCGACCATGATCGCGCTTGGTCCTGAACGTTTCCGCGACATGCTCGCCGGATTTCACGCAATGGACGAGCACTTCCGCACTGCGCCGTTCGAGCGTAATCTGCCGGTGATCCACGGGTTGTTGACAGCCTGGTATGTCAACTTTTTCGGCGTCGAAACCGTTGCAATTCTTCCTTACGACAACTACCTCAAGCGTTTCCCTGCCTATCTGCAACAACTGACAATGGAGAGCAACGGGAAATCGGTGACATTGTCGGGTGCGCCGGTGACGTATCAGACGGGTCCGATCTACTGGGGCGAGCCGGGGACGAATGGACAGCACTCGTTCTACCAGCTGATCCATCAGGGGACGCGGCTGGTGATGTGCGATTTCATTGGCTTTGCTGAAACCCTCAACCCGCTCGGCGACCATCACGACCTGCTGATGGCAAATATGTTCGCGCAGGCGGAGGCGCTGGCGTTTGGCAAAACCACAGAAGAGGCGCGGGCGGAGGGCGTACCGGAATGGCTTGCGCTGCACCGCACCTTCCCCGGTAACCGCCCGTCGAACACCATTCTGGCGGAACGGTTGACGCCGGCAATCCTTGGTGCGCTTGTGGCGCTCTATGAGCATAGCGTCTTTACACAAGGCGTTATCTGGGACATCAACCCCTTCGATCAATGGGGAGTCGAGTTGGGCAAAGTTCTGGCAGGGCGCATTGCGCCAGAGTTGATGAGCGACACCGCGCCCTCACCGGCGCACGACAGTTCGACTAATGCGCTCATCCGGCGCTATCGTGCATTGCGCGGCCGCCAGGCATAATGCCAGTCTTACGTGAACCTCGACGGGTAGCGTTGCATCAGCGCGCATCTGGACGCCTGAAGTGAACACAGGCGCCGGGTGCGCGAACGTCTCGCCCACAATCCCCTGTCCTGTCTTCATCGCAGCGTTGTGCGCCGTCTGTCATCCGAAATCTGCAATCTGGAATGGTATAAGGCGGAAACGCCAGTCCCATCGCGTTGCACCGAGGCATATGTGTATCAATGCGCCACCAATTGGAACTGAACAAGCTGCATGCGCACGCCCACCAGAGCTCACTGCACCGCCATCACAGCAATCTCCAATCCACAATCTACAATAAAATGGTAGCAGCGGTCGAGGCGCTGATGCCCACTTCCCATCATATGCTACAATGATGTTTATGAAGGCGCGGAGTGTTCACACGGTCAATTCGCCGCACGTGCTGGATTTCGTTTCGCACAGCGTCGCCCAGACGATGCGCGTCGGTCAACGTCTGGGCGAATTATTGCAACGCGGCGACGTTGTGGCGCTTCGCGGCGATCTTGGCGTCGGAAAGACGCACCTGATCAAGGGGATCGTTCAGGGTCTTGGGTCGACCGACATGGTCAACAGCCCGAGTTTCGTGCTGATCAATCAGTATCGCGCTGGCGCCCGGCATAGCGGTATGCCGATTTACCACGCCGATCTCTATCGCATCGAACGCCCGGCTGAACTGCACGGCGTTGGGCTGGAAGAAGCGCTCGACGGTACTGGCGTGTGCCTGATCGAGTGGGCAGACCGCGCAGAGGCGTTGTTGCCGGACGAGCGGCTCGATGTGCATCTTGGGCACCTGAGCGAGACGAAGCGCGTGGTGCGCTTTACTCCGCACGGTCGGCGCTACGAAGAACTGGTCGATACGCTGAAGAAGACAGCGTTCACCTGACCATATGCTGCTTGCAATCGATACATCAACGGCTGACGCCGGCATTGCCTGCTACGATGGGGAGCGCGGTGCGCTCGGCGAATGCGTCTGGCGCGCCGGGCGCGACCATACAGCGCAACTCTTGCCGCAGATCGACCTGTTGCTGCGCCACATTCGTTGCGCGCGCAGCGATATTCGGGCAGTTGCTGTGGCACTGGGACCAGGGAGCTGGAGCGGGTTGCGGGTTGGGATGAGCGTCGCCAAAGGGTTTGCACTGGCGCGTGACCTGCCGCTTATCGGCATCGGCACGCTTCAGGCGCTGGCATATCAGCATCGCAGTGCACACCTGCGTGTCGTTCCGATCATCAACCTGGGGCGCGGCAGAGTGGCGACGCTCACTGATGACGCACAAGAACCGCAGAACGTCACGCTTGCCGATCTGGCGGCAATGGTCAACGAACCAGCGCTCTTCTGCGGCGACATTGACGGCGAAACGCAGGCAATGTTACGGCGTCTTCTGCCCGATCATGCTCGTTTCCCGTCACCGGCAGCGAATGTGCGTCGCCCCGCCTTCCTGGCGGAACTGGCGTGGATGCGCCTGATCGCAGGCGAACGCGACAGCGTCGCCGCGCTCGAACCGATCTATCTTGGGCGGCCGGTCAGAGTCGCCGACTGAGACATATACCAGAATGCTTCATGGAACGCCTGTCCGAACAACCAATGCTCAGGAGTCATTGCGAGCGCAGCAAAGCGATCGTCCTGTCTGGCGGAAGACTGCTTCGTCGCTGCGTCCCTCGCAACGACCGAGCCTGATGCGCAGACGGAGGAACACGTCATGCCGCTGCAAGCACTCCAGATTACCCTGACCGATCAGCGCGTGATGGCAGAATCGTTGCCGGCCGAGATCGAACAACGCTTTCTCGGCGGACGCGGCGCCGCCGTCTGGCTCCTTGCGCAGCGTGTTTCTCCAAAAATCGGTCCGCTGTCGCCTGCCAATCTCCTTATCTTTAGCGCCGGACCGCTCGCCGGCGTAACGTTTAGCGGCTTCACCGTCACAACGCGCTCGCCGATCACCAATTCCATTTCACACGGATGGTCGTCGGGACGATGGGGGGCGTATCTCCGCCGCGCTGGTCACGACCTGCTGATCCTCGAGGGGCAAAGCCCCGACTGGTGCTGGATTCGGATCGATGGATCGCAGGTGGATATTCGCCCGGCCACGCATCTGCTTGGTCTCGATACACAGGCGACGAACCAGGCGCTGCGCCGGGAACTTGGCGATGAGTATGCCGTGCTCTGTATCGGGCCGGCAGGGGAGGCGGGCGTTTCGTTCAGCTCTATCGTTGCAGAAGGCGCGTTTGCTGTCGAACCGGCGGGCGCGGGCGCAATCATGGCGCGCAAGCGCGTGAAGGCGATCGCGGTGCGTGGTGCGCATCCCTGTCCGGTTGCCGACCGGCAGCGGCTCGATCAGGCGCTGGCAGGCATGACCCGTCGCATCGCCGCCAGCGATGTCGCCGCCGGTTTTCGCCAGTATGGCAGCCTGTACTACGCGCAGCGCGCCGAAGAACTGGGGGCGTTGAGCGCGCGCAACGGGCAGGACCATGCCATCCCACACGCCAGCGCAATCAGTCGAACGGCGCTGGCGCAGCGCGGTCGGCGGGAACCGCGCGGTTGCGAGGGGTGCCCGCTTGCGTGCCATAGCGCCTATATCCGCAAAAACGGTGAACCGGTCGCCTACCCTGACCTTGAGGCGCTTGCCGGCTTTGGCTGGCGGTGCGGGTTGACCACACCTGATGCGATCATTCTGGTAAATGATCTCTGCCTGCGCCTGGGGCTTGATGTGGCGGAAACCAGCGCTGCGCTGGGGTTCGTTATGGAGTGCCGTGAACGCGGGTTGATCAATACCGGCAACCTGGCATGGGGCGATCTCGAGTCGGTGGTCGGCGCGATTCGCCGCCTCGGACAGCGTCAGGAGAAACGTGACATTCTGTCGCTGGGGGTGGGCGAAATGCAGGAGGTGTACTATGGAAGCAGCGCATTCGCGCCACAGGTGCGTCAACTTGCATTTCCGGCGCTCGACCCGCGCGCTTTGCCCGAAATCGCTCTTGCAGACGCCACAGCGCCGATCGGCGGCGACTACCGCTACGCGATGATGTACGAGCCATTCCTCGTCGAGCCGCCTGTCTGGCTTCCTGCCGATCCCAACAACCCCCACTCGATCCAGGGCGTTGTGCCGCGCCTGATCTGGCACGAACGGTTTGCGGCGGCGGTCGATGCCGCAGGGTTGTGTCGCCGTCTGGCGTTGCTGGCGTATCAGATCGCTCCCGCTGAACTCAATGAGCTCCTGGCAGCAACGCTCGGGCGCGCGTTCACCAGCGTTGATGTGGCAAAGATTGGCGAACGGATCGTGACGCTCGAACGCCTGCTGGCGGTGCAGTACGGCGCCGGGCGTGACACGCTGCCGCATCGCTGGATGGAGGAACCGCTCGAGGATGGACCGGCAGCGGGGAAATTGCCGCTCCTGAATGAGATGCTGGCAGAATATTACCGGCGTCACAACTGGGACGAACAGGGATGTCCTTCGCCTGCGCGTCTGGCGGAACTGGGGATCTCCCTTCCAGAGTAATACCGCCTCCTGCAACATGATTGCAACCCCTGGCGTCTCACCGGCATACGAATGCCGCACCATCAGATCAAGCTCTATGACGCTGCATGTTGATGATGTTTTTGCACCGCTCGACCATGATCATGTTCTGGAACGGCTGGCGGGCGGAAATGAGACCGAAGTATACCGGACTGATGATCGCCGCTATGTGGTCAAATTGAAGCACGATTTGGGAGGAAGTCTTGATCAGGCGCTGGAATGGGCACAGTGGATGCGCTGTGCGGCAGAGCGTTATGCACAGTGCCTCGGCGAGCGCTACACCATCCCCAATGCGTTTATCATTGCACGCGGCAGCGATGGACGGGTCTACCCGCTCGTCATCCAGCCGTTCCTCGCCAGCGCTCGACCACTCGACACGCTTGATTATCACACACTAACCCCTGAGCAATGCAGAAGCCTGGTTCTGCAGCTGAGCGACATCCTGCGCCGGGCGCATGCCTTCTATCGCGCAACTGGCAGCATGCCCGATCTGTACGGAAGGTCTTCGAGCAGCTATCACGAACGTGAGCGCATGAAGTCGCTTGATCGTCTGCCGCAACGCCTCTGGAGCTTTCTCGTCGAACGTACCTTGCTGCGATCTCATAACCTCTTGCTGCTTCAGGAACCAGAGACGCGCGTTGTGCTGATCGACTATGATCCGGTACGCAGAGGTCGTCTCTACCGGGTAATCTACTTTGCAGCGCGTCGTCTGCTCCTGTTGCGCGATCTGGTTGTCCTGGCGTGGCTGTGTCGGTGCTCTGGTCGTTTGCGAAAGGATGGCGAGGCGCACACATCGTAGACATCCATGTCGCCCGCTGATTCGTCATGAACGTCAGGCACGATAAGATGGTGGAGGACAGAGCGGAACGATCTGGCAGACAATGCACGCGGTCTGCGTATTCATCTTTCCTCTGCACGGTTGTATTTACACTAAGCAACACCTCCGGCATCTGCTCGACGTAGCTTACAGGTCGTCTCTGAAACTCTGTGGCAACTCCTGCGGAGAACCGAATCTGCCGGAGTGCGCCTGTCGAGCAGGATTTCTTCCCGGACATGGGCGAAAATTGTGATCTCGTCACATTGTCGCGCCGAAAAGCGTCTGGTATAATATCAACACGAGCGGTCGAAGAGGACTGTCACTGTCCGCACCTGCTGTTGTGCCGCGCAGAATCAATCAGGAGCAGCGCTCCTAGAACGTGAACGATTATGGGTGACAATCGCTGGCTAAAGAACAGTTTCGTCTATCTCATCATTCTGGTTGCTGCACTGGCGCTGTTCTTCAATTACTTCAACAATGCGCAGAGTCAGGCGGAGGAACGGGGCATCTATCAGGTGCTTGCCGATGCCAAAGCCGGCAGAGTCGAGAAAATTGAGGCTCAGTCGGGTAACACTGAGATTCTGGTGACGTATCGCGATACCAGAACGAAAGTGCGATCGCGCATCGAGTCGAACGATAGTATCACGATGTTGCTGGTGCAGGCGGGGGTTCCGCTCGATGCGGTGAATGTCGAGGTGCGCGCGGCGCCTGCCTGGGGCGGGTTGCTGAATGTCTTCACCATCCTGCTGCCAGTGTTGCTTATGATTGGCTTTTTTGTCTTCTTCATGCGTCAGGCGCAGGGGTCAAACAATCAGGCGCTGTCGTTCGGCAAGAGTCGGGCGCGCATGTTTTCCGGCGATAAGCCGACGGTGACGTTCGCCGATGTCGCCGGGCAGGAAGAAGCTAAACAGGATTTGACCGAAGTTGTTGAGTTCCTTAAGTTCCCCGACAAGTTTGCAGCGCTTGGTGCGCGTATTCCGCGTGGCGTGCTGATGGTTGGTCCTCCCGGAACCGGTAAGACGCTCCTGTCGCGCGCGGTCGCCGGCGAGGCAGGGGTGCCGTTCTTCTCGATTTCGGGTTCGGAATTCGTCGAGATGTTTGTCGGCGTCGGCGCCAGTCGCGTGCGTGACCTGTTCGATCAGGCGAAGCGGAATGCGCCCTGTATCGTGTTCATCGATGAGATCGATGCGGTTGGTCGTCAGCGTGGCGCCGGTCTCGGCGGTTCACACGACGAGCGCGAACAGACGCTCAACCAGATTCTGGTCGAGATGGATGGTTTCGATACCAATACAAATGTGATTGTCATTGCCGCCACCAACCGACCGGACGTGCTCGATCCGGCGCTGGTGCGCCCCGGTCGCTTCGATCGCCAGGTAGTGCTCGATGCGCCAGATGTGAAAGGGCGCATCGAGGTTCTCAGGGTGCATACCAAGGGCAAGCCGCTTTCCGATGATGTGCAGCTCGATGTAATCGCCAGGCAGACGCCCGGCTTCTCCGGGGCCGACCTTGCCAACGCGGTCAACGAAGCGGCAATTCTTGCAGCGCGTCGCTCGAAGAAGAAGATTGGGATGGCAGAGTTGCAGGACGCGATCGAGCGTGTCGCCCTCGGTGGTCCTGAGCGCCGCAGCCGTGTGCTGACCGAACGGGAAAAACTGCTGACGGCATATCACGAATCTGGTCACGCCATCGCTGCAGCAGGTATGCCGAAAGCTTTCCCGGTGCAGAAGGTGACGATCGTGCCGCGTGGGCGCGCAGGCGGGTATACGCTCTACCTGCCCGAAGAAGATAGCATTCGTTATACAACTGCGTCGCAGTTTGCAGCGCAACTGGTGTCGGCTCTCGGCGGTCGTGTGGCGGAAGAGATCGTCTTTGGCGCCGATGAGGTCTCGACCGGCGCGGCGGGCGACATTCAGCAGGTGACGCGCATCGCTCGCGCGATGGTGACTCGCTACGGCATGAGTTCTAAACTCGGTCCGATTGCGTTCGGTGAGCGCGAGGAACTGATCTTCCTCGGGCGTGAAATTACAGAGCAGCGCAACTATAGCGACGCTGTGGCGCGCGAGATCGATAGCGAAGTGCATCGCATCGTGTCGGAAGCGTATGAGCGCACACGCCTGATCCTGACGTACAATCGTGAGGTGCTGAACGATATGGCAAGCGCGCTGATCGAGTATGAAACGCTCGACGGCGAGCGCCTGAAAGAACTGCTCAGCCGTGTCGTCACGATCGATAAGATTGAGGGTCATCCGAATGACGGCAACGGCGTGCTCGATACATCATCGACACTGAACGTTCCGTCGACGCCACAGGCATAGCAAC
Source organism: Roseiflexus sp. (assembly GCA_041641515.1). Classification (GTDB taxonomy): domain Bacteria; phylum Chloroflexota; class Chloroflexia; order Chloroflexales; family Roseiflexaceae; genus Roseiflexus. The sequence goes on from JBEPYG010000009.1 coordinate 10,339, forward strand.
CACAATCATCTGTCTGCAACAGGGGAGGCGACGCCTCCCCTGTTGCGTTTGTCGTATGCTATAATGCCAGGACGATATGAGGTTTGTCGATACGCGGTAGTCCCGGAGAATCGTGTTATGTCTGGTCACTCGAAATGGCACTCGATCCGGCGCACGAAGGGGGTGCTCGATCAACGACGCGGGCAACTCTTCACCAAACTGGCGCGCGACATTACGATTGCGACGCGCGAAGGAGGAAGCGGCGACCCGGAAGCAAATTTTCGCCTGCGCCTTGCCGTCGATAAGGCGCGCGCCGCCAATATGCCGATGGACAATATTCAGCGGGCGATTGATCGGGGGTTGGGCAAAGGCGGGAGCGATGCCGCAGCGCTTGAGGAGATTTATTATGAAGGGTACGCTCCCGGCGGCGTGGCGTTGCTGATCGAAGCGACGACCGATAATCGCAATCGCACGGCTTCCGATGTGCGCGCGACTATGACGAAGAATGGCGGCAGCCCCGGCGAACCTGGTTCGGTGAGCTGGATGTTTGAAACCAGGGGATTGATCACTGTCGATCTGTCGGTCAAACGTCTCGACCCGGACGAAGTTATGCTGATCGCCATTGATGCAGGCGCGGAAGATGTGCAGATCGAAGACGACATCGTCGAGGTGTACACCGATTTCAAGCAACTCGCTGCGGTGCGCCAGCAATTGATCGCCGCCGGTCTGCCGGTGACCGGCGCCGAAAAGACGATGATCGCCAAAACCACGGTGCAGCCCGATACCGCCGATGCGCTCAAGGCGATGAAACTGATCGAAAAACTCGAAGATCTCGACGATGTGCAGAAGGTCTATAGCAACCTCGAGATTACCAGCGAACTGGCTGAGCAGTTCGTCAGCGGGTGACGCTTGACTGCCCCACGTACAATTGGCATCGACCCTGGCACTGCGCGGATGGGATGGGGGATCGTCGAAGAGACTGGCGGAATATTGCATCTGGTCGATTGTGGCGTGTTGACGACGCCTGCAGGATTGTCGCAGGCGTCACGCTTGCTTCAACTGTACAACGACCTGCGCAGTCTGATCGAGCGCTACCGACCTGCCGCCGCCGCTATCGAAGAACTGTTCTTTGGCAGGAATGTCAATACAGCGCTGACCGTCGGGCAGGCGCGTGGCGTGGTGTTGCTGGCGTTTGCCCAGGCGGGCATTTCTGTCCACGAATATAAGCCGCTGCAGGTCAAACAGGCGCTCGCAGGGTACGGCGGCGCCGACAAGCGTCAGGTACAGGAGATGGTGCGCATAACGCTCCGCCTGTCTGCCATCCCACGCCCCGATGACGCCGCTGATGCCGTGGCAGTTGCGATCTGCCACGTGTATGCCGCTCCGATGATGCGGCGGATTGAGCAGGAGCAGTAACGCAGATCCCGCGGTTACGAACAAATCCGCTTATCTCAGCTGCGCACGATTTGCCGCACTATTGTGCAACCTGTCACTTCTCCTGGTGTACAGTCATTCGACGGAGAACCTGTAATGATCGTCAGCGACCGGTTCAATCCTTTCGATGATCCCGAACTGGCGTCCGGCTACGAGGACTGGTACGCAACCGAAGGGCGCACTGCCGATGTTGCTGAGCGGAATCTGCTCCGATGGTTGTTGTCTGGTTTGCCGCGGGTGCAAACATGTCTGGAGATAGGGGTCGGAACCGGACACTTTGCACGTTGGCTGGCATCAGAAGGATATCGCGTCATTGGTGTTGATCGGTCAATGCCTATGCTTTCCGAGGCATTGCGGCGCGGCGGTGGCGTCGTACTGACACGCGCCGATGCGTCATCGTTGCCTTTTGGCGATGATGTATTCGATGTCTCGCTGCTGATCACGACACTGGAGTTTTTGCCCTATCCCGAACGTGCGTTGTATGAAGCTGCACGAGTGGCGCGGCACAGCATTGTGCTGGGTGTGCTCAACTGCTGGCATCCGCTGGCGTGGCAACGCAAGCGCAGTGGATTGCCACTCTGGAAGGTTGCACATTTCTATTCCCCACCTGAGCTGGAACACCTGGTACGACAGGTGCTGGACGAGTCGGTTGTTCAGATACGCTGGCGCACAACCCTCCTTCCCGGCGCTTCTCCGCGCTTCTTTTCTCGTTTGCCATTCGGAGCTTTTATTGGGATGCGTGTGGTTTTGTCAAAGCAGAAGGGATAGATGCGCATGATGCACGAACATTATCCCACCGCTCTGACGGCGCAGGTAAGCTTGTATCCGCTCCGTCAGGAATCTCTCAGTCCGGCGATTGATGCAGCGGTAGCGCTCTGGCGTGAGCGTGGACTGGATGTGCAACCAGGAGCGATGAGCACGCTGATTGCCGGCGATGAAACGACGGTATGGGAGTCATTGCGTGCGGCGTTTGCCGTTGCCGCCGCATACGGGGAAACCGTAATGGTGATCACAGTATCAAACGCCTGCCCGTGGACACCGTCAGAATCATAAGCAGGCGCGCCTCCAAGTCACAACATCTAAATACGCATGGCGTTGGTGGTGTCAGCGTTCTGGCGATGTTTCTTCTGACGCCTTCGGCGGAGAAACCGACAGATCGGACGATTGTGCGACGGAGTCCGACTCATCGTGTGCCATGCTGTTAGTGGTAAGATCTGCCGCTGATGTCAGAGCAGGCGCCGGGAGCGTGGATGACTCGCTCGCATCCTCAGGACTGTGGTCATCACGGCAGTGTGCACCATGTGCATGGGCATCTGAGGCGAGCGTGACTTCCGGTGGTGAGTCATCTGCCGGCGCGATAGCTTTGTCTGCATCAGGCGCCGCCGATGTTTCCGATGAAACGACTGGTTCGGGAACTGCCAGTAATTCGATGCGCCCGCAGTGATGGCACACCCACGCTCTGGGTGCGATCCGACGCCTGTCGAAGAAGGAAACAACGATGCTTCCTTCGGTTGGCGCCGGCGCAAGGCGCTGCCCACAGTGCGTACACGTAACGAGCCGGTCGGGAGGGGCGGAACCGGCAGGAGGAGTGACGGGCGAGGGTGACGGACGTGATGCGCCGGTCACAACCCGACGGTAGATCGCGAGCGTCTCACGCGCGGCCCGTTGCCAGGAGAACTGTTCCGCTCGCGCACGGGCAAGCCGTCCCAGCATCTGACATCGATCCTCATCATCCCACAGCGACTCGATCCTGTCAGCCCACGCTGCAATGTCGAGCGGAGGAACATACTCAACCGCATCACCGCCGATCTCGGGAAGACTAGCGCTCGATGATGCCAGGCACGCGGCGCCGCATGCCATTGCTTCCAGTAAAGGAAGACCAAACCCTTCGTAGAGTGATGGATTGACATACAAGCGACAGGCGTTATACAGCCAGCGCAAATCATACTGCCCGACGCGCCCGGCAAAGAACACATGATCTTCGAGCTGTAAATCGCGCACTGTTGAGAAAATCTCCTCGTCGCGCCAGCCGCGAGCTCCGACGACAATCAGGCGATAGGCGCGGGAAGGGCGCCGGTCGAGGCAGACGCGCAGCGCGCGCAGCAACGAGGGCAGGTTTTTGCGCGGTTCGAGGGTGCTGACGAAGAGCATAAACGACTTTGCTTCCACCGGTGTGCCTGCAAGCACGCGCGTTTCACCAGTACGCAGCGAGAGCGGTGTGTAGATCGGCGCAGCTGCTTCGTAGACAACATCGATCTGCTCAGGTGGAAGATCGAGGAATTGAGCGATATCTTCGCGGGTTGTCTCAGAGACTGCGATCACGCCGTCTGCGCGCGACACACTATCGCCAACCTGGCGATAGTAAGCGGCCGCATCACGGTCAAGAATATCCGGATAGCGCAGGAATGCGAGATCGTGAATCGTAACGACGCTCGGACAGCAGCGATGACGGGGTGCAATAAAATCGGGAAGGTGAATCACGCTGGGGCGAACCATCAAGAGTTCCAGCGGCAAGGTCCAGCGTTCGAAGCGATGATGGGGCGGCGTGTACACTGGATGGCGTGACACGTTCGGTGCAACGACCAGCGGACGCAGATGGTCGTGATGTTGCAGGCTCACGATCTGATCATCAGGGGCGCAGTCAGCCAGCGCCGCCATCAACTGACGGGTGTATTCAGGAATGCCACCGATGCGATACGCATTCAAACGAGCGTCGATTGCAATACGCATGACGCAAATCTAACTATTCAGGAAGTGCATCCTTTGATATTGGTGGTCATAGCGTAGTGGACAGACGCACGTTGAACATTATCAAGACAATCTGCAGCGATTGACGTATTTCATGCAGACCAGTATATTATACAACGAATGCATTGTCTCATGGCGTTCTTCCTCTGACGGTTGACGATCACGATCTGTAAAGGTAGAATTGGACATTGCTGCGTGCCCGGTATTCGACAGGAGCGTTCTGCAGCCTCATCGTATCTCACAGGCTTTGCATCGTATGCTGACCATCTCGCGCGTTGTGACACCTTCTCCCATTCCGCTGCATATCCGCGCAGCGCGCATGGACGACATCTACCCTATTCTGCGGCTACACTGCGAGGCGTTCGCCGACAAATTCGGCGCAGCTTTCGGCGTCCATGGAACAGCGCGCGGTATCGAGGCAATGGCAGAGGCCTGGCGTCGTCAGGGACGCAGTGCGTTACGCGGCATGTTCGTCGCCGACTCCGACGGTCTGGTGGTTGGCACCATTTCACTGCGTACCTGGGATACAGCTAGCGATGCCAGCGGCGCTGCCGAACTTGCGTTTCACCAGGTGCTTGGCATGTGGGGTGCAGTGCGCTCCATTTTTGCTCTGTCGCTGCTCGAGCATGCTATCGAGCGCAGTGAGGGATACATTACCGATGTGGCAGTGCTTGCACCCTATCGGCGCAACGGTATCGCACGCGCATTGCTGGATCACGTTGAACAGGAAGCGCGGCAACGGGGAAAGCGGTTTCTCGGATTGTATGTGAGCGCTTCGAATACGCCTGCGCACCGGCTTTATACCAGCATGGGGTTCGTTGAGTATCGGACACGTCGTTCGTGGCTTGCCGGTCTCATTCTCCGTCAGCGCACCTGGATCTATATGCGCAAGAATCTGGATGAACAGATCTGACGGGTTATTTCTTGATTTTTGGCTCTGGTTCCTGTTTTTGGTTTTCGATGCTCGTTACTTGATTTATCAATCTCAACTCTGGTTTTTAGTTCCTTTTTGTTGATTTTTGGCACTCTGTTTTCATTTCCCGATTTTTTGATTTCTTGATTTTTGGTTCCTGGTTCTCGGCTTTTGGTTTTTGACTCCTGGTTATGAGTTTCTGGTTCGCATAAGGAGCAGACAATGAGGTCTGATCACGACAATCCATTTCGGATCGCCCAGGAGCAGTTCGATCGCGCAGCGGCATTGCTCGAACTGCCTGACAATGTGCGCGAGGTGCTGCGTGTTCCGCAGCGCGAGTTGACCGTTCGTTTTCCGGTGATCATGGACGATGGCTCGACGCGGATCTTCACCGGTTACCGTGTGCAACATAACCTTGGACGTGGACCCACAAAAGGCGGCATTCGCTACCATCCGAGTGTCGATATCGATGAGGTACGCGCCCTTGCGATGTGGATGACCTGGAAGTGCGCTCTGGTCAACATCCCGTATGGCGGCGCGAAAGGAGGGGTCGTTTGCGATCCCGCGCTTCTTTCTTTCGGCGAACTTGAACGTCTGACCCGCCGTTTTGCAACTGAAGTCGCGATTGTGGTCGGTAGCGAGCGCGATATTCCTGCCCCCGATGTAAACACCAACCCCCAGATCATGGCGTGGTTCATGGATACCCTGTCCATGCAGCAGGGACACACGATCAACGCGGTTGTCACCGGTAAGCCCATCGAAGTTGGCGGATCGCTGGGGCGAAACGAGGCAACAGGGCGCGGTGTCAGCCTTATGGTGCGCGAATGGGCGCGACGTCAGCGACGGCGGCTGGACGATCTGCAAGTGGTGGTTCAGGGGTTCGGGAATGTCGGTAGTGTGGCAGCGTCGCTCATCTCGGCGTTGGGGTGCAAAGTGATCGCTGTCGGAGATGCGAGCGGCGGATATCTGTGCCGTGATGGGCTCAACATCGCGGAGATGCGCCGGTACGCTGCGCGGCATCCACGCCGGTTGTTGGAAGGATACAGCGCCCCTGGAGTTGAGCGCATCGACAACAAAACGCTGCTCGAGACGCCGTGTGATGTGCTGACGCCTGCAGCGCTGGAAAACCAGATCACCGACCAGAATGCGGACCGCATCCGGGCAACGCTTATTGTCGAAGGCGCCAACGGACCAACCACCCCCCAGGCGGACGAAATCCTCGAGGAGCGCGGGATTACGGTGATACCCGATATCCTGGCGAATGCTGGCGGTGTGACGGTCAGTTACTTCGAATGGGTGCAGGGATTGCAATCCTTTTTCTGGAATGAGCAGGATGTCAATCAGCGCCTGGAGCAGATCATGGTCAGCGCCTTTGAGCAAGTATGCGACCTGGCAGAGCAACGAGGCATTTCCCTGCGCCTGGCAGCGTATCTGCTGGCAGTGCGTCGTGTCGCCGACGCCAATCTCATCCGGGGATTGTACCCGTGAGTCGCGCCTCTGCGTATCTTTTGGAGCGTCCCTAACGGTTTCTCTACGTAGCGCCCAACGATCCCGTTGTCTCACACGTGCCTGCATCACTGTACGTCGTCCTGACGTTTGTTGGGCGCTACGACGGCTCGATGGCAGACGGAAGCACGGGAGGCGTGGCATGCAGGATTTGTGCCGGGGGCGTATCCTGGTTATCGAGGAAGATCGGGATCTGGGACGACTCTTCGAAGCAGTGCTGACTATCGAGGGATACCATGTGACCGTTGCGGCGCATATCTACGAGGCGCATCGGATACTGTCTCGTCTGGAGCCGAACCTTATCATCTTCGACTGGTCATTCCACCATGCGGCAGGATATGTGTGGATCGATGAACTGCGAACCACGACCAACACCTCACACATCCCCGTTCTCCTGGTTTGCAGTGCGTTGCCGCCGCGCAGCATCTACGAAATGCTGGCGGGTATGGGGGTGCCGATCATCGAGAAGCCATTCGATCTGATCGCATTCAACCGTTGTGTTGCGTCGTTGATGCGGTCGCAGGAACGTGCCGTTGGCGCCTGACAGCTTATGTTGCTCCGCCAAACAGAGCAATGATGCCAAAGCGCACGAGCCGCGCCAGAAAGACGGCGCCGAGGAAGATCCAGTACGGCAACCCCATCGCCCCTGCGGTGATCCCCGCCACGTCGAACGCGGGATTTGGCGGCGCCGAGAGCGCAAAGAGCACGAAGAACGCGCGCCAGGGGTGTTCGAGTTGACGTTGCACCCAGCGATAGAACCGTGTCTGTTCGACCACGCCGCGCCCTGATCGCCCGACGAAAAAACTGACCGACTCACCAAGTACCGAACCAAGCGCACCTGCAAGACCGACCCCGATCACGCTCAGCCCAGGGGAAAGTGCCGCAACCAGGCCAAAATAGGGAATGGGCACCACGATCGTAGCGTTGGAGATCAGCGTAATCAAGAAGACACCGAGATACCCTAACGCCCCCAGACGATAGGCGAGATCCGGCGGGATCATCAGGTATGCGATGATGTTTAACGCGATGGCGATGGCGGCAACCAGCGCTGGACGCAACCAGGTGCGCCAACGCGGCATCGTTGCGGTTTCTGTCTGGCGGGTTGCCTGGCGGCCTGCTTCTGACACGTATAACCTCAGTTGGACGAGCTCTAACTCCTGCGCCGCCAGAGCCATACGCCGCCTGCCAGCACCGCAACGGCAACGATAACAATCAGGAGTATTACATTGGATCCACCCGCAGGCGTCGCTGGCGCAACAGCCGGCGTCGGTTGCGCCAGGTCTGCTGTTCCTGGCGATGAAATCGCCGGCGGAGCGACCGTTGGCTGCGGTGCAACGTCTGGAAGCGCCGCCATTTCCGGCGTTGCCAGAGTCTGTGGGGAGACTGCGTCGGAACCATTGTCGAGCGCGGATGGCGCTGCCACACCATCGCCGATCGGTGGGGTTGCGGCTTCCGCCGCCGGGACGCTTTCGCGCAATCCAGGCGCTTCGGTCGGCGCAACCGCCATCATCACCTCTGCCGTGGGTTGCTCCGCGGTTGCCGGAGCGCCCGCGCCCATTGATCCAAGCACGTTGAGCACGCCAATAGCTGCGATCAATACCCCTGCAAATACACCGGCTACCTGCAACCACCGCCTCCATCCCAGACGCACAGCAGGTGGTCGTTGCGCCGCAACCTTTGCCGGATCGAGCGTAAACGAGCGAGGCGGACGCAGCGGCTCGAGATCGCGCAACGCCTGCACCGTTGCGCGCAACTCTTCATACGCCTGGCGCAGTTCCGCTTCATCGCCGAGCCTACGTTCCACAGCGCGTCGCTCATCGGCGCTCAGCTGGTCGTCGAGGTAGGCGGAAAGCAGATCCAGGTCATGCTCGTTCAATTGTGGCGGCGTCGTCATACGTTTCGTTCACCGGCGCAGATCGATCGCAATCGGTGCGTGCTCCGCGCCATCCGTCACTCTTCCCCTTCATGACGAAATCGTAGCGGCAGAAGTTCCTCCTGGCGCAGCAAGTCGCGCAGCCTGGCGCGCCCGCGGCTCAACCGCGATTTGATCGTCCCTAGGTTGGCGCCAAGCACGTCGGCAATTTCCTCATAGGTCAATCCTTGCAGATCGCACAACACAACGACCAGCCGTTGATCGACCGGCAGTTGCGCCAGCCCGGCTTCGATGGCGCGCGCCAGTTCACGGCGCAACGCGAATTCGTCGGGCGACTCAGAGGTATCGGCGATCTGCAGGGAAGGGGTGTCTTCCCCGGCGGTTTCGCAGGAGGCATCGAGCGACACGGCCGGACGACGCTGACGTGCGCGCAGGATGTCGTAGCACACATTGGTTGCAATCCGAAACAACCACGAGCGGAACGATCCACCGCGAAACGCCTGCAGGTGACGATACGCCGACAAAAATGTATCCTGCGTGGCGTCCGCCGCGCTGTCGGCATCGCCAAGCAGGCGATAGCACAGGTTGTAGACGCGCCCTTCGTACAACCGCACCAGCGCGTTGAAACTTTCGACATCACCGCGCTGCGCAACCATGACCAGGCGCAACTCTTCGTTTGCCACCGCTTCGCTCCCGCTCAAGCATCATCGGGCAGGAGTATTATACCCGTTGTTGGGAAGAAGGATTGACGTGTGTTTCTCTGCGCTCCTGGATTGAGGTTCCTGAGCTTCATTTCCGATTTTCGTCCCTTTTTCGACTCGCAATGTCACCGTCGTTCCATGCCCGGTATGAGAGTCGATTTCCAGGGTCGCACCGATGATCCGCGCCCGTTCCCGCATCGAGAAGAGACCAAACCCCTGGCGGTGGGGTGGTTGCTGGAGATCGAAACCGCTGCCATTGTCATTCACGCGACATGTCCACCCGTTCTCGTGTGCGGAAATCGATACCTCCAGAGCAGTAGGGCGCGCGTGTTGCAGAGCATTGGTAATCGCCTGCTGAATGATCCGATATGCGTGGCGTGCTGTGAATTCATCCAGTGGATACGCAATCTCAGCGCCATTGATCGTTGCCTCTACGTTATAGAGGCTGCAAATCTCCTGTGTAAAGGCCAGGATGGCGAGTCCCAGATGTGTTGCGCCAACCAGCGGCGGTTGTAAATGCCGCATAATACTGCGCAATTCCTTCGCTGTTCCAGCAGCGCGCTCACGGTATGCTTCGCATATCGGTATGATCGTGTCGACAGGAGCGTTCATCTGGACTTTCTTCTCGATCTGCATCAGTCCCAGCGGAAGCGCGCCTAAAAACGGCATGACGCTGTCGTGGATCTCCTGCGCGATACGTTCACGCTCCTGCTCCTGCGCGGTGATGATCATCTTCGGCGTCGCCGCCAGGCGCTGGATGTGCGCCTGGATTTGAACGGCATTCGCCAGGAGCGTTGCCAGCAGACCGACCAGTCGCTCATCTTCCTCATCAAGTGGTTCTGAGACGTTTCGCGGCCCGACATACAGGATGCCCATTTGTTCCCCTTTGCTTGCAAGCGGGCAGATTATTGCCGGTGTTTCGGGCAGACATGCCGAATGGTGCAGCGCCGCAGAAACCTGGCGTTGTTCAGTTGTTGTCGCAGTGGCAAGCCATACACGATCGGGTGTAAGAAAGAGATGGACTGCAACCCAGTCAGACAGGATCGTGGAACGAACTAGTTCGGCGCCTTGCTGCGCTGCGACATCAAGGTCCGAAACCCGACCCATCTGCATTGCAAAATCGAAGGTCGCCTGGTAGTGATGCTGGTGCCGCAGAAAGAAACGTCGGTACAGACGGCGAAACGGGTTGTCCGTGTGCCAGATCAGGGTTGCAGCGAAGGTCGCACTCCATAGCAACGTAAACACCAGACCATCCACCGGCATGCGAACAACGCCGATCAACACGAAGAGCATGATGGCGCACGCAATCGCCGCACTGAGATAGATGATTGTCAGGATGTTCAGAATGCGTCCGCGGTAGGCAAAACTTTGATAACGCAGCATCACATAGGCTGTACCGGTGCAGAGAATCACCAGAAAAAAGAGGAACGGCTGAAATGATGTGCCAAGCGGGGCACGATACGTCAGCAAATAGTATGAACTCGCCAGCGTCAGCGGTCCTGCACCAACCGCCCACGAAATCAACAGGATCAACATCTGATCGGCAACCGGACGGACTCTGCGCCGTGCCCAAAACCCGGCTCTTCCCAGGAACATCGCCAGCCCGATGAGTAGGGTCAGTCCATTGATGATCGACGCTACCCATGCCGCTTCTCCACGCCACGGTTGAAGGAGTGGAACAAACCTCAGCATGCTATCGAGGTGCAGGATCATTGCACCCAAACCGACAGGATAGAGGGCAAAGCGCATTGGTGCAAATCGTGCAACCGGTCGGGGTGTCAGAAAGGCAAGATGGTAGTGCAGCGGTCCGATCCATGCCATGCTACTGACGATAGTAAAGGCTGTGTAGTACCGTCCTGATGCGTCATCGAGCCCGTGAAACAACCCGGCGATAGCAAGCGCCAGCACGAAGAAGAGCGCTGCAAAAACGCGGTTTGCTTCGGCGCGTGGTTGCGCCAGCAACACCACAAGTGCCATCGTCCAGACGAACAGAACGAGTGGCATGATGCCGAGTTGAAGCTGCAGGACGTGGAGCCATGTCAACCGGAGCGCCGTTACCTGAGCCACGAAGATCTCGTTGCCACGACGAACAATCAGAAACGCCAGGTTCCTCCCGTCTGTTGTGTCGGCAGCGCGCTCTAGTTCGTAACGGGGCCATTCTTTTGCTGGAATATCATTGATAACCTCGACGCAATCCCCTGTCTGTAACGCGCCGTTGGCCATGCCGGGCCAGGAGGGTGGTGTGATCGGCGATACCGCATGACAGCGCAGCGCTTCCTGCCACAGCAGCAATACACCGATCGAGGGTTGTCCGATCAGGTTGAGTGCACTGGCGAAACTGATGGCACTTGCAATGATCGGGGCGCACGCGAGCAGCAGGAGTGCCCGCGCCTGCCATGAAAGAGAGTGCTGGAGTGTTTTCATGGTTCAATGTTGCTATCGAAAGACGGGCGATCTTGATAAGCGAACACAAAACGCATTGCCACCGTCAAAAGCGTTGGGCTCTTCTGAACGTGGACGCCGTACTCGTTCTGACGTCTCTCATCAGGAGACAATGAGAGACCATGCCACCTTCCTGCGCCTGTGGGCTCAGCGTTCTCCAACACGGCGTGCTGCGCTTCTCCTTGCTTCAATGGTTGGACTGATTAAGTGTAAAACAAGACCAAGTGTACTGTATCACATTTTCGTAACAAACTCGTTAACTTGCCCTGTATTCGCTCGACAGGATACAGGAACAAGCGCCCACAATTGAGTCCAGGTGATATGCACACCCCGCGATGCACCCGCACCCCCACGCACACCCCACGATGCGCCCGCACCCCCACGCACACCCCGCGATGCGCCCGTACCCCCACGCACACCCCGCGATGCGCCCGCCCGTGACCGAAACCGCCGCGACCGCAATACACCACGCGATGCGCCCACCCTGATCGGAAGACCGGATTTGCCAGATCGCAGCACGTGCGGTACAGTCTATCGAACGCCGTTTCATTTTAGGGGCGGGAGATATCATTCAACAAACAGATCGGGAAGGGCGGGAGTATTCAGACATCGAGATCACCTATGAGCCACGTTCCGCAGACCACTCGTGACTATGTCGCTGCGATGTTGAGCAGTAGTTCGCTTGCAGCGGCGCTTGCCGCCATCGTGCTCGGTCTTGCGGGCGGCGCCGCAGTGGCGTTTGGTCCGTTCTGGCTGGGTTTTGTGGCACTGGCAGCGCTGATCGGCGGGTATGCCTTGCTTACCGATACCCGCGTCGGGCTTGCAGCGGTCATCGGCATTGCTACCATCATTCCGTTCGCCACGCTCCCCTTCCGCGCAGTCGTGACTCCGGCGCTGCTGACGCTGGCGCTGGCGGCGCTGATGGGGGTCTGGTTGTTGCGTTTGCTGGTGCGCAGCGATGAGCGTCTGCTGGTGACGCCGGTTGGCATGGCGCTCATCGGCTTTCTGGGGATTACGCTCTTCGCTTTTCTGCTTGGTTCGAATGCCAGCCCTGAACCTTCGCTAATCCACAACTATGTCAAATTTGTAATGGCGACCCTGTTCTTCTTCAGCGTCGTTAACTGCGTGCGCGATCGCGAGACCGTGCGCTGGGTCATACGCTTTTTGATTATCGGCGCCGCGCTTTCTGCAGTGATTGCACTGGCGCTCTACATTATTCCTGACCGGCTGGCGCTTCAGATACTGGTATCGTTTGGGCGTATCGGCTACCCGACCGAAGGGCGCGTGCTGCGGTATGTCGAAGATGATCCCAACGGATTGATGCGCGCGATCGGTCTATCGGTCGATCCCAACAGTTTTGGCGGAATGCTGGCGCTGATCGGAGCGCTGGCAGCAACCCAAATGGTAAGCGAACGTCCGGTATTGTCGCGGCGTATCCTGATCATTGCGACGGGCACGATCCTGTTGACGCTGTTCCTGACCTACTCACGCGCAGCGCTGGGCGGAATCATTGTCGCTGCGATGTATGTCGCAACACTGCGCTACCGGCGGCTCTGGTGGGTCATTCTGGCAGCCGGGGCGCTGGCTGCCGCGCTGTTCATCGGGCTTGGCGTCGGTGAACGTTTTGTTGAGCGCGTGGTCGAAGGTGTGCAATTCCGCGACCGGGCAAACCAGATGCGTCTGGCGGAATACCAGAACGCGATTGCGATCATCCGGGCGTACCCGGTGTTTGGCATCGGTTTTGGTCAGGCGCCGGAACTTGATCTCGTCGCCGGCGTGTCGAGCATTTATCTGGCGATTGCTCAGCGTACCGGGCTGGTCGGTCTGGCGGCATTCCTCGGCGTCATCGGCTGGTTTTTCGCGCGAAACTGGAATGCGCTGCGCGCTGCGGTTCGTGCTGGCGACGAAGAGCGCGCCGCGTGGCTGGTGTCGCTCCAGGCGGCGCTAGCTGCTGCACTTGCGGTGGGGCTGCTCGACCACTATTTCTTCAATATCGAGTTCAGCCACATGAGCGCGTTATTCTGGGGCGCCATCGGGCTAGCGGTAGCGGTTGAAGAGCTGGAAGACGAGGAACGTTGAACGTTCAACGTTCCTCGCCCTGCCCCCTCATCCTTGATGCTCGACCTCTCTCAACATCTCCTCCACCACGGCGAGCGTTTCGGCAATATCCCCGGCATCGATGCCGTAGTGGGTCACGGCGCGGATCTGTCCGCCTCCCATATCCCCCATCAGAACGCCGCGCTCACGCAGACGCGCGACGAATTCGTCGGCGGATAATCCATTGTGCAGGGCAAAGATGACGATGTTGGTCTGCACACGCTCCAGATTGATAGCGATCTGCGGGAAACCTGCCAGACCTTCAGCCAGCATGCGCGCATTCGCGTGATCTTCTGCCAGTCGATCTACCATTGTCTCCACTGCAACGATGCCTGCTGCAGCAATCACGCCTGCCTGCCGCATGCCGCCTCCCAACACTTTGCGCGCGCGCCGGGCGCGCCGGATGAAATCTTCATCGCCACAGACGACCGATCCCACCGGCGCCGCCAGCCCTTTCGACAGGCAGAACATAACGCTGTCCACGTGGCGCGTCAGTTCGGTGACGTCGACCCCAAGCGCCAACGCAGCATTGAAAACACGCGCCCCGTCGAGGTGCACCAGCAGACCATGTTCGCGGGCGAATGCCGCGACCGATGCCAGGTACTCCGGCGACACTGCCACGCCGCCGCAACTGTTGTGGGTATTCTCCAGACAGATCAGCCGCGTCGCGGCGCAGTGCGGGTCGTCGCGCCAGCGCACTGCCGCGCGCAGGTGATCGAGCGCCAGGGTTCCGTCCGGCTGATTGGGAACGACATGGAATGCCACGCCTCCCAATACCGACGCTCCTCCTGCCTCATAGTTGTAGATATGTGAGCAGTCACCGACAATCGCTTCATCTCCGCGATTGCAATGCGCCAGCAGGGCGCAGAGATTTCCCATTGTGCCGCTGGGCACGAACATTGCTGCGGCTTTGCCGGCACGTCGCGCAGCAAGTTCTTCCAGCCGGTTGACCGTTGGGTCTTCACCGTAGACATCATCTCCCACCTCAGCACGCGCCATCGCTGTACGCATCGCCGGGGTCGGTAATGTTACGGTGTCACTTCGGAGATCAATTGGTTTGGAGGGCATGATTGTCGCTTTCTTTCCTGGGTGCAACCATAAGCACGTTCCTCCTCTCGCCTCGAATATAATACACTCCGAATCAAAGTATATGAGCGGGGAGGCAGATCGATGACCGCTATGATACTCGATGGGCGCGCGCTTGCAAAACTGTTGCGCGAAGAACTGCGCGCCGATATTCAGACCTTCGTAGAAACAATCGGCGCAGCGCCATCGCTCGCCGTCGTCAAAATTGCAGGTGATCCGGCGTCTGAACGCTACGCCCGCACAATTCGCAAGGGATGCGAGGATGTCGGCATTGTCTTCCACGACCATACGCTTCCCTCTGATACCACGCAGACAGCTCTCGAAGAAACGCTGAATGCGCTCAGTCTCGACCGCGCAGTGCACGGCATTCTGTTGCACCTGCCGCTGCCGCCGGGATTCGATGCCAACCGCGCGATTGCACAGATCGATCCGCGCAAGGATGTCGATGGCGTCCATCCGTACAACATCGGTCTGCTCGCTATGGGGCAGCCGACAATGGTTCCGAATACGCCGGCGGGTGGGATGGAATTGTTACTGCGCAACACTATTCCCATCAAAGGAAAGCGCGCGACTGTCGTCGGGCGGAGCGTTGTCGTCGGTAAACCGATGGCGTTGCTGCTACTCCAGGAACACGCAACTGTCACCATTGCCCATTCGCGCACTACAAACCTGGCAGCTGTCGTGCGCGAAGCCGACATTGTTGTGGCGGCGACCGGAAAACCCGGCTTGATTACCGGCGACATGGTCAAACCTGGCGCTGTTGTGATCGATTTCGGCGTCAATGTTCTCGAGGATGGACGCATGGTTGGCGATGTGGACTTTGCGAGCGTCGCTGAGGTCGCTTCCGCCATTACACCAGTTCCCGGCGGCACAGGACCGGTGACCAACGTCATGCTGCTGCGGAATGTCCTGCGTGCAGCTCGATTGCAGAGGGGAGAGGACAGGGGATAGATCATATACCTGCAACGTTCCGCGTTCGCACGTTCCTTCCGCTGTCAGAAACCTGCATCGCGTGTGCTATAATGTATGTAGTGCCGGGTTGTGTAATGGCAGCACAGCGGACTTTGGATCCGTTTGTCCAGGTTCGAATCCTGGCCCGGCAGCCACAGGTGTGCGGACGAGCGCAGGGGATCACGGAGCAAGCTGCTCTGATGGTCCCTTTCTTCACGACAGTGCGATTGGGAGTCGTTATTCTTGCCGCCGGTGAAGGCACCCGTATGCGGTCGGCGCTGCCGAAGGTTTTGCATATGCTGTGCGGGCGACCGTTGCTTGGGCATATCCTCACGGCGGTAGATGCGCTGCAACCGGCAATGAGCACGATTGTGCTCGCCGCCGATGCGCTCGACACAGTACGCGCACGCTTTGGCGACGCATATCGATACGTTGTTCAGTCTGAACGGCTGGGTACCGGGCACGCAACCCTGCAGGCGCGCCCAATCATGGACAATCAGTGCGACGAGGTGCTGGTGCTGGTCGGCGATGCGCCGCTGATTCGCAGCGACACGCTGCAACGCCTCGTGGCGTTGCGCCGCGAACGTCACGCCCTGGTTGCGCTGCTCAGCTTCACCGCAGACCCGCCAACCGGCTATGGTCGAATCATCCGCGACGCTGAGGGGAACGTGACTGCGATCGTCGAAGAGCGTGACGCAACCGACGCCCAACGCGCCGTGACCGAAGTCAACAGCGGCATCCTCTGCTTCGACGCTGCCTGGATGTGGCCTGCGCTCGACCGCATCCGGCGCAGCCCTGTAAAAGGCGAATATTACCTGACCGACCTTGTCGCTCTGGCAATTGCCGATCACGGCGTCGGCGCAGCGCAGGCGCTCCTCTCTGCCGATCCGACCGAGGCGCTTGGTATCAATGACCGGGTGCAACTGGCGCATGCTGAGCATGTGCTGCGGATGCGCCTTCTAGATGCGCTTATGCGCAATGGTGTAACCATTGTCGATCCTGCTGCAACCTATGTGGATGTCGATGTGGTTGTCGGACAGGATACAACGCTGCTGCCAGGAACCTTGCTGCGAGGCGCCACTCGCGTGGGAGCGCGTTGCGTCATTGGTCCACATACGTCTTTGATCGATACGATTGTTGCTGATAACGCGCATGTGCGCTACACGCTCGCCGAAGGCGTTGTGATACCGGCGCATGCCGTCATTGGACCGTTTGCCCATCTGCGCGGCGCACAGCGTGCGACGGACGAAGTTTATCAGGCGTAACGTCTATGGAAGGTCGTCTCCAAATCTTTAGCGGCAATGCCAACCGTCCCCTGGCGCAGGAGATTGCGTCGCATCTGAACATCAACCTTGGTCGCGCTACGGTCGGCACCTTCAAAAACGGCGAAACGCGCGTCAAGGTCGAGGAGAATGTGCGCGGCTCCGATGTGTTCGTGGTTCAACCGACGTGCACCCCCGTCAATCACAACCTGATGGAGTTGTTGCTTCTGATCGATGCGCTGCGACGCGCATCGGCAGCGCGTGTCACGGCGGTCATTCCCTACTACGGCTACGCCAAGCAGGAGAAGAAAACCACCGGGCGCGAACCAATCTCGGCAAAACTGGTCGCCAATTTAATCCGCACTGCCGGCGCCGACCGGGTGTTGACCATGGATCTCCACGCACCCGCAATCGAAGGGTTCTTCGATATCCCGGTCGATCACCTGCAGGCGGGACCTATCCTCGCCGAGCACATCCGCGACATGAACCTGCCGCGCCTGGTCGTGGTTTCGCCCGATGCTGGCGGTGTGGGGCGCGCCAACAGTTTTCGTGAACGCATCGGTGCGGGTCTGGCGATCATTGCCAAGCAGCGTCCGCAACCCGATGTCGCCGAAATGCTCGACATGGTCGGCGATGTTGAGGGGAAGACTGCAGTTATCGTCGATGACATGATCTCAACCGGCGGGACACTGGCGGAAGCGGCGCGTGTGCTGCGTGAACGCGGTGCAGTGGCCGTCTACGCCTGCGCGACCCATGGCATCTTTGCCGGCGACGCCACAGAGATCATCGCGCAATCGGCGCTGGTCGAAACGATCGTCACCAATACCATCCCGCTGCCCGAAGGTTGCCGCAAAGCGCGAATTCGCGCCATCAGCGTGGCGCCGCTGTTTGCGGAAGCCATCATGCGTATTCACAAAGATCTGTCGTTGAGCGCACTCTTTTCGTGAACGTCCTGCGACTGCGCGGGTGAGGATAGCACGTTGGACGTTGAAACTGGCCTGGTTCTGGCAGGCATCGTTCTCTGTCTCTTCGTCCTGGCATTTACATCGGCAGTCGATGCTGCAATGACGGCCATCGGTCGTCATCGTCTGGGGGCGCTGCACGAGACCGATGCGCGGCGCGCACAGATAATCGATCGCCTGCTTGCCGAGCCGTATCGCTTCAAGGCGACCGTTCTGCTGCTCAACAGCACTGCGACGATCACAGCAACTGCGCTGACTTTGCGTCTGTTTGACGGTCAAACGTGGCAATGGCGCATTGCTGCGCTTGGCGGATTACTGCTCTTCATTCTGATCTTTGCCGAAGCGCTGCCCAAAGCGCTGGCAATCCGCAACCCTTCTGCCGCTGCACGCACGCTTGCAGGTCCAATGGCGCTGATCGCGCGCCTCCTGACACCTGTCATCTGGATCGTGGGGGTGCTTACCAGCCCGTTCATTCGTGTCGCCAGCGGTCAGCCTTCCTCGCCAATGCCGCTGGTGACTGAAGAGGAACTCCGCATGCTGGTGAATGTCGGCGAAGAAGAAGGGCTCATCGAACCAGAAGAGCGCGAGATGATCGAAGGGATCTTCTCCTTTGGCGATACGACTGTGCGCGAGGTGATGATCCCACGGGTGGATATTGTGGCGCTCGAGGAAACCGCATCCATCGATGAGGCGCTGAACACCATCATCACAACCGGTCATTCGCGTATTCCGGTGTACCGTGAAACGATCGACCATATTGTGGGCATTCTCTATGCAAAGGATTTGTTGCTCTGGTTGCGCTCCGGGCAACGTGACGCATCTATCGGCTCGCTGCTCCGCACTGCTCATTTTGTTCCTGATACAATGAAAGTTGATGCCCTGCTGAAAGATCTACAGGCGCGCAAAGTCCATCTGGCGATTGTCGTCGATGAGTATGGCGGCGCCGCCGGTCTGGTCACCATCGAGGATGTGATCGAGGAAATCGTCGGCGAGATTCAGGATGAGTATGATGTGGACGAACAACCGATCAGGGAGCTCGGTCCGGGGGATATCGAAGTAGATGCGCGTGTGCCGATCGATGACATCAACGATCTGACCGGGTTGCGCCTGGTGTCGGAGGAGTCGGATCGCATCGGGGGCATTGTGTTCGAGCGCCTTGGACGGGTGCCGAAGGTCGGGGATGTGGTGCAGATTGCCGATGGCGCGACCATTGCAGTGCTCTCGATGGATGGTCTGCGTCTGCGGAAGTTGCGCCTGCAATATCGCCCGCCGCAGGAAGATGAGGTTCCTGCGACACGTGATGAGGATCGGCACGATGCATGAACTGACGACGGAATTGACGGAACTTCTTGCCGCCGCCGCCGCTGCACGCGAGCGCGCCTACTGTCCCTACTCACGGTTTGCCGTCGGCGCTGCTGTGCGAACCGCCTCTGGCGCATTGTTCTACGGCTGCAATATCGAAAATGCCGCCTATCCATCGACGATCTGCGCAGAACGGGTGGCATTGTTCAGCGCCTATGCGGCTGGCGAGCGCGCAATCGTTGCACTGGCGGTCATCGCCGACACGCCGGAACCGGTCAGCCCATGCGGTGGATGCCGCCAGGTCATGTTCGAGCTGGCGCCGCGCGCAGTGGTGCTCCTGGCAAATCTCCGGAGCGCATGGCGCGTCACTTCGGTCGAAGAACTTCTTCCTGCCGGGTTTGCATTCATCGATCGCTCAATCGAGCGGTAGC
>JBEPYG010000010.1:0-29875 GCA_041641515.1 Roseiflexus sp.
TCGTACATACAGGTCGGTATCAATCGCAGTGGCACGGCGGTTATTCTGAAATCCCGCCAGAAAAACCGGATGATCGCCGAGTGCTGGCGTAATACAGCGCGTTGCGGCGCCGACCAGCAGTGAAGACTGGCTCATGCGTCACCTCTCGAAGGTTGGAAGCAAACCACGGTTCGTCTGTTTGATGTCCTCCCACACTGCTTCGACGCGCGCGGCATCGGGACCGAGCGGGTTGGTGAGCAGCGCCAGCATCGCCGCCTCCTCGTCTCCTTCAACTGCCGCCTGCACGGTCAGCAATTCGTAGGCTTTCACCTGACAGGTCAGACCATGAAACACCGGTTCCAGTGGAGCCACGGGAATGGGAATGGCGCCATCGTGCCCGACTCTGCACGGCATTTCGACGACCACATCGTCTGGGAGATTGGGAATGGCGCCGTTGTTGCGCGTGTTGACCACGTGAATAGCATTATCTCCGGTATGGAGCGACTCGATTAACGCCGCTGCCGCTGTCGAATAATATGCACCGCCACGTTCCATTAGTTCCGGCGGCATTTCGTGCAGCGTCGGGTCGGCGTAGCGTGCGAGCAGCCGGCGCTCGACATCCATCACCACTGCAGCGCGGGTCGGCTCGCCGCTGTTCTGTCTGGCAATGATCTGTGGCGTAAGGTAGAAATAGCGCAGGTACGAGGATGGAAGAGCGCGTAACATCTGAATGAGGCGAGGAGGAAAGCGGAGCGGGTCTGTATCGTGACACAGATATTCGACATATGCTGTAATCACGGTGTCTGTGGCATCTTTGCCATTGATCGCGACTCGTCTGATCCAGTTCAAGTGGTTCAATCCGACCTGCTCGATGAATACCTGTTCTGGCGGAACATCAACCATGCGAGCAATGCTGCGCTGGGCATTGATGGCATTGTTGCACAGCCCAATGACCGGCACGCCGCCATGACGCGCGACAGCTTCAGTGATTAGACCTGCCGGATTCGTAAAGTTGAGCAGGATCGCCTGTGGCGCCATTTCGCGCATGTCGCGCGCTATGTCGAGCATCACCGGAATAGTGCGCAACGCCTTGGCAAATCCGCCGATGCCGGTTGTTTCCTGCCCAACCAGCTGATGCCTCCGTCCGAGAAGTTCATCATTGTGGCGCGCCTGCTGCCCGCCAACGCGAAACTGTGTAATGACATAATCGGCGCCTTCGAGCGCTCGTCGTCGATCCGCAGTCAGTTTCACCTGAAACCCGGCGCCTGCCTGAATACCCATGCGTTGCACGAATGCACCGACAATGTTCAGGCGTTCCTCATCGGGATCAACAAGCCAGACGTTGTGTACGCCGAGCGTTGCGTTCCGGGCAATCAGGCCATGGATCAGTTCGGGAGTGTAGGTGCTGCCGCCGCCAATTACTGCGATGTTCACAGGCTGCCTCGTCGTCCATCTGCTGTGCCGGTGAACTGTATTGTACCACGCCTGATCGTTGGGTTTCCGCGTGGTGAGACACCGCTATCGAGCTGTGCGGCGTCGGTGACTGCCAGCCTCGCCGGTGGCGGTCGGTGCTCAGAGAAGCTATCCCATGGTCCAATGGCAGCGTCAAGACATTGGATCTCATTCGACGCAAAGATGTAATCAATCCGCACCGGTCACTGCGGCAGGTGAACACCGAGGATGTTCCGCCTATCGCCAGGGCAGGTGAAACCAGGACCCTGCCCACAGATCGGCCAGACATCCGTCAGTCTATCGGTTGTGGCGATCTGATAGGCGCGATGAAATGGTGTCATGTTGAAATCACCGTCCACAACAAGCGGCTGGTAATGGGTTCGGGCAAAGGGCGTAATTGTGGAAGTAGATGCCACTCATTTCCCGGATGTTCGACGTACAATGTTCAACCCGAACATCTCCAGCAAACGTTGCCATCCCTGTTGCATCTGCCGCAAGGTGAGCGACGCTTTGAGTTGCCATGTGCCCACGATGCCGTAGGGCAGGAAGAGGACGATCAGGACATAGATTGCGCCATTGATGAAACTGGCGCTTTCTCCCAGATAGCGCCGCAGCCCGAAATCGAGCAGGCGGAAGATCGCTGCTCCCACCAGTGCGCCGTTGAGCGTTCCCACACCGCCGATCAGGATGATGAGCAGTGCGGTGACAGTGAACCCCAACCCCGCGGTGTCGGGGGTGACGATCGGCTGATAAATGGTGTGAAGCGCTCCGGCGATCGCTGCCGTGATCGACGAGAGGATCAGCGCCGCAAGTTTGAACAGGAACGTGTTATACCCCAGCATCTGTGCCCGACCTTCATTCTCGCGGATCGCCTGGCACACCCGCCCCGTTGGCGAATCGACAAACCGGCGGTAGAGCAGATAAAACAGGATCAGCACCGCCAGCGTGACGAAATACAGGCGCAACCGTTCTGTCGCCGGGCTGATGAAGTCCGGGACAATCACCCCCTGCAGCCCAACGTCTGCGCCGGTATAATCGCCCAATTCGCGCGACATGATCACAATATGGAACACACTGGACATCCCCAGTGTGACCAGCGCAAACGTGATACCCTTCACCCGCGGCAACACGACGCCGAACAACAGCGCCTGCGCAATGGCGGCAAGCATCAAAATGCCAGCTGTCTGCCACAGGTTTAGCCCGAAACTCTTGAGCGCAATACCGGTCAGGTAGGCGCCGACGGCAAAGAACATGCTGTGCCCGAACGAAAGCAGCCCGGTAACGCCAAAGATCAGGTCATAACTCAGGGCGTACAGCGCCAGAATAAAAATCTCGATCGCCAGTCCCTGGATGAACTTCGATGCGCCGCTGCGGTTCGACCATACCTCAAGCGGCGACGCTCCCTCGAACAACCCAATGACAAACGGCAGGAGAATCAACGCCAGCAGCATGATCAGCGCAGTGCGATGCTGTTGCATAGAGGAAGGACCGGACGATGTCATCTCTCATTCCTTCCTGCCAAGCAGACCGTTGGGTAAAATGAGCAAGATAATCACCATAAGCAGGAGCGTCGATGCCGGCACCAGCGGCGGCGAAGGTTTGAACACAATCTCAGTAAACGGAATGGCAATCCCTATCTGACCATACTTGATGATGAACTGCTGCAACATCCCGACCAGCAGCGATCCGATCGCCGCGCCGGGATAACTGGTCAATCCGCCGATTGCCAGCGCGATCAGCGCATTGAGGAGAAAACTTTCGCCCATGGTGTTGGAAAGCCCGATTGCCGGTGCGGCGAGCACGCCCCCGAGCGCCGCCAGCCCGACACCCAACGCAAACACCATGGTGAACACCTGCCGTACATTGATCCCCAATGCCTCGACCATCTGACGATCCTGCACGCCAGCTCGAATGATCATGCCGAGACGGGTGCGTTTGAGCAATAACCAGACCGCAATCAGCACCACCAGCCCGACCAGAGGAACAACAATCTCGTTGTAGACACGGATACGCCCACCCTGAAAGACCATCGTGTGGTGCATTGCTGTCAGAGTGTCGCCAGATGTCGCCATCAGCGCGTTGCGCATGGATCTCGAGATGGTGTTGCAACAACCAGAGCGGAATGCCGCCGCCGAGCAATTCAGCATCAACGAACGGACCTGGTTTCAGAATCAGACGCAAACCAAGCGCTGCGCACAGGTGAACAAAGCGCGATCTGTTGCACTATGGGTCGGTTGCGCCGGTAAAGTCGAACGCTCCAGGTTGCGGTTCGTGCGAGCAGCAGGGCACATACGTTGAAACCGTATTCGCGCCCATTTGCCGCAGACGCACGAGCAACAACAGCTAATCTTCCGTTGGTGCGCGAAAATAGTGCACCTCGGTAGATAGAACCAGCGTGCCTTCCGGTGTAGCGGATCCGCTCACCAGGAATGCTCCATTGCGTGTTTTCGGTTACGTTTCGGGGTTGTTATGACGTACACCTGCAATGTCGCGTGCGAGATAGTATGTCATGCTATGGAGGATGGCCACCGGATCGATGTAGCGCACCCACACACCTTCGGGAACCTGGAGCACTGTGGGAGCATAGTTCAAAATCGCGCGCACGCCAGCCATCACGAGACGATCTGCAACCTCCTGTGCGCTTCGCGCAGGGACGGCAATAATTGCCAGTTTGATACCCTGCTCCCTGATGACCTGTTCGGCTTCGTCAAAACTCTGAACCGTCATGCCATTGATGACCTTGCCGATCTTTGCGGGATTACTGTCGAAAATGCCCGCGATGCGGATGCCCTGCTGACGGAACCCTTCATACCGGGCAATAGCTTCACCAAGATGACCGATGCCAATCAGCGCCACAGGCCATTCCTGCGTCAGTCCGAGAATGTCTTCGATCTGCTGGAGCAGTTTGCGAACATCGTAGCCGATGCCTTGTTTCCCGAATTCACCGAAGTAGGAGAGATCTTTGCGGATCTGTGCAGCGGTGACATTGATGCGATCACCAAGTTCCTGTGAGGAAACCGACTCAACACCTTCCTGGAGGAGATAGCGAAGGCTGCGAGCGTATAACGGCAATCGCCGAACAACAACATCAGGGGGTCCTTCTATCCGATCCACGTAGACCTCCGCGCCTGAACCGTTTATTTGATGCGTCCTAGTGGTTTATGAGCACACAAAGTATGTGAAGTGTAGCACTATCTTTGTCAGGTTGTCAAGATGTCTGCAGAGCGTCCCATACTGTTGCAGGAAGCGGCTCGACAGAACTGGTGCGCAGCAATGCGGCCAACGCTGCCAAATGCGCGGCGTCGTATACGTGGCATTGTCGTTCGAGGCGGATATGCGGCGCAAGAATGCGAACCGTACCCGCCGGGGGCGAACCGCCTGTGTCGGGTGATTGCCCTGATCCACCGCCTGTGACGACTGCCGGGAGATGTGTATGCTGTCGTTGTGCAGCATCCGGCACTCGGGTTTGCACCAGCACGGTGTAGACAGGCATGTCGGGGCGTCGCAGCAGGCGAGCGACAAGATCGGCGTGTATTTTGAGCACGGTTGTATCAGGCTCCACGAGGACGATCAGTAATGATCGCACCGCCGAACCGGGATGCTGAAAGGAACGCACGGCACGCCCAAGCGCTATCAACGAATCTGCCACTGCACCGGGAATTGGAACCAGGTGTGGCGCTCCCTGACAGAATGAACTGATCTGCCCATGGTCAATGATAGTCACTGCCAGCGTATCCGGCGCTTCGGTGTACAACAGGTCGATGAGCGCGGAACTGGCGCTCTCGATAGCTTTACCGCCGTAGAATCCAAGATGTCGCCAGGCGCGCAGCGGCGCAAGTGATACTGCCGGCGTACTGCGCCGAATGGCGGGCAGCCGCGAGTCGAATCGATGTCGTGCAATCGGCATCAGCAGATGACCGCCACGCATCGTAGAAATATCACCATGCAGTGTGATCGCCAATACCGGTTGCGCCTGCGTAGCGCGTCGCCACTGCGCCCTCGATCCGGGGAGGAGCGTCTGCACCTGTTCGGGCAGTGCTCCGAGCGCTCTGGTTTCATTGGGATGGGCAGCGACCATCAGGCGAACCTGCATCCACCGGCGCTCGACACTCGCTTCGGCGAATGTGATCACGCTCTGCGCCAGTTCTTGCCGTTCACAAATGTCCAGAACCGCCGCAAC
Source organism: Roseiflexus sp. (assembly GCA_041641515.1). Classification (GTDB taxonomy): domain Bacteria; phylum Chloroflexota; class Chloroflexia; order Chloroflexales; family Roseiflexaceae; genus Roseiflexus. The sequence goes on from JBEPYG010000010.1 coordinate 5,612, forward strand.
CACTGCTATAGCTCTGTCGGTTGCGATGGATTGATGATTCCCGATTGCGCCAGGGGCAGATGGTGCATCGGATTGCTGCAATGCTGCCGTCACACAATAGCTGTCTGCTGTTTGATCAACAAGTAGCTCTTCTTTCTCGCTTGTGGGTGCAGTGTTGTTGAGATGTGAGATGTGTTGTTCGCATCCAGGCGCCTCTGTCCTGTTATCCTCCCGATCTTTTGGAGAAAGGTTTTGCGAGATGCGAATGTGTTTTCCACACTCCAGCGCCTTGTTCCCCTCATCCGCCCGATCTCCTGCTCCCCACCCGGCAAAATGGGACGCTGAGGCGACCTGATGCCCAAAACGGATGATGGAGCGCAGGGAAGTGCCCAAAACTCCGTTGTTCAGAGTCCTCCGCTTTCGATACTGCAAGAGAACACCTCTCCCGCGTTGCATTGCCCGAATCGCGCCGGGAAACACTGGCAGGCGATGCCCGACGCCGCTGCGGGTCTGCGCGCGTCTCAGCATCATTGCCCGCCAGCGCAGAATGGATGCGCCCCATTCCCATGCAGACGCGCTTCGCCGGATCTCAGATCGCCTCCAACAAGTCGCTCCTGCCACGTGTCGCCGGCGCCTCACTGCGACAATCGCCAGCATCAGCGCGACCACGCCGCTCATCGCCGGCAGAGCAATCCGCCCATCGGCATCCAGCCGACCAATCTGCTGTATGGCCGTATCAACAACCACTGATACGGCATCGGATACGGCTGAACGATCATAACTGCGCTGTTCCTCAGGCGGCGCGTTCGATGCTTCGGTCGTATCATCCAACGCCTTCTGGAGAATCTCCGCCTGCAGCTGTCGAGGCGCGGGAGGAGCGTATGCCGCCGCCAGCGCAACACCGGTAGCCACCAGCACAATCAGGCTGATCAGCAACGTTTCAATCCGCGGTGCGCTCATACGCTTCTCCTTCGACAATGGTGATCAACCAGGCATCATTGCCGCTCCGTAGCAGGAGTTCGTCGCCGTACCACTCGCCAATCAGGTCTGCATTCGCCGGCACTCCTGAAAGCAGCGTTTCGCCGATGAACCGGTCTCCGTCCAAGCGACCGATGACCACTTCACCGTTCTGGAGTGTAACAATGCGCAGCGTGTTGTCCGCCAGTCGCGTCATTGCCCGTGCGTCGAGCTGCATCTGATGCTCAGGCAGCAGCGTATCGAGACTGGCACGCCATAACTGCGGTATTCCTCCGTCGTCTGGCGCGATCCACATCACCTCATCGCGACTCCAGGCATACGGCGGCAATCCGTCGGCAGTCGGCTCGGCGATGACCGCCGCCACCGGCGTTGGACGCAGACGGGCCACGGTGAGGACGCGTTGCGCTCCGTCGCGACTGGCAATCAACACAGCATGACCCGATGGATGCCAGGCGACTCCTGTGATCTCGCCGGGCAGCGCGACGACTGCGACCGGCGGCGCATCTGGTGTGATGTACCGGATGTGTTCGCCCGCCACGGTACGTTCCGCCAGCAACAGCGCCCGACCGTTTGGCGCAAATCGAACCAGCGATACGTCTCTCACAAGCGTTGTGGTCATGCCACTCCATCCGTGCACAACAATCTGGTTTTCCTGCCGACTACCCGGCTGGGCAGGCTCATACATCGCTTCGTAGCGCACGCCATCGACTGTCAGGATATCGGCGCGCCCGCGATACGCATCGATTGTGGTCAATCGCTCGACACCTGACGCACCAAAAGCGATCGTCTGTGTTGACGGAGCGTCTTCATCGGCATCTTTCGCTTCAGCGTCCGAAGGAAGCGGAATGATATGCTGCACACGCCACGAGTCGCCAGCGCGCCAGATCGATGCAAGACGCATGCCCGGCGCGGCAGACGGCACCCGGCGCACCTGCGACGCTGGCAGCCCAGACGGAAGATCGAGCGAGGCGGTTTCCCCTGATCGCAGTGTCAGATACACCCAGGATCGCCGTCCATCCGGCAGAGTTGCTGCGACCAGATGCGTTCCCGCGTAAATGTCGCCACTCCAGGGACGCCCATCAACCGTGATGTGCGCTTCTGGTGCAGCTCGTACCCGCAGTTCGGCGCGTCCACGCCAGAACGGTGGGATGATGCCGCTCGCGATACCGGTCAGTATGCCGACGGCAAACACGGTAAGCGCGACCTTCCAGTGCCAGCGGTAGACGACGCGCGCTAGCAGCGCGTCCAGATTGATCCGATACCCTGAAACAATCATCGGTCGCTCCCTGCGCCGATCACAATCCGATGGATTGTGTCGGGCCACTGTGGAATGAACAGCGGCGTTCGTTCGCCATCCGCGAGCAACAATGCTGTTGCGCCGATGCCACGCTCGATCCGGCATGTCGCCAGATACGCCGCTTCCTCTTCGTTCAGCCGCAGAATGGCAGCTGCCCGATTGACCGCATCCGAGTCCTGGTTCAACCCCAGGATGAGTTTGGTGCGCGCGTTTTCCAGCAATACGCGCGTTTGTTCACTCTCATCCAGGTCGTCGAGGCTCTGAGTGATGACGGTTGCTTTGAACTGAAGACTCCGCCCGATACGGAAGATCATCTGCAATGTGCGCGCGCCCACTTCCGAGTGCAGCAGCGCGTGCGCTTCGTCGAGCACCAGATGGCTGCGCCGCCCGGTAGGACGGTTGATTGCAGTCGTCACGAAGAAGTCCATCACGATCACCGGTAAAAGGCGTGAGAGGGTTTCATCGTTGCTCTGAAGCAATGTCCAGAGGTCAATCGCCAGCAGCGGGTTGTCGGTGGGCACATTGGACGGATGGTTGAACAGATCGCCGATGATACCGCGCGTGAACAGCGTCAGCGCGCGCGCCAGGTCGGGCGCGATCTCCGCCAGATGCTGCTGCACGTCGCTGAAAGTGGGCATCGGCTGCGTGAATGTGCGCGGGTCGCTGCTGATGCCGCGCGCGGCATAGGCTGCGGCAATGGCATCCTGAATTGCAGCTGCGCCGGTTGCGTCGATATGGGAGCCCTGCGCCTTCAACTCGCGGGTGATCAACGCCTTAATGACGCTGATCCGCTGCGCCAGAAGATCTTCTTCCAGCGCAGCGACGGCACGGGCGCGTTCGGGCGCAAGCGGCGGCAGTTCCAGCGGATTGATGTGGTACCCGGCGCGACTCGAAAGCGAAATGTAGGCGCCGCCGAGCGCCGTCGTCAACGCACGGTACTCCTGACGCTTCGGGTCGAGAATGAGCAGCGCATCCTCGCCGAGCGCCAGTTCCTGCGAGAGCAACCCGCCCATCGTGTACGTTTTACCGCTCCCTGACTCGGCGACAATAAGCATATGCGGGTTGGTTGCCTGCCAGCGGTCATACACGACGGGCGCGCCGCTGCGCGGGTGCTCCCCCCAGACAACTGGCAGCCCGCCGTGTCGCGTCAATCCTGGTGAAGCCGTCGGCAGACCCATCGCAGCGGCGCGCCCGCTGGCGTCGTGCAGCAATCCGGCGGAAGAGCGGGCGAGTGGCAATGAGTCGAGATACCCTTCCCATTGTTGAAACTGCATCAATCCAAGCAGGATGCCCTGCTGCGCCGCCGCGAGTCGCACCCGATCAACGCGCACTGCCAGTTCTTCGGGGGTTGCCGCTGCGACGGTGATGGTAATCGCTATCTGGAACAGGCGATCGGTTCCGGCGGTCAGGTTGTGGCGCAGCGTCGCTGCCGCCTCGATGCCCTGCTGCGCCTCCGCATCGAAGTGCGTGCCTGCCTGTGCGTCACCAGCCAGGGTTCCAAGTGCGGCGTCTTCGCTGCGTGCCAGCCAGCGCCGTGCAAGCGCATCGGGAACAGGAACCAGGCGTTGATGAACGGTAATACCAGCGCCATCCAACCCCAGCGCCGGGTCATCGAGCCACGCCAGCGCGAGTACTGGCGGAAATGCGCGCACTTCCAGCGTGGTGATGAAGGAGTCACCCACCTGTACCATATGACTCCAGCGCCGGTCGATCCCGTCGGGGGCCAGCAGCGTTGTCAGTGTCGTGGCGCCGGCAAAGAATGCTGCATCGGTCGTGCGGCGGCGCACCGGCTCGATAATCGGTCTGGAGAGGGCGTTTCGTAGTGACATGGAGCCTCACTTTACTGACCTGCATCTGCAACCAGACGAATCCGTTCGAGCAGCATGCCCTGCAATGGGTAGCTTGATGCACGTACCGGATCGATCAGGCGAAACCACAGCCGTGCAATCTCCTCGGCTTCGAGCAAACGCGGCGGCGGTGAACCGCCAAGCGATGCCAGCGCGTCTGCCAGACGGCGCGCCCGTGCAACCGCTTCCGCCAGCAGCGATGCGTCACGTGGCGTCGTGACCGATCCGCTCACGTTTCGGAGCGACCCCGCGAGCCAGTTTCTGGCGCTGACCGGCAGCGCCGACGGTTCGTTGCCGGCGACTGCCCAGATCGTCTGTCGGCTGCGGTTGACCGCCGCGCCGGAACACGCTTCCAGGTACGCTGCCACCTCGTCGAGAATAGCCCCCAGTGCAGGGTGATCCGCCTGACTGCTACGATGGTACAGTTCGGTTATCTCGCGGTCTAGGTCTGGAGGTCCATCGATGACATACACATCGATGGGCGCGTCTTGCGCCAGCAAGATACGGTGGTATGTCTCCGCCAGGCGCGCCCGGCTTTCGCGTGAACGCAGATCCCACGCAGGCGCACCGCCGCCGACCAGTCCAACGGCACGTCCATCAGAACGCAGGATGGCGCCACGCACGATGCGTTGTGGAATGGCGGTGCGTAATTCGCTGTCACTCATGTGACGCCTCCTTACGTTGCCAGCGTGGTCGTTGCAGCGACGGCGTCGCCATCAATGACGCTTCCGGTGGAAGGATCGCCTGCGGTTGGGAGGCGCGCAGACGCTTCGGTCGGTTGATGTGGCGCCACACAATGCCGACAGCATCGCGCGACGAACGCCCCCAGATACGCCCTTCCAGTATTGCCAGACCTGTAAAGATCAGCACGCCGCTCACCCAGATTGTGCGTTCGATGTTGGCGCCAAGCGAAATGGCAATACCTCCGATTGCCATGATCCCGATGATCATCAGAAACGAACGCGCTGGCAGGCGCATCCCGGCAACCTGCACCGATGCGCTCAATCGCAACCTGCGCGGCACGGCTGCGCTCAAATAATCGCTCATGCACCTCCTCCTCTCCAGGTTATCCGGTCAGTCCCATCGCCCAGGCGACAATGCTCGACGACTGATTGGCGACGACCAGCAGAATGACGAACACTGCTAGATCGATACCCGCGCTGCGCAGGTCGCGCGGTGATGAAAAGATGTGCTTCGCCATGTCGATCAGCAGGAAAAACCCGCCGGCGACGGTCATGATGTTTTTCAGCCAATCGAACAGCGCCTTGAACAACCCGTCGAACTTCGGAGGATCGGCGAAGAGATGCAGCAGATCGGCGGGGATGTGCGATATTGATGAGCCGATCATAGCAATAATGGATTCCATGGCGCCAGCTCCTTTCAGATTGTAGAGAAGAACGTTCGATACAGGCACACATGTCCTGTGGTTGTCACCTCGACTTTGATCGCCCCGCTTTGCCGCCGCCATACCTTCCGCCATCAGCGTCGGGCGACCAGTACTGTCCGGCCGGTGGTTCACCGGGACGCGGATCGCGGTAGAGCGAACCAGGGTAATCTGGCGGCGGCAACTGGTAGGGTGCGCCTTCCGGCAGTCCGGCGATGTTGTCCGGCGGCGCCAGCGGCAAAAATGCCAGCGGATCGACCATATCCGTCCAGCAATTGGTGTCGGGCAAGGGCTGAATACCCTGCAACCACTCTGGTGTGCAGATGTTGATCATCGGAAAATCGCCCGCATATCCACGCTGTCGTATTCCCAGGTGCAGATGCGGTCCGGTAGTCTGCCCGGTCAATCCGACGAACCCAAGCGGCGACTCAAGTTGATACACCCGATCCCCCAGGCGCACCGGCGGACCGCAACCGGGCAACGCTTCGACAGCATGGGCAAACACGGGGGCGCCCGCCACGCAGCGTTCGTGCATATCGATGGGCAGCGGCGTTCTCTCTTCCGGTGGCATCGACTGGCAACCGACGCCGATCCAGTTGATCTGCGGGAATGCCGACTGCAGTCGTGAAAAGGGCCAGACTTCGCGCATGGCGCTTGCCCAGCTGATGCCATTCGGGTGATATTCATAGTGCCACCACTCCTGTGAGTCTGCGCGATCTGGAATGCGGTTCCAGCCATGACGCTCGAAGATGGCTGTCACATCGGTCGTGTGAATATACAGCCGCCACATCCGCCCATCGCGCACCCGCCGCCAGGGGAAGCCGGTATCCACATCAATTGCCCGCCCCGTCATGTGCCACGACATCAGTGCAACACCAGGTTTGTTCGAGCGAAACTCGGGCGCACGCAGCGCATCCGCCAGGCGCGCCAGCGGGTCCTGGCCGGTTGCAGCAATAATCTCGGCGCGCACAGCAGCGAAACTGCGCGCTGCTTCTTCCGCCAGCGCCATATTCGCTGTGTTTCCGGCGGCATTGACAACACCCGGCAACGGCACGAGCGCCTGTGGCCGGCACACGAGCGGCGACCGCCCCGGTCCCTGTCCCGGTCCTGGCGGAGGTCCGGCCACGGACGTCGCCTCCGGGACAATGATTACTGGCGGTATCGTTGGCGCCAGTGCAGTCGCCGGCAACGGGTACGGCGCCAGCGTCGCTGTCGGGAGTGGCGTCGGTGGGGGCCAGGGTCCGGGAGTGACTACATATGGATTGATGAGCAGATTGAGGGTTGTAGCTGTCTGGCGTACCGGCGATCGGACTGTTCCGTGCAGCGTCTGGATGCTATTCATTGGCGCACTGGCGCGCACTTCCACCACGAATTCGACAGAGAACGCATATGTACCTTCCGCATCGCAGCGCACGTTGCGCGCAGCCGATGAGCATCGCGTGCCGCCAGAAACGTGCGTTACGTCCAGTACAGTCAGATGCTCGCCCGCATCAACCTCGACGGTCAGGGGCCAGTCGCTACTCGTGCCGGTCAACGCAACCCGGCGGCGTCCGCCGACCGGCAACTGGTAGGATCCAATGGTGCTCATACTGACCGATAGAAAGGAGTCTGCATTCTGCTGCGGTGTTGGACCTGGAGATGGAGCGCCATCAGCAGCAGCGAAGAATGTTGTGTGAGATGGGCGTTCTAAGCTTCCCATGCCGTAACCGCCATTCCGGGAGGCGTCCTGATGCGGCGCGACCGGAACATCCGCCAGCCGCCACACACAATGCCCGCCATCGTTCGCCGGCTGGCACACGGCGAACCGGTTGCTCTCGATCCTGCTATCGGACCGCATCGCCTGCCTGATTGGTTCATTGACTATCGCATTCGCAACCGGTGTTGGTGGAACCGGTGTCGGGGTTAGTGGTGGAGGCGGCGGTACAAGATGTGCGCGAAAGCGCAATGCCACATCACCGGCGCGGCGCTGACCGCGCGAGCCGGTGAGCGGCGTCTGCCAGCGCAGGGTTGCCTGCCCCTGCGCATATGCGATCGGATCGTCGGCAATCCAGCCGCGCCAGCCATCCCCGCGTTCCCCCCACGTGACGGTGGTCTGACAGTCGGCGGGTCGGTCGTAAAGGAAGGTAATGGTTGCACCATCACGCACCGGCACGAATACCGGCATGTCACCCCGGCACGAGATGGCGATCGAACCGTCGGCAACATCGGGAACGAGTTCACCAGCGCCGATTGGTTGATAGTCGGCATACTCGTCGTAGCGTCCGTACTCATCGACGATCCGCCCCTGGAGTTGCACGTGCAGTCGGTACGGTTCCAGATGGGCATAGATCGTCTGGTAGGCGCCGCGACTGCTCTCGACCACAACGATCTGCCCGCCACCTTCCCGATCGGGATGGCGTCCGCCATTCGTATCCCATCCGATGTATGTCACCACTCCATCGATCATGGCGGGGAGAAGGCAGCGATACGCGAATGGGCAGGCGCCGGTCGGGCTGACGATATCGATACCATCGTGGAACTCCGGCTGACCGGTGATCGGGTGCATCCGCCAGCCGAATCGACTGGAAATCGCCCACCCGCCTGCGTGGTAGGTTCCATCCGGCTGTACATCCGGCGCCACAGGCCAAGGAAGCGCCGTATGTTGAAAGATTGTGCCAAGCGCTCCTGCAATCACCAGCGCCAGTCCGCAGATCAGTACAACCGCAGCAACAATCAGCGCCACGACAAGCACGACTTTCCCCCCTGCCAGCGCGCCGACTTTCAGCGTTGCTGATCCGCCTGTTACGAGCGCGCGCTTTGCTGCACGGCGCACCGCCAGATGCGCCACGCTGTGCGCAATGTCGTGTGCTGGCGATGAAACAGTGTGCTGCTCGCTCTCACTCATCAGTGGCGCTCCTGTTCATCGGAAACGTGGTGCGGAGGCTGCGAATGTGGTAAGGGGACCGGCCTCGTGGAAGGCTGGATTGCCGGCGTGTGATGTTCTGGACTGACGACAGAATGAGAGAGCGCTGATGGTCGTTTTTCCATAACCCATGGCTGACGCGCGCGCGGCGGCGTGGTCAGACCTTCTGCTTCCAGGCGTTGCCGCATGAGCGCTGCCCCGCGCGCGCGGGTGGCTGCAGCGATCGTCATGCCGCGTGATGGGGTTAGTTCCGCCACACGCGCCTGCCGTTCCTGGATGCGCGCCATGATCGCAGCACGCTGTTCAGGCGCAGCGGCGCGCAGCTCGCGTTCGTCACGCTGGATTGCCGCGCGGGCATCGTCACGTTCGATCCGGTGTTCAGCCTGTGCTTCGAGCAGGGCATCACGTGCAATCGCGCGGCGGCGCTGGCGCTGTTCGCTGTTCCAGGGCGATGGTCGCGGGTGCAGCCGCCCCTTCGCAAACGCCTCTTGTTGATTGGCGCGTCGTTCCAGATCAGCGGCGGACTGCCGCTTCGCACGAACATCTTGCGAGGGAGTTCCGCGATGGATGCTCTTTCTGATCTCATCCGCCTGAGCGCGCATGCCGAGCGCATGGATCGCTGCAATGTCACGCCGCGCCCGTTCCGGTTGATCGCCGGCGACCATCTGCGTTTTCAGGCGGTCGTATCTGCGCCGGGTGCGGCTGTCGGTGGCGGGCATCTGAAACGGCACGCGACCATCGACCGTTCGAGGCGCGGTCGCGGAACGTCCTCCAACGGCATCTTCACCCGGTTTGACAACCTCGCGCGCCGATCGATAAAACCGGCGGTCGCGTTGCGCCAGAACATCGCCAGCCACCGATAGGGACGCCTTTACCGCGTTTCCGGCGCCCTTCATCGCTTCCCTGACACGCGGTGCAACGATGTCTGTCCCATTGCGCCTCAGAAATCGTGTCGCCCGCGACTCTAGCGGCACATGCCGGGTCACCGACTGCGCCATACCGGTCAACTTATCCGAACCGAGCACCGTCACCAGCAGCGTGAGCAGTCCGAGGACGTACCCGGTAAACGCCTCGGTCACGCCGCCTTTCAACGGCGACACCAGCGCCACTGCAACGATCATCGTCGCTGCCAGCGCCACCTGTTCGAACAGAAGATCGACGAGACGGTTGAGCCAGCCGTAGAAGCGCGGCGACGTCGAGCGATCCATCAGCAGCGCACCCGCAAGCGGCGCAAGACCGACCAGCACCATCAGATGCACCACGCGAAAGGCGCTTTTGACGATCAGCCATACCATTGCGAGCCAGAATACAGCGTACATCAGCATCGCACCGATATTCAGGTCGGGACCGACCGGTGTCGGCATCTCGAACGCAGCTTGTGAGAGGAGCGCATCGCTAATGAAGTTGAAGAGATCGATGATCAGAGCAACAGTTGCCTGCGTTGCATTGATAAACAACGAGACGCCGATAAAGGTAAGCAGCAGATCTTTTCCTTCGGTTGCCAGGCTCTGCTGGCCCTCAGCTGCCAGGCGGCTCATCCGCACGACGAAAAGGAGCGTGACCAGCAGTTGCGCCACGGCGCGCATGACACTCCAGATCGATGTCATTGCTGGATGGTTGTACGTGAGAGCTGGCGGCGTGCAGAAGACGAAGTTGGTTGCTGCGTTGTCGCTGCAGCTTGCAGGGATAATCGTCCAGGATTGCTCTGACGTTCCCGCACCAATAAGCACTTCTGCGATGCGCTGAGCTGTCTCGCCGAAGGTGGCGATCACCCCCGCCACAACGCCCATGCCGGCGTCGAGCACCCAGTTGCCAGGGTTCAGGTTGCGCGACAACCAGCTGCTCACCGGACCGGAGTCAAATGTCGTTTGCAGTACAGGCGCATCGAGGGGCATGCCTGAGGGCGCCAGCGGATGTACCTCCTGCCACGGTGCAACGTCAGCGGGCGCTGCACCTGTCTGCTGCATCGAACCCTGCGGCTGCGGCGGATCGCCGCGTGTACCGGGCGCATCGGCGTGAACCGGCGCTGGCAGGAATATCACGAACGCCAGAAGCGCCAGACAAATAACACCATTTTTGACTTTTGATTTTAGATTTTGGAGTACTACGCCTGGCATCACAAAGCCTAAAACCGCATATGGCAATGCGGTATCATCAACGATAACCGGTATAAGTGCACAGAAGGAACATCTATGCAGTCCGACGGGTATTTTCCTCAGTGGCGAGCAGACTTCCCTTGTGTTTACTATGGCGTCTTGCGCGCACCCAGGCGTCCGATCGCTGTGTGAGATGCAGGAATGGAATGTCATAATGCAATGCTCCCGGGACGTTTGCACCATGTTGCTGCTCCGCTGAGCGCCTGTCCCAATACCGGATGGCAGGCGTCATTGCTCTCCTCGACCGACAGGGCACTGCTTCGGCGCCAGTGCGCCCTTCAATGACTGCAGGCACATAGTTTTGAGAACGACTCTTAGCGAATCACCTCGATCGTCGTTGCATCGACAATCCGCCAGCCATCGGCATCCCGGCGCAACCAGTACCTGTTGCGGGTCAACACGCCGCGCCTGCTGCTGACAATGCGCCCGCCGACGGTGATAACGACATCCCACTGTTCCTGGGTGTCGATCCATCCGCCAGCGGATGTTATGTCGCTCTGTAAAACGCCCCAGCGCACCAGGGTGGAGTCACGTCGCTCACCGGCGCTGGTGCGGCGCGCATACTCCGCTACCACTGCCTGCCAAGCAGGTCCGTCGGGCGCCAGGTAGGATTCGAGCAGTGCCGCACGTCCCTGCGCTGCGGCCAGTGCGCTTGCCTGGTTGTACGCTGCCAGAAACCGTACAATGTCGTTGGCGGGCGTTATCGCCGGGGTCGGCGACAGAGACCCATGCATATCGACAACGCGCGTCAGATTGGACATGGCGTCGGGTGCAGACTGAATGGCAGCAATGTGCCAGATCGCCAGCCCTACACCAGCGCCAATGGCAACGATCATGAGCGCATACGGGCAGCGCAGCATGACGGTCAGCAATCGATCAACCGACGGATGGAGGAGCAGCAGCTGCCACCGCCCTCGATCGCTCGTCGCCGGAAGACATGACGTGCTCTGTCGCTGCGCAACACGCCACGACAACATCCTTCGGCGACGTGAACGGTTGCGGCGAAAAGATTTCATCGTTCCGCGCTCCGACTCAGAAATGATCCATCACATTGCTACCCATCACAATCACGAAGATAATCTGTACCAGCACGCTGACGACCGCCAGAGCTGCGAGCGCAAGCAGATAGAGTTTGCGTCGTTCGATCATCTGGCGGAATTCGTCGTAGAGTACCTGATTGAGCGTTGTTTCCTGCGCCAGCAACGCCGTTTGCGGATCGGAACCTTCCGCTTCAGCCTGCGCCAGCGCCTCGGCAACATCGATCAATTCAGAGCATCCCCGGTCGCGCGCCACGCGCCGCAGCGCATCGAAGGGCAACACGCCATGATCGCGTACTAGGTGCAGCGCATCAGCCACGACACGCTGCATCGGCGCGTATCGGTCATCGAGTCGCAGTAGGTAGCGTTCAAGCAGCAGCGGCGGCGGGTCGTATCCGGCAAGCGCCACACGCACATATGCAACAAACGAAGGGGTCAATCGTCGCAGCCGCCGCTGTTCCTGCTGTCTGGCGGTAACCGGTCTGCGCGGGATGACGACGCCGACGTACAGATAGATGGCGAATGCAACGGTTGCCAGGAGCAGGCGCGGCATACCGTCGATCCCAGCAGATGCGATCAGGACGAGGAGCGCCGATGCGAGCGGCAACGCTGCGAGGTGTCCCAGCACAAACCGGCCAGTCATACCCCAGCGGGAAGGAAGGGTGCGCAATCCGCTCGCCAGTGCACACGCCTGTTTGAGTTGCGCCACGCCGATCACGGCGATCAGGACTCCGGCAATGCTGGCGAACACTGTCCAGATGCCTGGTGCAACAAAGATGTCGATCATGAAACGCCTCGATTCGTCTGGTCGTATCAGTAGGTTATGTCTTCAGTGCGTCCCAGCAGGTAGCCGCCGATCAGTGGCGCGCCGACGACCAGCGCCAGCACTGTTCCCACAAGAACACCGGCATCGTTCCGATATGCTGTCACAAACCGCTCGTGCTGAACAACGAACAGGTAGAGCGTGATGCCAACATTGATCAGGAAAAGCGCAATCCCGGTATTGCGCATTTGAGCGAGTTCAGTTGCCAGCAAACTGGCGCGGCGGTCGGATGCCTGCATAGACTCATACGCCGCACGGACACGTTGCACCAGTGAGGTATGCGGCTGATCGATAGCGATTTCCAGATGGCCCAGAAACGTGGCATGGCGACGTGATAGTGTTTGCGCGCGCAGTGCGGCGCACACGGTGGTCGCTGTGGCAAGTGACCCGCCAGCGATTGGTTGCCCAAGGCGCTCCAGAAACCACGACCATTCGGCTTTGAGCGGTGACGCAGGCATATCGGCAATGACCTTCTCGATTGCAGGTTGCAAACCGCTTCCTGCACGCAACTGCGCCTCCAGGCGCCCGACGCTTGCCGGCAGAGCTTTATCGAGGCGAGCTGCATAGCGCTGTTCTTCAAACCAGAGCAGCACCCAGATCAGCAGCGCCGTCGCCGGTCCCGCCAGCACAATGGCAACAAGCAACGGTCCAATCCGGCTCATAACGATCAGAATGACGAGCGCAGCGATGACGCAAATGGCAAGCAGATGCGACGCGCTTATCACCGGAGGATGCCAGCGCAGCGCCGGGTCGAGGAGATCGCCGCCGGGACGGGTGAATCGCTGTACGAGATATGTATCGAGCGCTGCGCCCAACCGACTGCGCATCAGGAGCGTTACCGCCAGGATCGCAGCGATGGTTGCCGCCAGCGGTGTTGCTTCTGCCAGCCACACGGTTTCGGGGTGTGTCGTACCAGGTGCAATGATTGCGTTCGGGTCCATTGCGACAATCCTTTCAATGCGACAGAATGCCTGATTCGCCGGACGCCTCCAACGCCTGACGCTGTGCCCGCACGGTTGCGAGTGTCGCGTCAGAACCCTGACCTGCCTGTACCAGTTGCTCCATTGCGCGTTCGCGCACACGAATGAGTGGAAGCGCAATCGTTACCGGTAGACTGGAGAGTGCAAAGCGAGCGAGCATATCGACAGCAAGCCGGGGATGCCCCTGCTCGAGCGCCCGTTCCGCTTCGATTCGCGCTTCTTCGGCAGCTGTTTCGGCAGCGATACCCTGGCGAATGCGCATCTCAACCGTCTCCCAGCCGCCTGGTGGCGCAGCGTGCGCAGCGATCACCAGATCGGACATGATCGCATCGAGCGCCAGGCGCGCATCGCGCCAGCGATTTGCTTCAATCAGCCGTTGCAACGCCGCACCTTCAGCGGTTGACTGCTCGATCGCACCTGCAAAGATGGCCGGCGCCTGGCTCAATACGTCCTGCGCTGCACCAATGAGGCGTGGGTCGCGGCGTTGCAACCAGGCGCTGCGCAGGGCAGCTAGCGCGCGCTCTGGCGCGCCTGCCAGCGTGTGGGTATGTGCACGGGCGATTGCGTCGGCAACAGCATCGAGCGTTGTGGCGCTCTGTCGCACCTGCGCCAGAGCGCGCGCCCGTGTCAGTTTCTCGCGCAGCGATGCTGGCGTCTGATCTCCTTCCGTCCATTCCAGCAACCCGCTGCTGCCGACGGTTGCCCGGCAGCGCCAGACAATCCGCCCGTCCGACCGGATATCGACCTTTGCCAGCGGCGCCAGCGCCGGACGGATCACGCCATCTTCCACAACAACGCCGTCCAGCAGCGCGATTTCGGTGATCAGACGCAGACCGAGTTCTTCCCAGTTATCGACTTTGATCACCACATCGAAACCGCTAGCTGCATCTCGCAGAGCATCGGTGCGGCGATTTTCGTACATATATGCACCAGGCATGGCGGCAAAACTGGCAAAGCGTTCAATCGCTTCACTGCACGAGCGCGCATGCAGCGTGGTAATCACCGGATGATCGGAGAGCACCAGTGCAAGCACCGCCCCCGCTTCGTTGCCACGAATCTCGCCAGGGCACAGCAGATCGGGCGTCTGGCGCAGCGCTTCTTTCGCAACACGCCCAAAGGCGTCGGGATCGCGTTGTGTGTTGACCTGTTCGCGCGTCCAGAGGTCGGCGCGCCGGATGTGAATCTCCTGCATGTGGTCTTCGATGGTCAGAACGTGAGGATCGCCGGGCCAGGAGTTGGCAAGCGATTCGAGCAGTGCCGTCTTACCGCTGCCGGTGCGCCCGGCGATCAGAAACGAACAGCGCGCTCGCGCCAGCAACAGAAGCAGATCACAGATCTGCTGGTCACATGTGCCGCGCTGCATCACATCGTGCAGATCCCACGCGACCCGTCGGCCGCGACGGATGCAGATCAGAGCGCCGTCCTCGGCGGGGATGCGTGGTGGAATGGTTGCGTGAATGCGCGTGCCGTGGTCGGCAGGCAGTGTTTCCTGCGGATTCTGCGCGTCGAGGTGTACACCCATCAGTGATGCCAGCAGCATGGCGCGGTCGCGCACGTCGGCGGCGGTGGCAAACTGTTCGGCAACGGTAATGAAGGGTTTCCCACTTTCCTGCACACGGATGCGCCGCCCGATGATTTTGACTTCGTTGACGCGCGGATCGTCAAGATACCGTTGCGCCGGTCCCCAGCCGATGGTGGCGGCAAAGATCTCCAGCAGCGTTTCGTCATCAGTCGGGACGCGCGCCAGCGGGCCGCCGCGTGCGCGGTGCTGCCCGATCGCCTGACGCAGCACAGTGACAACTTCGGCATTTCGCTCGGCAGCAGGCGCGAACGGGTTCAGCAGATATCGCCGTCCATCGGCGCTGAAAGCTTGCTGGAGCTCATCACGCGCAGCCTGTAGAACCGCAGCTTCGCGCAGCGCCGCTTCACGCGCCAGAGTATCGGTCGGACCGCCAAGAAGCGTTGCCAATCCACCGTCTTCTTCAATAGTGAGCGACGGAATGGACGGATGAACTGTGGGTCGATGGTACATGGCATATCCTCGTTCAGCGATATAACGCGCAACGTGCAACGTTCAACCTTCAGCATGCAATGTGTAATGCTCCAGTGCCGGTTTCCCCGGAAACCAGCGCCGGAACAGGCTGACGGTCGGTTTCGGTTGTGGAAGCGGCAGCTCGATAATGTGGCACATTTCCTCGACGATATTGTGAACCGCCAGCGAGAAAGGACGAAACCTGCCAACATCCAGCGGCGAAACATACCGATCTGCCTCTTCGTTTGCCAGGCTTACCAGATGCGGGTCGCGCGGCAGGACGCCGATGACGCGAGCTTTGGGCCAGTGTTCGGTAAACAACGGCGCGACTTGGCGCAAACCGACGGTCACGCCACGCTCGGGTTCCATCAAAATGAGCATACAGCGATCGGTCAGGTCGGGCTGGTGTGCGGCAAACTGTTGCAGCGCGATCCCGACCCCCGCGCGCTCCTTGCGTCCCGGCGGCGCTGGCAGGACGACCCATCCGCCATTACGCGCCGCTTCGAGTGCATATGGACGCTTCTTCATGTCGGGGCCGGTATCGATCAGCACCACGTCGTAATCGTGCTCCAGCACTTCGCCCAGGCTGCCAACCGCCTGCATCAGCGCGCGCCAGTCTGGTAATGTGAAGTCAGCGGCGAGTGCAGCTTCATCAGCGCCAAGGAGGAAGTCGATGCCACTAGGAGCATGTCGCCAGATCAGGCGAGCGACGTTGGCGGGTGTGAAGCGGGAATGACCGCGTCCTTCCTGCCGCAATGTCAGAAATGAGCCAAATCCGGCCGGAATGCGAAACTCCGGTACCAGACCTGAGTTCGAGAGATCGCCGTCAACAACAAGCACGCGCAGGCCGCGGCGACGCATGCCCTCCGCGAGTGACGCCACCACCAGGCTCTTTCCGATGCCACCTTTCGCTCCAGCGACGGCAATCGTCACCTGGCGCGCGGCAAGCCGTCTCGTAGCGCCAAGTTGCTGCGCGATCCAGGCAGCCAGCACTTCGGGTTCACGCATTGTAGTGACTGCCAGACCCGCATCGGTGAAGTCGCCAGCGTGCACCACACCGATGCTCTGCAGCCCGACCAAAACCCGCACGCCATGCGCCTGAGCAACGTGAATGGTTTCCCACAGATCGGCAATCGTGCCGCGCGTATCTTCCAGGTACACCACCGGCGGCGGTTGTTCACCAGCAACCAGGCTGCGTACACGCGCCAGACTTGGCGCCGGAAAAGGGAGAATGCCATTGTAACTGCCAAGCGCTTCGACTAGCCCTGGCGTGTTGGTGACAAGTAACAATTCGGTTGCCATGGAACGCTCCTTGTACTGGAAATCCTGGTTTTTACAGCCGACCCTTCCCCCAGGCGCCCTGAACGGGATATTTCCGTTCGAGCCGGTTTGTGGCAGGGTTGAAAGCAAACAGGGTGTTATGCGGCAGAACGTCGCCCACCTGACTACCACTGGTCACGATGATCTCGATGATCTGCCCGACACGCCGGCGTCCGCCGTAGGTTCCGATGTGCAACGCAATCAACGGCACAGCGCCGCTCGTGATCAGTCCGCGTATAATCCCTGGCGCTGCCAGTCCATCGAGCGTGGCGAACCGCTCCAGGTTGCGCAGCGCGGTCAGCGCATCCGGTGCGTGGATCGTGCAAATGCCGGGGTGACCGGTGGCAGCAGCTTCGAGCATCGCCAGAGCTTCAGGACCGCGCACTTCGCCGAGGACGATCAGATCGGGGCGCTGACGGAGTGTCAATCGTACACAACTGGCAAAACTGCTGCGGCTACGCAACACTTCCACCGCCATGCCGTCGAGCGGCAGCGGCAGTTCGCGCGCCTCTTCGATGATGATGACGCGCTTTTCAGCAGCAATCGCCTGAAGAAGCGCCGCTGTGAGGCTGGTCTTGCCGCTGCCTGCGCCACCAGCAATCAGAAGGGTGACGCCGCGCCGTATGGCTTCGAGCAGAAGTTCGGCAGCGTCGCGAGGAAGAACTCCCGTGTCTTGCTGAGCCAGGTCGTCGATGGTTCGCCAGCGGTCGGGAAGAACGCGCACGGCAACTGTGGCGCCGTCCGGTGTGTACGGCGGGCGGGTGATGGCAAACCGCAGCCGCCGGTCGGCAGTGCCATGGAGCGCGTGAACGATCTGTCCATCGTCGCCGCGCCAGTCGTCGGGGTGATCGGCAGTGACGAAGCCAGCACGCAACAGCAACTGACGCTGCGTCCAGCGCAGCCACTCATTGCAGACGCGAATGCCGGTGTCGCTGCGGTTCCCTGCTTCAACGACCACCACCGTGCGGTTTGGTCCGTCAATAAAGATGTCAGACACCCGCGATCCGGGGCGCAGCCAGGAGTCGAGTGGCCCATACCAGGCAATGTCCGCCCATTCCGAAACGGTATACCCCTCGCCAAGACCGGCGCGCCGCATGGTTTCGGCAACAGGTCGCTGCCAGTCGCTCAGTCGCCCGGTCTCCTGGCAGAATCGCAGTTCGGCAAGGCGCTCGTCAGGAGAAGGTGCGGCGTCGGCGGCGTCATTCAGACGCCCATTGAGAGACTTTATCTCATTTTCCTGTCCGTTTTCGGCGACAAAAAACCTGGTCATAGGGATGACTCCTGTCCTTTTCAGTGACGGTGTCTGCCGGTCAGCACCAGATCGGAGATCAGTTGTCAGAGGGAGAAATGGTCGGCTCGCTAGGAATTGGTGCAGTCGCGCCAGGGACTGGTGCGCTGACACCCAAGACGATCTGCGGTTCGATGCGGAGTGTCTCAGTCACAGGGCGTGTCAGGTCGGGAAGGATGACCTGCGCAGCATCGAGGCGGTCCATATACTGCAACGGATCGCTGGTGGCGCCATAGCGTTCCGCCCATAGCGCCACATTCGCCGCCTGGAGCGCTCGCAATGCATGCGCCTGTGCAGGAGTCATCTCCAGATATGCGATATCTTCGTCGATGTACAGGATGGGGATGCCAGACATCCAGCGGCAGGCGTATGCCCGCATTCCCTCCAGCGCCACCAGCGTGGATGGAGCATCGAGCACGGTTCCCACCGGAACATCGGCGTGCGCCCGGTTGCACAGCGACGGGTCGCCAGCGATAAATCCGATGTTCAACCGGTCGCGGTCGGTGACCGGGCCCACACCCGTCAGTGCAAATGGCGCCGGCACCATGTTGCGCTCCAGTTTGCGTCCGTTTGGATAGACCGGCTCGTCGGGCGGGTCGGCTGACAGCATACCTGGTTGCAGCAGATCATTCATTCCAATCTGTCGGGTTGCGTACCGTCCAACAACCGCGTTCGGATCGGTGATGCCCGCCACCTGAACTGGTCGATGCAAGGGCAGTTCGATCACAGCGAGATCATCAGCGGTGATCTGCTGTCCGTAGGGAACCTCGCGCGCAGCAATGACGACGCGTTCGGTGCGGCGGCTCTCGATGTAGCCATAAGCGGCAGCAGCGAGCGATGCCGCAATGCCGATGATGAGCAACAGCACCGGCGCGATCTGTGACTTTTTTGGGGTGAGCGCACTGCTCAGCGGTGTCGAGAGACTTGAGGACATAGTTTTCTCCGTTGTTCTGGTAACTGATGATGACGATAGCCTATCGATCCAGGACATCGAGCGTTGCAGCTGCGGTAATGAGCGGACGGTACGGCGCATACCCCAGAAGACCAAACCCGGTCAGTGTCGGGCGTACTTCTGCGCATATCGCTGGCTGATCGAAGGTCACGGTCTGTCCATTGTCAAATCGACACGAACCGCCCTGTGGCAGAACAAGCCACGTCACGCGCTGAGCCAGCGTCTCCGGGTCCTCGGCAAGCTCTGGCGCCGTTCCGAGATTACGCACGAATGTCTGCCGCGCTATTTGCACGGCGCGTTCCTCGTTGATGCGCCGACTGTTGCGTGCCAGATATGCATAATCGAACAACTGCACCGCCGAGCGCGTCGCCTGTTGCAGAGCATCCTCCATGTGCGCCACCTCCAGCTGGCGTTCGCTGAATTCGATGACCGTGAACACGAATGGCGCCAGAAACGCCAGAACAAGCGCGATGAACAGAAGCGACTGTCCCTTTGCCGTATTTCTCGTTCCTCCAGGATGTTTCCGAACGACACATCGAGCGAGTCTTTTCACGATACCCTCCTGACTCGGTCAATTGTTCGCGTCCTGCTCCGCTGCGCGCGTGGCGCTACGGTTGACTCGAATGTCCGCCAATCCGGGGATTGGCGTCCAGACCTCCGCCTGATACCCGATTGTCACGGTAATGTCGCTGTAACGCCGGCACGGGTTTGTCGTACAGCGCGCACGGATAGTTGCGTACTGCGGCTCAGCAAACACGCTTCCGGCGAACGCCATGCGCGCTGCATCCGCCACCGGTCCCGGCGCGGTTGCCAGTGGATAGTCGCGGTCATACATCAGTCCGCCGGTCGAGCCGCGTAGCGCCGCCTGATGCGCTGCCACCCGCACTGCCTGGGTCACGGTGTAGTGCGCGCCAATCGCCTGAATTGCCGCGACCCCGCCGAAAATGATCGCCAGCAGCACAGCGAGCACGATTGCCATTTCGATGATTGCCTGCCCGTGGCGAGGTCCTCGTATGTGCTGACAAGCAACAGTGGATGTGTGTTTGATCATGGCTATCTCTCCTGGCGCACTGTTCAGTGTGCTCCAATGTCATGTCATGCCATCGCCGGGTTGATGGCGCGGTGCGCCCTCCGCATTTCCCCACATCACGGACTACCGCATATCGCGTGGCGCGACAAGCGTGACGATGTACGTTCCGTCTAGCACGTCGGTCCTCCGGTCGAGCACACTGTCGCCGCGCCCATCTCCATCGATGTCGTACAGTCCTGTCTCCACCAGTTCCGTCAGCACTGCGTACTGGACGCGGATGTTCGTCGAACCCGGCGGGAGCGGCCAGATGCCATACGTTGCCGCCGCCAGACTCTCCGGCGCGAATGGCGCCCAGTAGAGCCTCCCCTGCCCTATGATCTCTGTCGGTCCTACTGTGGTGCGGTAGCGGTAGATGCACCCCTGCATGCGGCTCAGGTCGGCGTGCTGCGTCTCCTGCGCCACTGGCTGCTCGCGCGCCTTGCAGCTGGCGTTGTTCAACGCCAGGCTCCCCGATCCGACGAAACTCCACGCAACCACCCGTTGACGTGCCGCATATGCTGGCGGTGACATAATCGGCGGCTCGCGCAGCGTCACCTCCGGGATGAAGAAGAGCGTCTCGCCGACCGGCCAGGCGAATGCCGTCCCGTCGGTGCGATACACCACCCGGTTCCGGTCAAACTCCGAGTGAATGCGCATGCGCAGATCGCTGTCTGGTTGTGGAAAGACCAGCAGCGCCGTGATCGCCTGTGCTTCGTTGTCGCGCGGGTCGGCGTCTTGCGCCGCTCCGATGATTGCCACGTGCTCCATCGCGCCGGGCAACGCCGCCGCCTCGTTCTCGCGCAGCGCCCGCAATCGCAGCGTGATCGACCCCGATGACCCTGCCCCCAGGTCGCCGATCTGCCATACCATTCCGGTTGTCGTGGAGGCGTCCGCTACCCGCGACGATGACAGCATCACTGCCCCGAACGGTCGGTTGTACGTCAGGCGCACATTGCGCGCTGTGGTTTGCGATGTGTTGCGGTATGTGATCGTTACCTGGAACTCGTCTCCCGGTCTGACCACGCGCGTCGCCGTCATGCTCACCGCAACGTTTGTCTGCACAAGACTGGTCGTCGCTTCGGCGCGGTTGTTCGCCAGGTTGCTGTCATTCTCCGCCCGCACCTCGCCAACGTTCGTCAGCGTGTCGGGTGCATTCGGCACGACGTTGACAACGACAGCGATCGAGCGCGTGACATTTGGATCAACATTGCCAAGGTTCCACGTGAGGGTCCGCCCGTTCATGCGCGATGGAGGCGGGTTGCTGCTGACGAACGCGACGCCATCCGGCAGCGTATCGGTCACGACGACGTTCTGCGCGGTGGTCGCGCCGACATTACGCGCCACAAGCCCATACTCGATCTGCATCTCGCGCACCGCTTCGGCAGGTGCGGTCTTCGTAATCGCCATGTCGGCGTCCCCTAACGTGTGGAAGACGAGCACAGAGACGGCGTTGTACTGGGTTTTACATACAGGCGCTCCGATGAGCGCAAGCATGCGGTAGACGCGGTTGGGTTCGGTCGCAAAGCGCAGACTCAGGTTCGTTGGCTGCTCTCCATTCGGCACCCAGAACCAGTCGCGCGCGTGAACGGTCAGGTTGCCGTTCTGGTAGATCGGCGCAACGGGCCAGCGCGTGGCATTGTGTGGGGCCTGGTCGCGCCCTGCCCACGTGAAGATGCGTCCGGTGAAGTCGGTCAGAATGCCGGAGCGAAGCGCTGCCTGGAAGCCGTCAGGTCGCCCCTGCACCGGGATGGTCGAATACACGCCGTCTCGCTGCGACGCGACACGGATGCGCTGTGGCGAAGTACTGCCGTTTTCCGGAGAATCGCCCGCAGCAATGAAAGCCAGAAGCGTATCGTCACCACCGCCAGGTTGTCGGTCGTTCCCGAGATCCTGAAGGACGATCATGAGATTGCGCGCGTTCATGATGTCGCTCTGATTGAACACACGCCACGTCACAGGGTAGCCGGGCGGACTGAAGGACGTGTTAAGCAGATCGAAGGTCGCCTGAACGATCCGGTTCGGGTTGATACGCACCCAGAGGTTGCGTTCCGGCATGAGTCCGGCCACAACGCCCAACTCCTTCTCTGCCAGATGCGCATCGTGGGTGCTCTCCTGGTAGTAGCGATCGGCAAATTTGCCGATGTACCGCCCGGTGTAGGATGTGAATGGCGGGTTGTAATTCGAGCCGTTGAATGGGATCTGCCCTTCGTACAGCGTAAGAGGCATCGGCGGGATCGCACTCGAAATGCACGGCGGATTCGTCGGTACGGGTGTCGGGATGATGGATGTCGTCGTCGGCGTTGGTAACCCTGATGGTCGGGTTGATGTCGGCGACGGCACGAACCCTGGCGGCGTCGGGGAGGGAACGAACCCTGGCGGCACGGGGGTGTTCGTTGCGTTGTAGACTGGCATGGTGGGGCACTGGTCACTCGGATAGAATGCCCAGGCGTGGGTTCCTGCCGGCGTCCAGGAAATGGTCACGACCAGAATGACATCGCTGCCCCGATTGGTGAGTTGATACGACACGGTACGCGTCCAGCGCCCGCCGTAGTGCCAGACGCCGGCAGGCCAGAACTGGAAGATGCCGCCAGCGATGCATGGCTGCCGATCCAGCCCGCTGAAGACGGGACCAGGCGCTGGCGGCGGGTTCTGCTCATACTGCCGCCCGACCGACCGGCGTCGAGGATACTGCTCGTACAGCCCGGTTGTACTGTCCATCCGTCCGAAACAGTCGCCGAATGTTCCACGGTCGATGCATCCAGAGAACGAGATACGCTCGGCGGCGACCCAATCGCTGCCGGGTGCGGTCAGCGACGTTCCCGACGGTCGAATCTCAACCCGAAATCCTGCCTGCGCCAGTGCCAGACCGGCTGGCAGGCACGCTCCGGTGACGATCATCAACAGCGTCAATGCGGTGAGCAGCGCACGCAAGCGACGCGACGGCAGGGATGAGCGTGCGGGTGCGTTCATACCCGGACTCCTCTTCTTTCTTGCTCCTGTTCGATCACGGTGCAGCGCGGCGCCCGACGACCACCATCGACGACAGCGGAAAATCCGGCGTCCCATCCGGTTCGCTAAAGAAAGCGACGCCGGCAACCCTCACATCACCCCATGCATCGCGCGGGAGGATCTCGCGCAGATCCATGCCACCGAAACGACATTGGTCTGATGGGTCGCCTCCCTGATTCGTGAGTGCTGGAATGGTCGTAAAGACCGAAATGCCATCCTCCTGATAGAGGCGTCCGAGTATGGCATCGAGCCCACCCAGTGCATCGGCGCGCCAGATAGCGATAGCGACCTTATCGAGCGCCGGGTCGCGGGCGATCTCGTGTCCGACGGCGCACCGCACAGCGTCCAAGGCGGCGGAATGAAAGCGCTCATCAGGCATGCGCGCCTCGATGAGGTTCTGCGAGGCGCCGCTCCCGCCGCGATCCCTCGATCCGACGGCTTCAGGAGGAAGATTGACCGGACGAGCAATGGGGGGCCGTCCAATCGGAGCGAGTGCAGCAGCAGTGACAGGACGTGGGGCGGACGGGTCGCCAATGGCGCGTGCATCGCCACTCCGGGGAGCGAGCAGGGTGGCGCCAGCGCCGAGCACTATGAAGAGTGCAACGGCAGCAACAGACAGCATGACCGGCGCGTGACGGCGCAGCATGAGTGCGAGCATACAAGCCTCCTGGTACGATGAATGCAACGATGTTCGGCAGCGATAGCTGCATGGCGCAGCGACATCACGGGGTGTCGCCTGTGACGATGACGATCAGGTACGATCCGAGATAGGCAGGCGCAACAGCGATTCCGGCGCCTTGCTGCGCCGGATCGGCGAGTTGCCTCAGGCTGAAATAATCGGTACCCTGTGCCGCGAATGCCCAGAGGCGATCCATAACGTCGTCTGCCGTTGCCCCGAGGATGTCATAGATGCAGGCGGCATGGATCGGATAGTACATATTGACCTTTCCGCTATACCCTTCCTGAGCAGCCCAATCGAGCGTATCACTGTAGCGGATGAAGAAAGGCGACGAGCAGAAGTTGCTGTAGCCGCTGCGATAATTCGACGCGTCGAGCCACTGGAATGCGCGCTGCGCGACGCGGTCGAGGGCGGCGTTGCGCGTCAATGGCGGTGCGCCGTGCGCCGTGCGATGCGCGGCGAGGCGCGCTATGAGCGCGGCTTCGACCTCGTGTGCCGGCGGTAGCGATGGATGGCCGGGCACGCCGACGAT
>JBEPYG010000011.1:0-29611 GCA_041641515.1 Roseiflexus sp.
GTGGTGAAGCTGGAGGACACACGATTAAGGTGGTCACTTTCGATGCCCTCATTACCGTGCGCCCCACCCCCTTGATCCCCCGCTTGCAGGGAATCAAGGGGGACGATGACCCTACCAGCTACCCCCGGATCGTCGCGCCGAGGTCATACTCCAGGCCACGCACGATCTTCTGGCGGATTTTGGCGATTTCGGCATCGTTGAGCGTGCGGTCTGGTGCGCGGAATACCAGGCGGTAGGTGAAACTGCGTCTGCCTGCACCAACCTGCTCGCCTTCGTAGACATCGAAGAGAGTCAGCGACTCGAGCAGTGCGCCAGCATATTTGCGAATAGTCGCCGCAGCTCGTTCAGCCGGAACCGTGATTGCCACCACCAGCGACAGATCCTGGGTCGTTGCCGGGTAGCGCGAGATCGGACGGTAACGCGCCGGCTCGACCAGCGAACCGATCAGATCGAGATCGAGTTCAGCGGCCATCGCGCGCGGCGCGGCGATCTCGAGGCGTTCGCAGACGTCGGGATGCACTTCGCCGATGACGCCGATGACGCATCCGTCGCGCTCGAGCCGCGCCGCGCGCCCGGGATGGAACCGCGGATCATCGGTGAGCGGGATGTACTGCACACCGGAGATGTTCAACCGCGCCAGCAAGGTCTCCACAACGCCTTTCAGGTCGAAGACATCCATCACCGTCTCGTCCGGCGTGTGCCACGAACGCTCATACCGCCGTCCCGCCAGCGCCAGCGCCAGCCGGCGCGGTTCTTCGGGACGCGGATCGTCGCTGCCGGGAGCGCGTTTTAGATAGACACGCCCGATCTCGAACAGCAGCACTCGTTCGCGTTCGCGCAGGTTCTGCGCCAGCGCCTCCAGCAGCGTTGGCAGCAGCGACCGACGCAGGTACTCGCGTTCCGGGGTCAGCGGGTTCGCCAGACGCAGATAGAGCGACGCATCCGCCTCCGCCGGGTTGACCGCTGCAACCGCCGCCATACTGGTCAGCGAGTAGGTGATCGCTTCGTCCAATCCGGCGCCTGCCAGCAGATCGCGCACCCGCAGTTCCAGTTCCAGCGACGGGTTGTTACGCTGTTCAGGCAGCGCGTCTGCCATGAGGGTGAGCGGAATGCGGTCATACCCATACATGCGCGCCACTTCTTCGCACAGATCTGCGAGCATCGTTACATCGCGCCGCGAACTGGGGACGGTGACGCGCACTGCTGCGCCGTCATCGATCAGATCGCAGGTGAACCCTAACGGACGCAACAGGTCGGCGATCTCGGCGGCGTTGAGTGTAATGCCGACAATTCGGCGCACCTCACGCGGCGTCAGCGTGAGTGTCACTGGTTGCCATGGGCGCGGGTAGTTGTCCACCATTCCCTGCGCCACACTGCCGCCAGCGATCTGTTGCAGCAGCGAGAGGGCACGGCGCTGCACCAGCGGCGGCAATTCGTAATCCACACCGCGCTCGAAGCGCTTCGACGCCTCTGAACGCGCCCGCAGCGCAGTTCCCATCCGCCGGATGATCGTCGGGTCCCATACGGCGACCTCCAGCAAGACGCGGGTCGTTGTGGCGCCGACTTCACTCGATAGCCCGCCCATCACTCCCGCCAGGCTGAGCGGTCCCTGCGGGTCGCACACCAGCAGCGGCAGCATCCCGCCGCCGAGTGAGGCATCCAGATCGTGCTCTTTGTTGTCGAGCGTCACCAGACGTTCGCCAGGGCGCGCCAGGCGAATGATCAGATGCTGATCCGCCACCCGGTCGGCATCGAACATATGGTTGGGTCCGCCGAGTTCGAGCATCACATAGTTGCTGATGTCCACAATGTTGTTGATCGGGCGCATGCCCGCCATCGTCAAACGACGCTGCATCCAGAGCGGCGATGGACCGATCGTGACTCCCTCGATCAGTGTAGCCGTGAAACGCGGGCAGAGATCAGGCGTCTCAATCGTCACCTGTACACGCCCCTCGACCGGCGGACCATTCTCAACGACGGTCATCTCCGGCATGCGCAGTGTGGCGCCGGTAAGCGCCGCAATCTCGCGCGCCACGCCAAGGATCGACAGACAGCGCGCCATATTCGGCAACACGTCGAACTTCAACACCACATCACCGAGATAGTCGCGCAACGGCATCCCGACCGGCGCATCATCCGGCAGGATCAGAATGCCTTCGTGGTCCTCAGACAGCCCCAGTTCCTTCTCCGAGCAGAGCATCGCGTCGGACATGACGCCGCGTACCGGTCGTCCCTTCAAGCGCGTTTTCACCCATCCCTCGGTGTGACCGTCGTACAATTCAGCGCCTTCACGCGCAAAGACTCCCTTGAGTGGCTGCGGCAACCGCCCCTGGTCTTTGTAGGGGAACAGATTGGGGGCGCCGGTGACGACCGTATGCGGCGCACCTGCACCATAGTCCACATCCGCGAGCACCAGACGGTCGGCATTCGGATGCCGCCGCACTTCCAGGATGCTGCCGATCACGATCCGCTCCGGATCCCACGGCAGATCGGCGCCTTCAACGCCGATCCGTTCGATCCCCTCACATTCCAGCCCTGCGCGGGTCAACCGTTCCGCAAGTTCTTCGACCGGCAGGGTGATATCAACGAACTCTTTCAGCCAGGATAGTGGAACGCGCATATCAACTCCTTATTGTCCAGAAATGTTCAGTATGGTGAGCACAACATGATCGCTGTCAGGATCGTACACATCGTCATCATCGAAGAACGCCGCGCGCCGTCCACTCGTAGGGTCCCACAGACCAACCCACAGCGCATAGTCGCCAGGCGGAAGATCGGCAGGAATGGCAAGTGTATAACGCGCCTCCACCCAATCCCCTGCCACCCACTGCGACATCGGGTATGCGCCATCGCGCGGCTCACGGTTATCTTCCGTCACAATGCGCCGGTCGACGTCGACCAGATGCACGAATGTCCACCAGTCGCGATCCTGGCGCGATAATGCGTTCCAGAGCAACATCAATTCAATCGTTGCGCCAGGGCGCGGCGTCCCCTCGATCCGCCAGCGGCGGATCACCGCACCCGGTTCGGTCGAACGCGCAAAGCGCGCATACGTCTCGTGTCCCTCCCATGCGCGCGCTGCAGCGACAGAGAGAGTTTGAACCGGATACGCCGGTCCGATGACGCCGACCGACAGCCATGCTGCAATGCCCGCCATCCCGACGATGAGCGCCATCACCGATAGATGCCGGCGGAGCCAGACGCTCAACCCGTATGCCAGGAGCGCTGCAATCGCCGCGATTGCCGGAAAGAGGAACCGCCCCTGCCAGGCGACCAGCCCCGCAGTAAAGGCGAAACTCACGACCCACGCCAGCGCCAGGAACGGGAGCGCCACCAGTTGCCAGGACCGTCGATACATCGCTTCGTTCGGGCGAACCAGGATTCGCACCCATCCAGCAACTGCCGCCGCCAGCAGCGCCGCATACACGCTCATCGTCCATGCTGGCGCCGGCAGATTCATCCAGCCGAAGCGCACCCAGAACGATTCATACAGGGTGATCAACGCGCCCGCCCAGGCTGTCGGATTGACCGCCTCGAACGCCTGCGTGGCAAATTCCGCTCGAAACGCCTGCAAACCGAGCGGATCGCCGTACAATCGCCAGTTTCGCAGGTACCACCAGCTACTGACGAGCGCCGCACCGGCAACCACAATCGCCGCGCACCATCCCGACGCTGCCACACCCAAACGCTTCTCGCCCGTCACACACCACACAAGCGCGAGTGGCACAAAGATCAGCGCACTTTGCTTGGTGATCAGCGCCAGTCCCAGCACCACACCGATCAGCATGGCGCGCGGCAGTGACCGTGGACTGCTGACGACCAGCCAGAGCAACACGGCGCCGAGCGCCGCCAGCAGCGCATCGTTGCTGATCAGCGACGAGATGAACATGAACTGCGGGTTGAACGCAACCAGCGCCGCCGCCAGCAGCGCTACCCGATCGCCGGTTACCGCATCGTCTTCACGACGGCGCACCACCAGATACGTAAAGATGACGGTCGCTGCACCCGCCAAGCTCGACACACCGCGTGCCAGACGCCATGCCCACACCTGCGCATCCCAGGGCCACTGTTCACGGCTTCCGTGAGCGGCGGCATTCACCTGATCGCCGCCTGCCCAGGTGAAGCGCGGGTTGCCGGGCAGATCGAAGGTACGCTCTGACTGCGGCAGCCAGAGCGCCGCCGGGGTCGCCAGCAGATAGGCGAGCGGCGGATGATGCCCTGAACCTGGCACATCACTGACGCACGGCGGCGGGCACTGCACCGGCAATCGCCCCTCGCGCGCCAGGAAGAACACATACGCCGCATGCCCTGGTTCGTCTGGTCCCTCGCCGAGCGGCGTCATCAGATTGTACAGAACGCAGAGCGTCAGAAAGAGCGCCACCAGCGCAATGAGCGGCAATGGAGATTTCATCAGAACTGTTGCAGGAACCGCTCATCACCACTGAAGAACCAGCGAATGTCATCGATCCCGTAGCGCAGCATCGCCATCCGCTCCGGCCCCATCCCGAACGCAAACCCGCTGACCTTCTCCGGATCGTACCCGCCATTGCGCAGCACGGTTGGATGGATCATGCCTGCACCGAGGATTTCGAGCCAACCGGAATGCTTGCAGACACGACACCCCGCGCCGCCGCAGAGGAAGCACTCGATATCGAACTCCACGCTTGGCTCGGTGAAGGGGAAGTAACTGGGACGGAAGCGAGTCTTGACCCCTTTGCCGTACAATCGTTCGGCAAACGCCACCAGCGTGCCCTTCAGGTCAGCGAAGGAAATCTGCTCCCCGATCGCGATGCCCTCAACCTGATAGAACTGCATCTCGTGGCGTGCTGTCACCTGTTCGTAGCGATAGCACTTGCCGGGCAGAATGGCACGCACCGGATTGGGCGCATTGGCGCGCATGGCATAGATCTGCCCCGGCGACGTGTGCGTGCGTAACAGCAGCGTTGAGTCGCCGGACGTCGTTTCGATGTAGAACGTATCCCACATATCGCGCGCTGGATGGTCTGGCGGCATGTTGAGCAACTGGAAGTTGAACTCATCGGTCTCAACTTCCGGGCTCTCCCAGACCTGAAACCCCATTTCTCCCAGAACAGCATAAATCTGGCGCAACATCTGAGTCGTGGGATGCAACCGTCCGAGAGCCGGCGCACGTCCAGGGAGGGTCATATCGACCTGGTCGGCTTCGAAGGACTGTTGACGCGCCGCATGTTTCAACTGCGCTTCGGCGCGTTCGAATGCCTGTTCGAGCGTGGCACGGGCAGCGTTGAAGCGCGCCCCGGCAGCCGGACGCTCCTCTGCAGATAGCGCGCCGAGACCCCGGCTCAAACGCGAAAGCGACCCCTGCTTGCCCAGATAGGCGCTCTTCCACTCAGCGAGGGCCGTCAGATCGGCAGCCTGTGCAAGCGCCGCCAGCGCCTCCTGTTCGAGTTGGTTCAACTGATCGATCAGCGACATGCTCTTCTGCCTCCATTCAACAACAAAGCCACGCACTCGCCAGGGACGAGGCGTGGCCCGTGGTACCACCCTGTTTCAGCAGAGTCGCCCGTGGCGACTCCACCCTCATAGCCCCGATAGCGGAGGGCGACCGGCGACGACTACTTGGCGCCTGCACAGACGGCGATTTGCGCGGTCTGTGCTTCCTTTCCCCGTCGCGGCTCAGAAGGGAACTTCAGCGGGGCGTCGCGGCGACGGCTCACACCCTTCGACCATCGCTCTCTGTTCGCCGTTTCCCGCCTACTCGCTTCGTCACAGCCTACTGATACAGATGCTAACTCCGACCCAACATACGTTGCCGCAGAGCCTCAAACAGGATCACGCTCGCCGCCACCGCGACATTGAGCGACTCGGCTCGACCGCGCATGGGGATGGTGATCTGTTTGGTCGCGAGACGACGCGCAGCATTGCTCAATCCGTGCGCTTCGTTCCCCACCAGCAACGCCGACGGCTGGCGCCAGTCGGCGGCATAGTACGGCATGCGCGCCTCTGGATCGGCGGCATAGACATGATCGACCTGTGCCAGACGCTCGCCGATCTCGTCCCAGCGCACATCCTGCTCGATGGACAGGCGAAAGTGCGCACCCATCGCGCTACGCACCACCTTGGGCGCATACACATCGACGGTACCGACGCTACAGAGCGTTTGCGCTACTCCCACCGCCTCAGCGCTTCGCAGGATCGTCCCGAGGTT
Organism: Roseiflexus sp.; assembly: GCA_041641515.1. Lineage (GTDB taxonomy): Bacteria > Chloroflexota > Chloroflexia > Chloroflexales > Roseiflexaceae > Roseiflexus. Next base: position 6,188 of record JBEPYG010000011.1, read on the forward strand.
ACCGGGGTCCTGCACCGTATCGACCACCAGGATGAGACCGGTTTTCCCCGGCGGAATGCGGGGCCAGCGAGCGAGCGCCACGACACCTTGCGGATGGACCGTATCGGCAGCGGCAGCGATCACCTGCGGCGTCGCCTCATAGCTGGCGGGCAGGTGTTGGAGGCGTTGCAGCAGATCCGAACCGGCGGACGTCTGTTGCAACCGTTCGGGCGCATACAGCACGAGCGTCAGTGTCGCGCCGCTCTCCAGCGCATCGGCGACGAGGCGAACCCCTTCGAGCACAAACATCCGCTCGCGGCGACGTTCCTGACGGTCGGCAGCTAGCGAGCGGATACGCCTGACGTGCTGATTCGCCGAGCTGGTAATCACATCGCCTGTCGTACCTGCTCGACGACACGCCCAAATGCTGCCGGGTCACGTACCGCCATATCGGCAAGGATTTTCCGATCGAGGTCGATACCGGCGCGCTTGAGACCATTCATAAAACGACTGTACGACAAACCGTGCATGCGGGCGGCGGCATTGATACGCACAATCCAGAGGCGGCGAAAATCGCGTTTACGGTTGCGCCGGTCGCGATAGGCATACCAGAGCGCCTTCATGACCGTTTCACGCGCCACTTTGATGCGTCGGCTGCGACTGCCGCGATACCCTTTCGCCTGCTCGAGCAATTTCTTATGGCGCTTGCGCACCATTGTGCCACGTTTCACGCGGGCCATAACAAACACCTGCTCCTTATATGCACCAGACGCACCCTTACCGGCTATGCTTTGCAATATACGGCAACGCGCGGCGCAGGCGGCGCTGAACTGTCTTATGCACTTCGAACGTTCGATCGAGATGCTGCAAAATACGCAGCGACATCCGGCGGCGGAAGTGACCGCGACGACCGGCGGAGCGGACCATCTTACCAGTCCCCGTCAGGGTGAAACGTTTTGCCGCTCCCTTATGCGTCTTCATCTTGGGCATTGGGTTTATTCCTCTTCGTCAGCCTGATCGTCGGGCGCTGCGTTGGACGCGGGCACACCAACCTTTGGCGCCGGTTGGGTCGAAGCGCGGGAAGCCTGTTGCTGGCGTTCGCGCTGCGCCTGCGTTCTAGCTTTCTGGTTTGGCGCAAGCAACAACGTCAAAACCCGCCCTTCCATTGTTGGTCGCTGCTCGATAACCGATACATCGCGCAGTTCCTCCGCCATGCGTTCCAGCATGTCCAGCCCGATTTCCTGATGGAAAATTTCGCGACCGCGGAACCGCAGATTGAACTTGACCTTGTCACCATCCATCAAGAAGCGTCGTGCTTGCTTAGCTTTCACTTCTAGGTCGTGATCATCGGTTTTCGGTTCCAGACGAATCTGCTTGACTTCAACCTGCTTCTGGTTTTTCCGCGCTTCCCGCTCTTTTTTCGATTGCTCGTAGCGGAACTTGCCGTAATCCAGAATGCGACAGACGGGCGGGACGGCGTTCGGCGCGACTTCGACCAGATCAAGACCACGCTCTTCCGCCATCAGCAGGGCATCGCGGATCGGGACAACGCCGACCTGTGCGCCATTCTCGTCAATCAAGCGCACTTCGCGGGCGCGAATGCGATTGTTGATACGAAGCCGGTCTCTAATTGCAGCGCTCCTTTCGATGTACGACGGTACAGAACAACAAACCGCGCCGGAATGACGCGATGTGAAGGTAAGTATAGCATCGCTGCGCGATTTCGTCAATGAAGATCGAACAGTGCATGTTCGCATTCACCGTACAATGGTGTTATGGCGTCGGCGGGGCGACGTCTCGTGGCGTCCGTAACAGATCTCCCACCGCCGATTCGTGATCGCGGGGCATCCCCCGAACCCTGATGGTCTGGACAGAAGGTTGAACGTTGAACGTTCGGATTACGCGATTATGAGATTACGAGATGATCGTGACCACGTTTGCGCGTTCGCACATTCCACGTTTGCACGTTCGCGTGTTCAGCGTTCCACCTCCCCCCGATACGGAATCGCCCCCGGTCCTACGTCCTCAACGCTGCGCGCAGCAATGCAGGCGGCAAAATGCGCCGCTTCGAGCGGATCGCCGGTTTCGTCGAGGCGTACCAAAAGCGCAGCGGCAAACACATCACCGGCGCCGGTCGGGTCGCGTTCGATGGCCGGGCAGGCATCGATATGGTGCGGGTGACCATCGATGAACAACGTGGCGCCGGCAGCGCCGCGCGTCAGCGCCACCAGCGGGCAGTGACGCGCATACGCCCGCGCCTGTTCTTCATCGCCCTGCAGGTCTTCGATGCTCATGACCAGCACGCCAATCCGTTCCAGCACCTGCGGCGGCGGGGACCAGGGTCGATAGGCAATCTGTGCCGGGAGCGGACCTTTCCAGGCGCGCATCATACCCTGCGGCGTCATGCCGAGGAGTGCATCGGGGAAAGCGTCCACCAGGCGTTCGGGCGTTTCTGCCAGGATGGGCGCAAGGTGCACAATGCGCGCCGACCGCCATGCCGGTGGAACATCATCGAGCGTCAACACCCCGGATTCGGCGTGCAGAAACTGGACACGCCCCTGAGGGGTGTATCGATTCTCGAAGACCGGCGCATTCATCGCTGGGGCGAACGCCACCGCAATATCGGCGGACCAGTCGGGTGGAATGGCAGCGCATGCCGACACGACCCCCACCCGTCGCCCCAAACGGTGCGCTGTCAGCGCGGCGTAGAGCGCCGTTCCGCCTGGCGCAAACGCGCCATCGGGCAACAGATCGCGGGTCACATGGCCAATCAGGAGATAGTCAGGCGTCGTCATGGGTTAAAAAAGAAGGCGGAGCAACGCAATCGGCGCTGCGCCGATTGCCGCCCCTCCCTGCTACCGTCGTGCAGACATCATGATCGTTTTGCCGGATAGATTACGACCTTGCGATTCTCACCCTCACCGCTGCTCTCGGTGTACACCGTTGGATCAGAGCGCAGCGCCAGATGCACAATACGTCGTTCATAGGCGCCCATCGGTTCGAGCATCAACGGACGCCCGCTCTGGCGCACCCGTTCAGCCATACGGCGCGCCAGCCCTTCGAGCGACTCCTGGCGACGCTGGCGATAATTCCCGACATCGACGACGATCTGGGGCCATTTCTGCACCCGGCGACTGACCAGCAGATTAACCATGAACTGGAGCGAACGCAGCGTTTCGCCGCGCCTGCCAATCAGCAAACTCATTGCTTCTTCATCGGCGCCTTCGATGTGCAGCGTGATGGTTTCTTCAGGTTCGCCGCGCTGATCGGGGACAGAGCTGACGACGGCGGTGACATAGGCGTGGATATCCATACGTTCGAGGATATCCTCCAGAATCTGGCGTGCAATCTGCTCGACGGGACCGGTTGCTGTTGCACGAGGCGACGTCGGCGCCTCATCCGCCTCATCGTCCACGACGGTGACGCGCACGAGCGCTTCATCACCATTATTGCCCGGTTCGAGGACCTCGATGGCCACCTCGTCGCGATCTTTTCCAAGTTGTGCAAGGGCGAGACGAATTGCTTCCGCGACTGTACGTGCACTGATCTCAATACTTTTCATGGAGCCCCCGGTTGGAGTATGGCTTCCGCGCAACGATGCGCCCTGGCGGAGGTTGAAAGCCGAAGCCCGCGGCATCGCTCCCCTACCTGCGCGCCCTCCTGCGCCGCGGATTCACGTGGGACGTCACGCGCCGCGCTTCTGCCGGTGTGGCGCTTTCCGTCGATTGCGCCTGTGACTCAGCCGGCTCGCTGCGCGACTCGGTCAGCGGCCGGAGCACGTCCCAGAAATCAACCTTGTGCGATGGTTCCTCAGAAGAAGCAGCGCTTCCACCACTGACAACGGATGCCGCCGGTTGTGCAGGCGGCGGTGTGATCGGCGGCAGGAGACCACCGTCGGTCGGCAGAAACTTGAGATAATTCGCCAGCGACCCCCATCCAGAGATGACGTACTGCTGGATGATCGACAAAATGCTGCCGACCACCCAATACAGCACCGCGCCGCTCGGGAAGATAAACCCGATATACCCGAACACGATCGGCAGGATGAGCATCGACTGCATCATCGCCTTCTGCTGCGGATCCTGTATGCGCGGTGTCGCCATCAATTGCACGATTAACTGAAAAATCACCGAGAGGACGGGCAGAATGTAGTACGGATCGGTCTTCCCCAGGTCTGGCAGCCAGAGGAAGCTGCCCGCCAGTTGCGGCTGCCCAAGTGTATCTGTTGCAGCGCTGAACGGAATACCCTGTTCATTGAGCACGCGCAGCATCGCGCTGCCTGCATGCTCGGCAGGCGATACGCGCGTCAGGTTGATCACCGCCTGATAGATGCCGAGGAAGATCGGGAGTTGCAGGAGCATTGGCAGACACCCGCCGACCGGATTGACCTTATACTCGCGGTAGAGACGCATCGTCTCTTCCTGGAGTTTCTGCGGATCCTTGCCATACTTGCGCTGCAGTTCCTTCATGTGCGGCTGCAGTTCCTGCATCCGGCGCGACGATTGGAGGGACTTGATCGTCAGCGGCAGAATGAACAGGCGCGCAACGATCGTAAAGAGAATAATCGCAAGACCGGCGCTCCCCGTCCACCTGTAGAATGTCAGCAGCACCTGCTGGAGGAACTCTACAAAAGCGAGCCAGACTGGCATAACAGCGTATCCTTGTCACACACAACACGTAGCGTGTGTATTCTAGCGCATTTTTGGTTGTCTGTCAGGTCAGACGCACAAGAACGCACACTGTCATTCAGGTTCAGACAACCCGCGCGCCGACGCCTGCCACACGCCGGCGCGCTGAAGCACCTGCTGCACCAGCGCCTGCAGTTGCGGAAACGCGATCTCTGCCAGCGCCGGAGAGCGAGCAATGAAAACCATATCCCATCCCGGTGCGATCTGCGGGTACAGGAGGCGCACCGCCTCGCGCACACGGCGGCGGATGCGGTTACGCACAACTGCGCCGCCCAACCGCCGTGCGACAATGAAGCCACACCGTGAAACCCGGCGTCGGTTCGGAGCGGCATTGAGCATCAGCATACCCGCATCCCAGGTTCGACCATCGCGGCGGACCCGCTGATACTGTTCAGGCGTGCGAAGGCGATAGGCGCGTTTCATCGCAGGCTGTGGGCGAAGTATTCGGAGAGTCGGGTTCATACCCGGCGCCCACAGATCGACAGGACTACCGATGCCCGCGACGGATCTGACGGCGCTCATCACTGACAGTCAGACGGTAGCGCCCCTGCAGACGCCGACGGCGCAATACTGCGCGACCGTCTTTCGTTTCCATACGCGCCAGAAATCCGTGCTTACGGCGGCGCGGAATACGTTTGGGTTGCCATGTTCGCTTAGGCATTGATGCCAACCTCACAACATACACATGCCAGACCCCGACGGGCGTCCAGCGTCTCAATTCCATCAGCAGTGCGCTGCAAACGTCGAAACGCAGCGCAACATTCGACCGGCGCGGCAATGCCGCGCCGGTTCAGGCAATTATACTCGTTCTGAAAGCGATATGTCAAGAATCTTAATCGTCGTCCAGTTGCTGGAGGGTGCGCCGGATAGCGTCGCGCTGACGGCGGAGGTTCCGATCTTCCGCATCGTCCTCGTCGTCCTGGCGGCGGCGGCGTTCACTGCGACGCGGTCCGCCAAACTTCGACATCAAATCTTCGATGGTCGCATTCCCGCTGAAATCATCGTCCGCCGGAGTATACGCATCACTCGCACGCTCACGTCGCGGCGGGCGCTCTTCACGCGGCGAGCGTCCTTCGCTCCGTATGCCGCGCTCACCGCGCGGTCGTTCTTCGCGCACCCGCTCTTCTCGCGGTCGCTCCTCGCGCGGCGGCAGCTCACGCGGCGTATCCTCCAGCCGCAAGCTCAAACTGATCCGTTTGCTCTGTGGATCGACGTCGAGCACCCGCACCTGCACCTTATCGCCAACCTTGACCGCATCTTCGACCCGCGCCACGCGCGTGTTCGATAGTTCGGAGATGTGCACCAGACCATCTCGCCCGACGCCGATGTCGACGAACGCGCCAAACGGCGCCAGACCACTGATTGTGCCTTCGAGAATCTGCCCCTTCTCCAGTTGCTGCAATTTCTGTCCACGCTGCGCCCGGCGCAGACTCAAGCTGATACGTGCACCCTCTGCATCGACTTCCAGCACCTTGAAGGTGTAGGTCTGACCAACCTGCACAACATCCTCAGCTTTATCGACGCGCCCTTCCGCCAGCTCCGACACATGCACCAGGCCATCTTTGCCGACGCCAATATCGACGAACACGCCAAACGGCGCCAGACCGGTCACGGTCCCCTCGACATTATCGCCAACGCGCAGCGCCGCCAGTTTCTCGTAATCTACATCGGGCTTCTTCTTGCCGCGACTGCCACGCGGTTCAGCGCTGCGCTCCCTGGTGCGCATCGTCAGACTGATCCGTCGACCATCGGGCTCCACACTCTTCACCCGCACCTTTACCGTATCGCCGATCTTGACCAGATCGCTCGGCGACTCGATCCGGGTATCGCTCATCTCCGAGATGTGCACCAGACCATCGCGTCCAACCCCGATGTCGACGAAGATGCCATATAGTGCAATCGAGGTGACCCGTCCTTCGAGTTCCATACCGGGCGCCAGGTCTTTCAGCCGGCGCGGTCGTCCAGTTGGCTCATCGGCGGGCGCCTGATAACTTGCAGCTTCAGCAGCAGGCGTCTGCACTTCCGGCGCGCTGTCGGCGCTCCCGGTCGCTGGCGTTTCAGCAACGAGTGCAGGAGATTCTGCTGCACCGACGACCGTTGCGGACGACGACTCATCGGCGGCGTGGACGAGTTCAACAGGATCACCGCCATCAGACGACGCACCTGCGTTGTTCACATCGGTCGCCTCTCCCGCCTCAGCGCCATCCGGCGCTTCGGCTGCCGCGGGAGACTCTATCGACTGCTGCTGAATTTCTGCGTCCGCCACCGCAACACCTTCTGCAGCCGGCGCCAGATCGCCCAGCAGTTCATTCCGCTCTTCGACGGGACGCTCCTGATCGGTCATGACCAACCGTCCTCCTGGTTTAGTTGCCTGTACTTTTGCCTATCACAACCCACACTAACGTGTGCGGTCACGTAACTCTGCGCGTACCAGATCGGCGAGTCCACGTTCCTGGACATCTTCGAGCCGGTAGTAGCTCCCCTTCAGATGATGCGCCAGCTGCCGCGCCAGCCCGCGCTCGAAAATCGGGTGCTCCGTATCGATCACCACTGCCGGTATCGATTGCGCCGCAATAAAATCGGCCAGCGCATAACTTTCAGCCTGCGGCGGCAGATCGCTCATCGACACATTCGCCTGCCCATCGGTCAGCACCACCAGCAACGGCATCACTTCCGGGTCCTGGCGTCGTGCGCGTTCCAGCACTTCATACCCCAGCAACAGACCGCGTGAAAGCGGCGTTTTGCCGCCGGTCGGCATTTGCTGCAACTGGCGCTGCGCCAGTTCGACACTGTTGGTCAACGGCAGCAGCAGGGTCGCATAATCGCGCTGGAACGACACCAGCCCAACCCGGTCGCGGCGCTGATACGCATCGCGCAAGAGCGAGAACACTGCCGCTTTGGTGGCGCGCATGCGCTCTTCAGCCGCCATACTCCAGCTGGCATCGACCACGAAACAGACTGCGTTGCGCGTTTTGCGCACCCGCACCTTCTGGCGCAGATCGCTGCGACGCACAATGACTCGCCGCCCCGTTCCTCCATCATCGCGCTCCGCACGACGTCGGCGCTGCTGCGGCGCCGCCTGGCGCAGAGTCGCATCGAGCGCCAGGTCGGTAATCCGCTCTGCCGGACGACTGGTGATATAGCGCCCCTGCTTGCGCGTTGTACGGGTGCGACTGCGCCGGCCTGGCGCCCGGCGCTGCAACCGGTCGCGCGCGCCTTCGATCTTCTGCGGACGGAACGTCGGGTCGCTCATGAACGTTTTGCCACCCTGCGTGTTGTCGCCACTGGAAGCTGCATCGGCCTCGGTTGCTGCGTGCGCCGACGGCGGCGGTGCGTCGCTGTCAGTACTGCTACGCCGTTCACCGTCTGGCTGAGCCGAAGTCACGCCGTCAACTTTTTTTTTACGTGCTCTGCGGAAGGTGGCGCTTCATCGCCAATCTCACCCTTCACGCGCTCCAGGATCTGCCCGACGCGCGCTTCATCGAGTTTAACCTCGGTGAAGGGCTGGCGTCGCATCCGATGCGGCAGCGCCAGTTCCGCCGCCAGACGAATATCTTCCACCGTCAGGCGCGTGCGCCCCGACCAGGCAGCGTGGGTGCGCGCCGTTTCGAGAATAGCAAGATCGGCGCGATGCCCATCGACGCCCAACTCAAGCGCCAGCCCTGCCACTGCCGCCATATCGCCGCGTGAAATCGTCACCGCCGGCAACAGTGCGCGCGCCGCAATAATGCGTTGCGCCAGCGCATCTTCTTCCGTCTGCCACTGCGTCACGAACGCATCCGGGTCACTCTCGTATGCCAGGCGCCGCTCAATGACTTCCACCCGACCGGTGATATCGGTCAACCCGCTGATCTCGACGACCAGACCGAAGCGATCCAGCAGTTGGGGACGCAATTCACCCTCTTCCGGATTCATCGTGCCGACCAGAATGAACCGTGCCGGATGCGAAACACTGATCCCCTCACGCTCGACCGTATTCACCCCCATCGCTGCCGCGTCGAGCAGTACATCCACCAGATGATCATCAAGCAGATTGACCTCATCCACATAGAGCAACCCGCGATTCGCCTGCGCCAGCAACCCTGGCTCGAAGCGACGCTGCCCTTCCGTCAGGGCATGTTCAAGATCAAGCGAACCGACGACCCGATCTTCCGATGCAGCAACCGGCAGTTCGACCAGACGGGTCGGCCGTTCAACGACCGGCAACTCCTCGCCGCGCCGCAGCCGCGCCACACACGTCTCGCACATCATGGCCGGACGGTCGGGCGGGCAGCTGTAGGGGCAATCGGCAACGACCGTTATATGCGGCAGGAGCCGGGCAAGCCCGCGCACTGCCGTGGATTTGGCGGTGCCCTTCTCACCACGGATCAGCACACCGCCGATACGTGGGTTGATCGCATTCAGGATCAGGGCGCGCTTGAGGCGTTCCTGCCCGACCAGCGCGCTGAATGGGTAGATTGGCCGCTCTGATGGCATTGACTCTACGATAACGCTTACGCAACACAATGCGCTTCCGGTCGTCTACAGACCGAAGCGCTGCATTTGGCTCTTGTCTTGACAGACTATCGCACGACCAGCGGTAATAGCGAAACTGTTCGTGTACCGGACGCGGTCATTGTCGCACAAAGGTGAGCAAAAGTCAAACGCTCCAAACCATTCAAAGCATTGCTCGTGGTTGTGGTATAATATGTTTCTAGCGCAGCATCGGCGCAAAAGTCGGGCTGCGCATTGTCTGTTTCAATTTCAGTGAAGTCAGGGTGACGGCGCAATGGACGGAAAGAACATCATCTACGGGGAAACGGCGATGGACAAACTGGCGCAACAGGTGCGCGCCACAGGTCAGCCGCAAGACCTCCAGAGCCTGACCGAGCGTTATCTGGAAATTCTGCGCGAGCTGGTGCTCACAGGAGAAAAGCAGGCATGACAGCAGGCACAATTGATCGTCCAACGTTTACCGGCAACGAAGAGCAGCAGGCGCTGGCGGAAGAAATCTATCAGTTGATGGCAGCGCAGGGACGCCTCTTCGCTTTCGATGCGCCCATCCGTCAGACACTCCAGAACCTTGCGGACTTTTACGCTCGACAGCGTCAGATGGATCCTGCTGAGGCGGCGCGCTTGATCGACGAAGCGCTACGGGTGAATGATCAGGTTTTTATGCGGCAGGAAACCAATGGCGACGTCGTGTTCATCACATCGCGGCGTGGCCGGTACATTCCCCCGCAGTCCGATACCATCCACACGTTCAAGCAGCGCCTGTACGAACCGGAAAATCCGCTGCCCACCGACAACCTCAGCGTGGTGGTGACAACCACCCGTCCGGCACTGACGACGGTCGAACCGGTGTTCATCTCCGAATACTGGCAGCAGCAGGCCGGGCTGATTCCGGTCGTTGTCGAACCAGCGGTCGAGACGCCGGTCGAGCCAGTGGTTGCGGCGCCGGAAGCGGTGGAACCGGTCAATGTGAGCGAACCGGTCGAAGAGGAACCCCAGGTCGCTCCGCCTGCCGAGCCAACACAGGTGAACACGGTGATTGTGCTGCCCAACGGGTTGCAGATCGACCTGCGACGATCGGTCGAAGAATTGATGGCGCAACACGGCGCGACGCTCATGTCGCAGTTGCGCACGGCAATCGAAAACGACCCGCTTCGCCGTCTGGTGCTGTTCGGCAATCAGGCGTTCCCCGAAGCGGCGCTCGTCAGTTTCGGCAAGAACGATCTGCGCCGCATCAGCGATTACATTAGAGAAGTCGGCGAGCCGTTGCTCGACTCACAGATCATTGCCGACATCTTCTATCACAATCCGCGCCAGAGCGATTATGAGGTCTTCCGCTTCGCGCTCAACTATCGCCTGAGCCGCGAAAAGGACTTCGAGTTCGTCGGCGTCGAGGGGGCGCGCCTCTGGTCGGTGCGCAATCTGCCCGCCATTGGCACCAAGCGGGTCAAGGCGAGCGAAATGGGACAGATTGCCGGTTACATCGAAGAAGGGTTCGACGATAGCTTGGCGGAGCAGAGTGTCGAATCCATCCGCAAGAGCGGACAGGTCAGCCATGTCCTGACGTTCTTTGAGTGGGAGTATGGCATCCTGCCATTGACGCGCGCGCTGACAGCGCTTCTGCCGCAACCGCTGCTCGCCGATCAGCGCAGCGCGGTGTTGCGCTTCGAGCTGCCGCAGCACTATGTGAGCACGCTCGTTGAACTGCGCTACCCGACCGGCAATCGCGGCGGATGGTTGCAGGGTCTCGAAGCGTTGTTCCACGATTACCTGGTTCCTGGCGCGCTGATTACGCTAATGCGCACGGATGATCCGCGCACCTTCGCCATCACCTACGAGGAACAGGAGGAGATGCAGGATCGCCTGCTGGTGCTCGACGAGAGCAAGAAAACGCCGAAATTCACCTTTGCCAACATGTCGTACGCCTGCGTCGTCGATACCGATATGCTGGTCAATCAGCAGCAGTATGGGCGACTGCGCAACCTTAAGGCGTTCCCGATGAATGAGCGGCGGAAAGCTGACCTGATGCTCGAACACGTTTTCGAGATTATCGGCGCGCCGGTCGGGACACGCACGGAACCGAAGTACGCCGCTTCGTTCGAGACGCTCTTCGTCGCCCTGAATGTGTTGCGTCCGGCGTCGCGCGAGTATCTGACCCATCTGCTCGCCGAAGGCGACTATTTCACACCCGATGAACAGCGTCCGGGATGGTGGTTCTACACACCGCCGCCGTCGCCGGAGGAGGAAGACGACGAGGATCAGAACGAAGAGGATTTCGACGACGAGGAGTGACGGACGACGACCATGGATCTTGCGGCTCATCTGCGAACCCTTGCAGCGCGTGAGCATCTGTCGATGCGTGAATTGCGCTCCCTCTCCGGGCTCGACCCGCACGACCGCGCGGCGGTGTGGCCGGAGTGGCAGCGCATTCCCATCGGACGACGCATCGAAATCGCCCATGCAATGGTCGAACTCGCCGAGGACAATATCGATCTGGACTTTACGATGATGTTCCAATGGCTGCTCGACGATGCTGACGCAACTGTTCGCGCCAGTGCGATCGAAGGGTTGTGGGAGTGCGACGCTCTGGCAATCCTGCGACGCATGGTGACGCTTCTCCACGACCCTGCCGAGCAGGTGCGCGCGGCGGCGGCAATGGCGCTCGGACGCTTCGCCTATATGGCGGAAATCGAAGAGATCGATGCAGCACATGGGCAACAGGTGCACGATGCGTTGCTGGCGCTTATTCGCGATTCGTCGCAACCGACCGAGGTTCGGCGTCGCGCGATCGAGAGCGCAGGGTATTTTGCAGAGAGCGATGAGGTCCAGCAGCAGATCGAACTCGCGTATGCTAGTCCTGATCAGTTAATGCGCGAAAGCGCTCTGACGGCGATGGGGCGTTCGATGCTTCCCCGCTGGCTCCCGATCGTCGGACGCGAGCTCGACAGTCCGTCGCCGGCGCTCCGCTACGAAGCTGCACGCGCTGCCGGCGAAATGGCGGACCTGGCGCGCTCGCTGGTGTCACACGTCGTTCGCCTTTGCAACGACGCCGACACCGAGGTGGCGCTGGCGGCGATCTGGGCGCTTGGTCAGATCGGCGGTGAAACAGCGCGTCGCACCCTGCAACGCATCAGCGGCAGCGATGATGAGGCGCGTAGTCAGGCCGCCGCCGAAGCGCTCGACGAACTGACGCTCGAAGAAGGGTTCTCCGGCGGCGACTGGCGCAATAACTAAATGGCCGCTCGACTGACCGATTTCGACGCCGATCTAACACGCTATTCCCGCGTGTATCTCTCGCCGCACCTCGACGATGCTGCGTTGTCGTGTGGCGGCGCAATCGCTGCGGCGCCAGAGCAGACGCTGGTGGTCACCCTCTGCACCGCGCCTCCGCCGCCTGACACGATCTTCAATGCGGTGGCGGTCGAGTTTCACGCCGAGTGGGGACTCGCGCCAGACGAGGTGTTGCGTGCGCGGCTGAATGAGGACGCCGCTGCAATGGCGATCCTGAGCGTCGATTATGCCTATGCCGGCTGGCTCGATGCCATCTATCGCGTTCCCGAGGCATACAGCAGTCGTGCCACGCTCTATCGCCCGCCGGTTCCTGCTGATCCATTGCTGCCACAGGTGCGCGACCTGCTGACCATGCTGATCGAACGCGCGCCGCATGCCATGATGTATGTGCCGCTCGGCGTTGGTCATCACGTCGATCATCTGGCGGTCTTCGAGGCGGCTCTCGCCTGCCCGCCCAGCCGCGTCGCGTTCTATGACGACATCAACTATGCGCTGATCCCTGGAGCTGTCGAGCGACGTCTGGCGGAGATCGGGAAACCGCTAGCTGCGGACCTCGTGCCGTTCGATCTACCGGCGCTGCAAACGAAAATCGCCGCGATCGCCGCTTATCGCAGCCAGATGGCAGCGCTGTTCGGCGGAACAACAGCTATGGAAGCGGCTATCACCGCGTACCATGCAGCGTTGGCACAGAATCGCGGCGGGTATGCCGAGCGCCTATGGCGGATCGTGTGATTGAGCAACATCCAGACCGCACAGCGGCGGACGCTGCACCGATGGCGGTCACGCCTGATCGAGCAACGTGGGATGCATTCGTTCTGGCGCATCCCGACGGTCATCTGCTGCAATCGTCGGGGTGGGGAGCACTGAAAGGGCGCTTCGGCTGGACACCGCACCTGCGGGCGATCGTCGCTGGCGGCGTCATCCGGGCAGGCGCGCTGGCGCTGGAAAAACAGCGGTTTGGACTGAGCGCCCTGTACGTCCCACGCGGTCCGCTCTTCAGCGGCGAGACGCACATCGATGCACTGTTGCTCGATGATCTGATGCGCCTGGGGCAACGGCGGCGGGCAGTGTTCGTGCGCATCGAACCCAATCTGACCGAGGACGATCCGCGCACTGCGGCGCTTCATGCCATGCTGATCAAACGTGCGATGCAGCCGATGGCGCCGATTCAGCCGCGCAGCACCATCCATCTTGATCTGACGCCGGAACCCGACCGTTTACTGGCGGGCATGAGCAAAGGGCATCGCGCCGACATCAAACGCGCCGCGCGGGAAGGGGTAACAGTGCGGGAAGGCGACGCATCCGCCGATCTCGACGCCTTCTACGCCATCCTGCAGGATACTGGCGCACGCGCCAGGTTCGCCATTCACGCACGTGCGTACTATGCGAGCGTCCTGGAACTGTTTGGCGATGCGGTGCGCCTGTGGCTGGCGGAACGCAATGGTGCGGCGGTTGCCACAACGATAACAGCGACATGGGGAGCGACGGCCATCTACCTGTACAGTGGCTCGACGCTCGAAGGGTTGCAATGCGGAGCGCAGCATGCCATTCAGTGGCGCGCGATCCAGTGGGCGCGCGCGCGCGGCGCTGCACGGTACGATTTCTGGGGTATTCCTGATGCTCTCGGGCAGGCAGCCGCAGCCACCGATCCCGCCGCGCGCGCGCGCCTCGAAGCGGAGGCAGAGCAAGATCCGCTCTACGGCGTCTATCGGTTCAAAAAAGGGTTTGGCGGTGTGACGACCCGCTACCTTCCGGCGTATGATTGTGTGCGCATTCCATTGCTGTATGCGCTCTGGCAACGACGCATAGGAGCATAGAGGAACAGACAATGGAACCAGAGGACCACCTGACACTCGATGAAGCGCGGCGCCTGATCGCATATCTGCAATCCGAACTCGAACGTCAGCGCGCTCTGAACGCCGATATGCGCCGCGCCGTCGCCGATATGGCGCGCGCGTTCCAGGAGTCGCTGGCGCTATCGCACCAGGCGGCTCAGGATGGCGACCTCGAGCGGGTGCGGCAGATTGTGATCGAAAATCGGCGCGCCTGGCAGGACTGGTTGCGCCAGATCGTCGAGGCGGCAGGGAGGAAGCCATGATCCGGGCTGTCATCTTCGACATGGGAGGAACACTGCTCAAATATCCACGTCCTGGCAACGGCACCTGGCGCGAATTCGAGGAACGCGGCATCCGCGGACTGTATCGCTATCTGCTGGCGCAGGGGCATCCGATCGCCGCCGAGGAAGAAGCGTTCGTTGCACGCATGTTCGAGCGACTGGCGCAGGGATGGGAACAGGCGACCGGCGGACGCATCAACCTGCGCGCCGTCGACTGGATTGCCGCAGGCGCTGCCGATCACGACCTGGCGCTCTCCGATGGCGCACTGATTGAGGCAGTCCATCACTATGCCCGCCCGCTGCGCGATGGCGTCACCGCCATGCCGGGGGCGGCGGCGGCACTGGCAGAACTGCGTACACGCGGCGTTCGGGTCGGGCTGATCTCCAATACCATCTGGCCCGGCGACCTGCATCGCGAAGACCTGGCAGAACTGGGGTTGTGGCAGTACATCGAGTACGCGGTTTTCTCAGGCGATTTCGGCATCTGGAAGCCACGTCCCCAGGTCTTCCTGCATGTGCTCGATCACCTTGGCGTGAACGCAGCGCATGCCGTCTTCGTCGGCGACAGCCCGAAGGAAGATATTCGCGGCGCACAACAGGTCGGCATGCGCGCCATCTGGGTGCGGAGCCCAGAGTTTCCCCTGCCGCCCGACATCCATCCCGACGCAATCGTCGAACACCCGGGCGAGGTTGTGTCGCTCCTTGACTCAACGGGCGAACTGCCGCCTCCACAGCAGGCATCCTGACGAAACCCATCTCTGCTACGACACCGAGACATCGCTTGATGATCGCACCGCAACGGCACGGGGTCCACACAGGCCACGCTTATGAATCTTACTTTTTCGAGCTCGTTGCGTCTTCGCAGGCGCCTGTTCACGATCAAGGGTTCGGATGAAGATCTCGCGATCAAGCATCGGCGGCGGGATGGCTTTCGCAAACGCCACGAGATGCCGCCCCGCCGACGCAAAAAGATGGTTACGATCTGTCTGAACACGCACCTTTGTCGTCCATGAGCAATCTCGTTGTCGTGCTACCGAGCTGCATAAGGCGCCATCCCGACGCACCGCAGATCGTCAGACCCGCCTAGGCGCCTTGTGCGTGGTTGCGCCATATTCTGACGCTCATCGATCACCCCGTTCCCGCCATACCAGAAAGCTGGGCGCACGTCTGGGAGCGACGACAGCTAGTTCACTTCGTTACCACACGAGGCGCGCTAGGGAGCGCTGATGCGCTGGCGCAGCGCCTCGCGCGCCTGCTGGAGCACCGGATCGAGCTGCAGATCATCAAGGCGCTGAAGGTCTGCCTGTGCCGCTGTTCTGTTTCCCTGCTCCACATATGCTGAAGCGCGTGCGATCAGCGCCTCAGGGTAGGCTGGCTGAAGTAGCAACGCCTGCCCAAAATCGGCGATGGCATCGCGGGTGTTGCCTTGAGCATAGCGCACCAATCCGCGTGTGTAATAGGCGTTGGCAGCGCGTGGACTCAGGCGCAGCGCGGCGTCGAGGTCTGCCAGCGCTGCATTCAGATCACCAGCAGAATAGTGCAGTAATGCGCGTTCATACAGAGCATCCACGTCTTGCGGTCTGGCGCGCAACACAGCGTCGAAGGCTTCGCGCGCCGCTGTCCGGTCTCCAAGCCGCACCAGGATGACCCCCTGCCGATACCGGTAGGGCGCTTCGGCTTCGGGGATGAGCTGCGCAAGGCTGCCGTAGTCGTCTGCGAGTTGCTGCAGGAGCGTTTCGTCAGATGAGCTGGCGGTGAGTTGTTCCAGCAGCTGTACCCGGTTCTCGTAGGCGCGACGGTAGGCGGGGTCGAGACGAATCGCCTGGGCATAATCGCGCAGTGCCGCATCGTACTCGCCCAGCAGCGCATATGCCAGACCACGGTTGTGAAAGGCGCGCGACATCGAAGGGTCGAGCGCCAGCGCCTGGTCGTAATCGGCGATTGCCCCGGGATAGTCTTGCTGTTCGAAGCGAATGTTCCCGCGATCATAGTAGGCTCTGGCGCGCGCCAGCAGATCATCGCCTGCCTCGGCAGTCGCCACAATTGCGTTGTAACGGTCGATCACTGTGGTCGGTGTGCGCGGTGCGCGCGGCTCGACCAGTGGTTCGGAGCACGCTGCCAGGAGCACGACCGGCGCGATGATCGCTGCGCAGTACCACATGCGCCAGAGTCTCCGGAGTCTCATGGAGTGACCTCCAGCGCTGCAGCTAGCACCTGGCGCGCAACCGGCAGCGCCGACCGGCTTCCTTCACCACCATATTCCACGATAACCGCAATCGCGTACCGCGGTTGCTCCACCGGTGCGACAGCAATAATCCACGAATGCGGAATACCACGTGGCGTCTCGGCGGTGCCGGTCTTCGCACCAACGCTGACCCCCGGTAACGCGATCGGTTGTGCATATCCGATTTCAACCGATGTGCGCATGATGTCGAGCATACGCCGCGCGGTTTCCGGCGAAACAACCTGTCGCAGCGGTTCGGGTTGCGCCTGGTAGATCACGCGCTCGCCGGTTCGCGCCTCGGCGACCAGGTATGGGCGCATCAGACGACCTTCGTTGGCAATCGAAGCTGCCAGTTGCGCCATGTCGAGCGGTGTCACCAGCGCCTGCCCCTGACCGAACGCAGTGTCCGCCAGCGCTGCGGGCCGTTGGAGAAATGATGCTTCATTTGCGATGGTTCCAATCGTGGCCGGAATGTCGCGCAGATCAGCAGTTCCTGTGCGTGTGTCGGCGGTTTGCAGTCCGAAACGGCGTGCATAGTCGAGGAAGCGATCGGCGCCCAGCGACAGCCCAATCTGCGCAAATGCGGTATTACACGAGAAGGCATAGACACGCACGAGATCGGAGGGATCGCCGGTGCGCCGGAAGAGATTATCGACCGCATTCCGCACTGGCGGCGCGCCTGCTTCGGTTGGCAGCAGGTTGGGGCAGGTGACGGGCGCCAGCGGGTCTGCCAGCGTGCCGCTGTCGAGCGCAGCAGCTGCCGTCAGCGTTTTGATCACCGATCCAGGCGGGTAGCGCCCCTGGGTGGCACGGTTGAGCAGCGGCGCATCGGTACGCGCGTTCAGTTCTGCCCACGCTGCCTGCACGCGATCAACGTCTGCCTGGGTCGCCGGTTCTGGCAATGTCAGCTGGTTGGGATCGAAACGCGGATAGGTTGCCATTGCTAGAATTGCGCCGGTCGGTACGTCGAGGAGCACAACGGCGCCGGCGCGTTCACCAAGCGCCTGTTGCGCGGCCGCCTGGAGACGGCTGTCCAGCGTCAGCGTCAGATCAGCAGGAACCTGTTCTACCGTCGAACCCAGCAGGCGCGCTTCGAGAATGGCGATTGGCGACAGGGTTGCGACCCCGGAGAGCTGGGCATCGAACCGTGCTTCCAGCCCGGTCGTTCCATAGAGACGGCTCTGGAACCCGATCAGATGGCCGAGTGCAGGGTTGGGATATGTTCGGCGACCATCGATGGTTTCAGCAACGACAGCACCATACCGGTCGAAGATGCGTCCACGTATGCCTGCGTTGATAGTCACAGGAAACACTCGTCCGCTTCCCAGTGCGGTACGTTCGATGGGGTCGGTTTCGGGGAAGATCGGTCGCGGTTGTTCTGGCGCACCCGGCTGCGTCAGCGACGCCACGGCGCGTAACGTTGCTTCCGATTGCGTGACCTGGCTGCGCACCAGTTGCAACCCGATCGCCGAAAAGCCAAAGAACGCAACCAGCATCAGCCGGCGCAGACTCTGATCGGCAATCGTTCCCTGCTGTCCGAGGAGACGTCGGGTCGGGAATGAGATCAGCCAGAGACCGGTGAGCAGATGCAGTCGCCATTGGGTCGAACTGGCGATGAGTAAACCGCTGCCCAGGATCAGAACCCCGAGACCGCCAGCGATCCAGGCAATGAGTGCTCGAACCCGATCAGGTACGCGACGTTGCATGGAAACCTCTGATTCTCACGTTCGCACGTTGCGCGTTGGGATTACGTCATTCGGCGATTATGTGGTTGTTGTGTGTACCACGTTGAGATTACGTCTTTCGGCGATTACGTGATTGTTGTGTGACCACATGCCGCGTTGGGATCGGGCGATTATGTGATGATCGTGTGACCATGTTCACGTGTTGCCATGCTGAGATTACGTCATTCAGCGATTATGTGATTGTTGTGCGATTATATTCAACGTTTGCACATTCTACGTTCGCACGTTCACACGTCCCATATGCGTACAGATGCCCGCTTTATGGCGCGCATGCACTGTGTCCTCTGTGTCTCTGTGGTGCATTTCCACGTTTGCACGTTCCACATTTCACGTTTGCACGCTCACAACGTCGTTGCCGGCTTGCGTGATGCCGAAATACGGAGGAGCAACCCAACCATCGCAAAGTTGATCAGCGTCGATGAACCGCCATAACTGATGAACGGCAGGGTAATGCCGGTCAGCGGAATGAGGTGGGTTGTACCTGCCATAATGATGAACGCCTGTGCCGCGATGGCAGTCGTCAGCCCGACAGCCAGCACCTGCTGAAATCCATCGCGCGCCCGTGCAGCAATCAGATACCCCCGGAGGGCCACGATCGCATAACAGGCGGTCAGTGCCAGTGTGCCCGCCAGCCCCAATTCCTCGCCGATAGCGACGAACACGAAATCGGTATGACTTTCGGGCACTGTTGTCGGATCCCCCGCGCCGATCCCTGTTCCTGCCCAGCCGCCGGTTGCCAGTGCGTGCAGTGCCTGTACCATCTGGAAGCCAATGCCAAACGGATCGGACCACGGATCGAGCCAAGCATTCAGCCGCACGCGCACATGGCTGAAGAGCGGGTAGAGCGCCGCCGCTCCCAGCGCAAAGGCAACGAACCCGACGGCGGCATACCGCGCCCGTCCGCTGACCACATACAGCATTGCCAGAAAGATAACAAAGAAGAGCAGCGCAGCGCCGAGATCTTTCTGCACAATGATCAAGCCGATCG
The DNA here is from genome assembly GCA_041641515.1 of Roseiflexus sp. Lineage (GTDB taxonomy): Bacteria > Chloroflexota > Chloroflexia > Chloroflexales > Roseiflexaceae > Roseiflexus. The sequence continues at coordinate 25,710 of JBEPYG010000011.1, forward strand.
TCGCCCCCCACATGATGACAATCGGCGCCAGGTACGGCAATGGCGGCAGTTTCAGCGGACCAAGCCAGTACACCCCGCGCCCGATCAACTCACGGTGATTATCGAGGTAGGTGGCCAGGTAGACGACTAGCAGCACCTTCAGCAATTCCACCGGTTGGAACTGGAAAAACCCCAGGTTGAGCCAGAGGCGCGCGCCGTTGCGCTCGACGCCGAACACCGCCGTAACTCCTACCAGCGCGAGACCAAGGACGAGCCAGGTATAGCGGTAGTGTTTGAGCCATTGCAGCCGCCAGGGAACAAAACTGACCAGCGCCAGCGCCGTGGCGCCGCCGAATATCCAGATCACCTGCTTGAGCGCAATACCGCCATAGAGGTCGCCATAGCGCTGCACGAGATCCGGCTCGAGGCGGCGCGCCATGATCATGCCGACCCCCGCCAGCAATGCGGCAACCGGCAGTAAGATCTGGTCCTCTCCCCAATCACGCAAGGCGAGCGCCAGACTGATCGCGAGGAATAGAACGGCAAAGGCGCCGATGATCGTCAGATCGACCCAGCGCACCCGACCACTCGCGCTGGCGATTAGTGCCGCCAGACAGATCGTCACGAAAAGGAATGCGGTGATCAGCAGTTCGAGTTCGAGCGTGCGCCCTCCGAGGCGCGTGCGCAAGCGGGCAATGGTTGCCATAGTGAATGTCTATCTTCCCAGATCGATACGATAGGCGTCTGCAATCGCCTGGACGTGTTGCAGCGCCGATCTCGTCAGGTCTGCAGGTAGTTTGCCAGTCCTTTCCGCCTGCGTCAACTCGCGCTGCAATTCGCGCAGTTTATCGCGCGCCTTCCGGGCATCACCTCTGCCGATCTCGCGCTCGAACTCATCGAGTGTTCTGAGCCATTTTTGAACATCCCGCCCACTACGCCCATCTGTGGTTGCCGATGTCAGCAACGCGCGCAGGTCAGCGAGCGCATTCCCGGAAGCAGCTGGCGGAGCAGGGGACGCCTCCGGTGTGGCAGGCGGGACAGGCGTTGGTGGTGGGACGGCTGTCGGAGCAACAGGCGTATCGGGTGGCGGTATGACAGACTCTGGCGCCGGGGTGGCAGGGTTTTCCGCAGCTGGCGTCGCGGTCGCAGCAAGCATGGTTGGTGCAGCAGCGCTGCTCTGCCCCGCCGTAGAAGCGCTACTGCGCATCGCCAGTATTATGCCGGCGATCAGAAGGAGAGCAAATGCGCCGCCAAGCAACGGCAACAGCGACAGGCGACGTTCCCCCTTCGCCTTACCGGACGCCTCGGCGGCAGGCGTCGAATGTGCGGTGTCAGAAGGCGGAGAAGATGCCGGTTGTACGGGTGCGCCCCCCGCTTGCCAGATCACTGTCGCCTGCTGATGAATGGCGGTTGCAGCGGCGTCTGGTGTGCTGGTCAAGTACGCACGCTCCAGAGCTGCAGCGAACTGCTCCGCCCGTTCAAACCGCGCCGTCGGGTCTTTGGCAAGCGCCCGCAGTACAACTGCCTCGACTGCTGGCGGAACATCGGAGCGCAAAGTGCGCAGCGGCGGCGGTGGCGTCTGAATATGCTGGATGGCAATACTCATCGGTGTATCGCCATCGAACGGCAGTCGCCCTGCGATCATCTCGAAGACCACCACGCCCAGACTGTAGATGTCACTCACCGGCGTTACCGGCAGCCCCTGCGCCTGTTCGGGTGAAAGATAGCCTGGCGTGCCGAGCACCAGCCCGACCTGCGTCTGACCGGACGGCGCCAGCGTGTTGCGCGCAATGCCAAAGTCGGTCAACACCAGTAAACCAGCAGCATTCCACATCGCATTCGCCGGTTTTACGTCACGGTGAATGACCCCGGCTGCGTGCGCCGCATCCAGCGCAGATGCCAGCTGGCGCATTATCGCAACGATTTCGTCAGACGACAAAGGACGACCGCTGCGCACCGCTTCGAGCATCCGCTGCTCGAGGGTCGGTCCTGGCAGCAGTTCCTGAACCATGTAGGGCATCCCGTTATGGAGGCCGAAATCATATACCTGCACGATATGTGGATGGCGCAGGCTGGCGATGATACGCGCCTCCTGGCGGAAGCGATCGATGAATTCAGGACGAGCGCGCGCCTCTTCTGAGACCACTTTGATCGCCACAGCACGCCCCAGGTTGTGGTCGAAGCCGCGGTAGACAGTCGCCATCCCGCCGCTGCCGATCAGCGCCTGGATTTCGTAGTTGCCAATGGTGACGCCAATTAACGGTGTATGTGCACTCATGTCATGTCATTGTGTATCTAGCGGACGCTCCTGTGTGTGAGTCTACCACCTGAAAGAACGAAGGATGGATTCTTTTCTGTTACAATTTCGTTGATCGCCTGTATGCGAAGGAGACCATCGACGAGTGTGACGTTTTCACTCCCTGCCAATGTCGCGCCCCGTGGTCTGCCCCTGGTGGCAGAGACGTTACCTGCCGCCATCGAGAAACCCATCCGCGAAGTCAATCCGGAGAAGATCATTCTCTTCAGAATCATATGCCTATGGCAACCCCGCGCCGAACAGCGATGTCGATTTGCCGATCATCTGGGATGCGGACAAACCGCGCCGTGAGCATGCGGTAGCGATTTCTCTGCTATTGTATGCGCGTCTATTTCCCGTAGACATTATTGTCAAAACGCCGCGTGAAATCGAAGAGGAAACACCGCACAACTTCCCCTGCAAGAGATCTTGAACAAAGGTGTTGTGTTGTATGAGCGTCAATGATCCCAAGGAGTGGACACGATACGCTGATCAGGACTGGCAGGTGGCGTCATGGCGTTTTTGCGTCGGCGGGGAAACGTCTCGTGGCGCGTGCGAAAGCCATCCCGCCGCCGATTCTTCATCTTGGGAGCTTCCCCTGAATTATAAACGGTTCCATTCAACGTTCCCCCAAGATCCTTGAGATCGGGACGAACACGCACCAGGCGCAGGGTTCCGTGCCGCTCGCGAGGGGCGGTAGCTGCCGCCTCATCACCGGCGCCAGACCTCAACGGTCGGGGACGTTCCACGTTCCCACGTTCCACGTCACCCAAACATCTTCGCCAGGAATTGCCCGGTGTGCGATTCGGGAATTCGCGCGACCTGTTCGGGAGTTCCAGCAGCGACGACGTACCCGCCCTGATCGCCCCCTTCGGGACCCAGGTCGATAATCCAGTCGGCGCACTTGATGACCTCGAGATTGTGTTCGATCACCAGTACCGTATTGCCGGCATCGACCAAACGCTGCAATACGCGCAACAACCGGTCGACATCGGCGATATGCAACCCGGTGGTTGGTTCGTCCAGAATGTAGAGCGTTCGTCCGGTAGCGCGGCGGCTTAGTTCGGTCGCCAGTTTGATCCGTTGCGCTTCGCCGCCTGAGAGGGTGGTGGCGGGCTGACCGAGGCGAATATAGCCCAGGCCGACATCGAGCAGGGTTTGCAACTTTTCGGCGATGGCGGGAACGCGCTCGAAGAATGTCGCCGCCTCTTCAACGGTCATGTCGAGCACCTGGGCGATGTTCTTGCCACGGTAGCGAATGTCGAGCGTTTCGCGGTTATAGCGCGTCCCATGGCATTCATCACAGGTCACGTAGAGGTCAGGGAGAAACTGCATCTCGATCTGCATCAACCCCTCACCATTGCAGTGTTCGCAGCGCCCGCCGGGGATGTTGAAGGAAAAACGACTCGCATCGTAGCCGCGCGCGCGCGCGTCTGGCGTCTGCGCAAACAACTTACGGATGGGGTCGAAAGCTTTGGTATAGGTGATCGGGTTGGAGCGTGGCGTGCGACCGATGGGTGACTGGTCGATATCGATCACTTTGTCGATGTGTTCGATGCCATAGATGGCATCGTGAGCGCCGGGACGCGCGCGCGCGCTGTGGAGCGCCTGCGCCAGCCGCGGGTAG
>JBEPYG010000012.1:0-29167 GCA_041641515.1 Roseiflexus sp.
GGGGTGTGCACCGGTTGCCGGCGCTTCTCTTTTGATGGTGCATATTTGCACGTTCCACGTTTGCCCTTCGACAGGCTCAGGGTACGGACGCTGGCAGGAAGAGTTCCCTCATTCCATATTCCACATTCCACTTATTCTGACGTACCCTTCACGCTGCATTTCCCGCTGCGTCATCCGATAGTCATATCTCCATGCCACGATCTCTACCAGTGAGACAACGTGGACATTCCTGTGTGGCGCCGATAGTGTGGCGCGACAGGTGCGTGTGAGGAGGAATCAGGCGTATGACAACCTTATCGGTGGTGATCCCGGCGTATAACGAAGAAGATGGGATTGCGGCGATCATTGAGCGAGTGCTTGCGATCGAGCCTGAACTGCCAACGTATGGCGTCGATGCGCTGGAATGCATTGTGGTCGATGACGGCTCACGCGATCGCACGGCGGAAATCGTGCGACGCTACGTGCCGCGGGTGCGCCTGATTCAGCAGCCGAACAAAGGGTACGGCGGGGCGCTGAAAACCGGTTTTCAAGCGGCGAGCGGCGAACTGCTCGGGTTCCTCGACGCCGACAGCACCTACCCGCCGGAATACTTCCCTCAAATGTGCAAGGTTGCACTCGATGGCGCCGACCTCGTGATCGGCAGTCGTATGTCGGGCGCGCGGAGTGAGATGCCACTGGTGCGACGTATCGGAAATTTCATTTTTGCCAATCTGCTCTCGCTGGTTGCAGGTGTGCGCATCAGTGATAGCGCCAGTGGTCAGCGCGTGATCCGGCGCGAGGTGTTGCCGATCCTCTATCCTCTCCCTGATACGCTCGATTTTACACCGGCAATGAGCACCCGCGCGCTCCACGAGAATCTGCGCATGGTCGAGGTGCCGATTCCGTACAAAGAACGCTCCGGTCGCAGCAAGCTGAGCGTGGTGCGCGATGGGTTGCGTTTCTTCAAAAGCATTGTGTGGACGGCGCTCACGTACAATCCGGTGCGCATCTTTGGTGGGATTGGCGCACTCCTGCTGCTCGCAAGCGTCTTGGTCATGCTCCTGGCGTTTGGCATGCAGGCATTCGGCAGCGACTCGGTTGCCTCCTTCCCACGCCTCTTTGGTGCGCTGGTGCTGGCAGTCGCTGGAGTGACGCTGTATACCACCGGTACGTCGTTCAGTTACATCGTCGCCCTGTTCCATAAACGTCCTATCCGCCAGGGCATGTTCGGTCCGCGCGGCAATGGTCGCAAGATCGAGAAGCACTACTGGTGGCTGGGGATCCTGGCGGTGCTGTCGGGCATCGCCATCTACGCCGCTGCTGTTGCCTTCGATCTGACCAACCCGGCGCTGCAGATTTCGTGGTTTGCTCCGGTGGTCAGCGCCTTGCTGGTATTGACCGGTGTCCAGCTGGTCAGCGCCTGGAGCTTGGCGCGTGTGCTGGCGGAACTGAGTGTGCGTGAAGGTCTGGCGGCGCGGGACCTCAGTGGTAATGGGGTGCCGGGAACACCTGCAAACACTGAGCCTGTGCAGCACGCGGCGGTGTCATAACTCTTGCAGGCGCGCGCCTGCCGCTGAGCTGTGACATCCTGGCTGGCGGTTGAAACCGCGCCTGCGGGGCGCTGGCTGAGCCTGTCGAAGCTAGCACTCCCGCTCTGAGTGTATCGAAGGGTGTGCCGAAGATTTTCGATCTGCGACGGTTGCTAGCTTGCCAGAGGCGTACAGGCGCTCATTCATTCGCCGACCCGGTACCGGATAACGTGCGCTCTGATCAAGCTTCTAAAGCATGCCCTGGCGAGCTATGGGGAATGAGGGACGGAAGCATCATCAACATCTAGATGGAGCCGAGGGGCTGAAGCTCTCGGCAACGACGCGCGCTGGATGGCGTCGCGCGCCTGGCGCCGGATACGCCTGATGCTGAGGAGTTGAATCTCTCGGCAGGCAGGGCGAAGCTCGCCCGCGCGGGCTATGGGGAATGATGTACTAAAACCATCAACCGTAGCACAGTGAAGCCTGATGAAGCATATGACGCACCACACCCATCATCCAATACTCTCTCGCCGTCGCTTTCTTCGGGCGTGCGCGTGTGCTGCTGCGGCAGGAACGCTTGGCGCAACCGGCTATGTCGTCGCCAACGCTCCACTCCCTCCACCCTACGATGTATCATCGGTCTATCAGACACCGGTTTCGGATACACCATCCCCTGACGCTCCCATTCTCCTGATAACAAATCCACGTGCGCAGCTATCGTTTGGCGCGTACCTCGGCGCGATCCTGCGCGCGGAAGGGTTTGCTGCGTTTCGTATGTCCGGTCTCGATGCGATCAACCCGGCGCTCCTGGCGCAGTTCCCGCTGGTGTTGCTGGCGTCTGGTCCGCTGACAGCCGATGAAGCCGAACTTTTCCGCGCGTATGTGCTGACAGGCGGACATCTGATCGCATTTCAACCCGACCAGCGCCTTGCCGATTTGATGGGGGTGCGCTTTCTGGGGGGCAGCATAACCGGCGGATTGTTGCCGGTCGCCGATCATCCATTCGCGCGGGGAGTCACCACACGGGCGCTGCAAGTCCACACGCCGATCACGCAGTATGCCCTGACCGACGCGGAAGCGATTGCCTGGGTGGCTCACCGTGATGGCAGCAGAACATCATTTCCTGCTGTCACCGTGACCAGCGCCGGTAAGGGGATCGCTGCACTTTGGGCATTCGATCTCCCACAGAATATTGCACTCATCCGCCAGGGGAATCCGGCAGCGGCAGATCAGGATCGCGATGGCATGGAAGGCATTCGGACGGTTGACCTCTTTGTGGACTGGATTGACCTTGAGCGCATCGACATCCCGCAGGCGGACGAACAGCAGCGATTGCTCGGCGCTATGGTGCAGGCGCTGGCAGGCGACGCGCCTCTGCCGCGTCTCTGGTACCTTCCGGCCGGCGCATCGGCGGTGCTGGTCGCAACCGGTGATGCCCATGGCTTACAGGTATCGCATGTCGAGCCAGCACTGAAACTGGTCGAGCGCTATGACGGCAACCTGTCGATCTACTACGCTCCGCCGCCAATGAGCAATCGGGCGCGAACCCTGCGCCGGGTGCGCTGGGAGGCTGCGGAACTGCCGATCATCGGCGCCGTGTTCAGTGACGACTCCGGTTACCCTACCCCGAAGGATGTGGCGCGCTGGCGTGATCACGGGCATGGGTTTGGGTTGCATCCCTACGTGGAACATGGTGTTGACAAAGGGTATCACGAGTACTGGAACACCTTCGTCAAACTGGGGTACGGACCGGCTGCGCCAACCGTGCGCACCCATCGGGTGCTCTGGTCGGGATGGGTCGAGACGGCGCGTGTGCAGGCGCAGTATGGTCTGCGCATGAGTCTCGATCACTATCACAGCGGACCGCTGATGCGCCGTGCCGATGGGAGCTGGGTTCACGGCTATCTAACAGGAAGTGGTTTGCCGATGCCGTTTGTGGACGAACAGGGCAATCTGTTGCGCGTGTACCAGCAGCACACTCATATCGTCGATGAGCACCTCATGGCAGTGTTCGACACCGGTTATGAGATGGGTGTGGATGCCGGCGAAGCTGCTGCGATCGCCTGCAGACAGATCGACGCCGCTGTCGATCAATATCCCTCCGCGCTTGGGTTGCAATGCCATATCGATCCGTTCGCCCTTGGCAGCGAGAAGGCGGCAGCAGCTAGCGCCTGGTTCGACCGGGTGCTCGACCATGCCACATCACGCGGAGCGATGGTGCTGTCAGCCGAACAATGGCTGGCATTTACCCAGGTGCGTGACCGAACCAGCATGCGCAACATGACCTGGAAAGAGGGTATTCTGACATTCGATGTGGTTATTGAAGAAGGATCGAACCGCAGTTTAGCGCTTCTGTTGCCGATCGATCACCGCCAGTCCACATTGCGCCAGGTGACGATCAACGGGTTTCCGGCGGGCACAGAGCGCAGGCGCGTAGGAGGCATCGTCTACAGCGCCGTAGCGCTTGCCGCAGGACAGCACCGGGTGCAGGCGTATTACCGCGCGTGATGCCGGAACGAAGGATATTCGCTGGCGATCTCCGCTCCATATCGCCAGTCGCAGAACATCAGCCATTCGACACAACTGACGCCATTTTAGACTTTGGAATGCTACGCATGGCATCACAAAGCCTAAAATTGCATCCAGTAATGCAGCATTATCAACGATAACCGGTATGACACGGCAGATTACCATCTGCGCGTTACTTACGGGTGCAAGGAAGCGGTATCTTTGCAGCGAGAAAGAGATACATCGTTTCATCGCCATCGCCTAGGCACACCAACGAACAACGTAAGGAGAGGCATCATGACCGACGCTCGACATGCCCCGTGGCGCAGGTATCTAGGTCTAGCGCTGGTAACAGCGAGTATTCTGGCGTTACAGATAACCTTTACCCGTATCTTCTCCATTATGATCTGGCACCACTTCACCTACCTGGTGATCGGGGTGGCGCTCCTTGGCGGCGGCGCTTCCGGTACATTTCTCGCAGTGCGCGCGTGGCAATCTACAACCATCGAGCGCCGGCTGGGCAAACTCGTTGTATTGTACAGTCTGGTTGTGTTACTCAATCTGGTGATCATCGGCAGCATCGCCATCGACCCATTGCGCGGCAGCCAGATCGTCCAAACGCTGGTTGGGCTGGCGATCTATTTTGCCGGGCTATTCACAACCTTCTTTCTTGGCGGGTTGATCGTTTCCGGCGTGTTCACGTTGTGGCACCGAGAGTCGCATCGTCTTTACTTCGCCGACATGCTGGGCGCGGGTGTGGCAACGCTGGCAATTGTATGGGTCATTCAGTCGATCGGCGGTCCTGCAACAATCGTTCTGACTGCACTCCTGACACTGGCAGGCAGCCTGCTGTTTGGCGTTCCACTGGGGCAGCGCTGGCGCATTGGCGTTGCAGTCCTTGGCATCGGACAAATGGCGCTCCTCGGATGGCTCCTCTCCGGTACACCAGTGCATCTGCCGGTGCCGGGCTCGAAAGAACTTGGCTGGGCACAGCAGCACTTCAACACCCTTCCAGAATACACGCGCTGGAATCCGGTGGGACGCGTCGATGTGCTGCCAACTATTCAGGTCAAAGAACCGATGATCGTCGGCGGCATTAGCAAGGTATATCTGGCGAGTGACGATTTTCAGCGCGCCTCGTTGTACGACCTGAAACTGGTGACGCTCGATGGCACCTCGATGACTGGCATGTACCGCTTTGATGGAACGGAAGAGGATCTCCAGCGTTTCCGATTTCTTGACCATGCCATTATTAGCGCGCCGTATCAGATGGGGTTGAAACACGACACGACTCTCAAGATCGGCGTTGGCGGCGGGCTTGACATTTTGCTGGCGCGTCTCTACGGCGCACAACAGATCACAGCGATCGAGTTGAACGCCGATGTGGTGCATCTCCTCAACGGTCCGTACCGCGAGTTCAGCGGCAATCTCGCCGGACATCCATCCACCCGGATTGTCGTTGCCGAGGGACGCAGTTTTCTAACCCGCGACACCGCAACCTATGACCTCATCCAGGGAATTGGTCTTGACAATCTGGTTGCCCTTTCCGGCGGCGCATACGTTCTTTCCGAGTCGTACCTCTACACGGTCGACTCATTTGCTCTGATATTGAACCGGCTTAACCCGCAGGGGGTGTTTGCGTGGACGCGCAACGTCGATCAACCGCCTCGTGAGATGCTGCGAATCACCGCGCTAGCTGCAGAGGCGCTGCGTCAGCGCGGTATCGCTAATCCTGCAGCGCATATTGCGATTGTTGCCAATGACACCGGCACCCAGGCGACCCTGCTGGTGTCTCCGTCGCCGTTCCCGCCGGCAGCTATCGCGCAGTTACGGCAGTGGGCAGACTCCAACGGATTTACCATGCTCCATGATCCCTTCCGGCAACTCGATACCGCATATACGGCATACCTCCTTGCTCCCAATGCACGCGCCTTCGAGGCCGCATACCCCTTCAACATCTTCCCGGTGACGGATGACAATCCGTTCTTTTACAACTATTTCAAGTGGAGCAATCTGACATTCGATCAGGCATTCACCGGTAAGATCAATCGCTTTCCGATCGGAAATCTCATTCTGATCGCAATGTTCGCTTTTTCACTGACATCTGCCGTCGTGTTTATTATTGCGCCACTCTGGCAGCATCATCGGCGCGGATTGCAAGCGCCAGCGGCACGTCCGATGCTGGTCTACTTCAGCGCCCTAGGAGCCGGCTACATCTTTGTGCAAATCGTGCTGATCCAGCGATTTACCCTGTTCATTGGCTATCCGACAAGCGCAATTACGACGACTATCTTCAGCATGCTGCTCTTCTCAGCGGTGGGAAGCTTGCTCAGCCGACGCCTGATCGACAGTGCTGCCCATCTGCGAACAGCACTGATTGCAGTCGTCATCGCCATTGGGGTGTATATTGTCGCGCTTCCACCATTGTTTCAGTCGTTCCTTCATCTGCCAGACACAGCACGGATGGCGCTGAGCGTTGTAATGATCGCGCCGCTTGCCCTGCTGATGGGCATGCCGTTCCCTACCGGTCTGCGGCAGCTTGGCGCGCACGGAGCGGAACTCGTGCCCTGGGCGTGGGGGATGAACGGCGTTTTCTCAGTCGTCGGTTCGACGTTGGTAATTATCATTAGTATGGCAAGTACCTTTACGGTTGCAATGGCCTGTGCAGCATTATTCTATGCAGTAGCGGCGGCCACCGCTGTCGGATTTTACCGACGGGTTGTTCTACGCGCCGAAAGGACTGCCGTACCGACAGAAACAGAAGTTCTGGTGTAGGCGATATACCGATCAGCAGGAGGGGGTAGCCGTGAATGACCGTCACGACGAGCGTCCATTGCCGATCGGTAGTGCAGCGTTGCAGGTATGGCGCACAATCGTTGGAGGCGTGTATAACATTTTTATTATCATTGGAGCGACGACTCTTGCCGTATTGCTGCTGATAAACCAGCCGTTGCATCCGCAGCCCTGGTTCGATGAAGGGTTGAACGCTGGCGCGGCAGCAATGATTGCACGCGCCGGCGTGTATGCCTTGCCGGATGCTGATAGTCCCCGCATCTCTGATCCTGCGATTCAGACCGGTCCTGCAGTTCTTATCCCGATCGCGCTGGTCTACAAACTGTTGACACCAAGTATTGCACTAGCGCGGCTTGTCATCGTTCCGTTTGCACTTATCGCATTCGTGACGTTCACTGTTCTGGCGCGGCGCCTGACCGGTCCGTCGTCAGCGATCCTCGCCACTGTGTGTCTGCTGGCCGGCGCCGGCGGGGTCTTCAACAGTTTTGTCCCAATGGGACGCATGGTGCTTGGCGAAGTAGCGGCTCTGGCATATCTCTTGTTGGGATTGCTGATCTGGATTCGCGGATTACGCCTGCAATCCGGTCAACAAGCGTGGACATACTGGTTGTTCAGTGGTTTGGCCTGGGGTCTCGCAATGACAACCAAGTCGCAGGTGCTCATCCTGGTACCGGTAGCACTCGCCACTCTCTTTGTGCTGGACCGGATCTACTACCGTCAACTCAAGCTAGCTGCAATCCTTGTCGCCGGAAGTGCCGCTGTTGGTTGCGCTGCAGCCTGGTACGGCGCACAGTTCGTGATAGCAGGCGATCGTGCACCGGCGAACCTGAACGTCCTCCGCGAAGGCTTCCAGTTACACATTGCTGCCTTCGATCTACACTATTGGCGCAATGCGCTGGGTGTTCTCTGGCGCAGTGCGTGGTGGCTATGGGGTGCGCCAGCGCTCCTGTGGGGCTTACGCCAGGCATGGCAGCGTACAGAGCATGGACTGACACACGCGAGCGTCCTGATATTTCCCTGTTTGAGCCTACTCTGGTTCATCGTATTCTCTATCGGATGGGAGCGGTACGCATTCTATTTCACAACCTTCAGTTTTCTCTGGCTTGGCGGCATCCTGAGCGATGGATGGCAACACTACCGTTGTTTCATCGGCGCCCGACGGTGGTTCCTCGGACTGTACGTCGCGATGGTCAGCGGTTTGTTTGTGTGGAACGGACTGACAATGGTTGCCCATATTGTGAAGCCGAAAGAGAGCGGTTACGCAGCTATGGTTCAGTTTCTACAGCGCCACATTTCGGCAGACGCCATCATCGCGACATGGGAGTGGGAAATCGCTGTCGAAACACATCACCGGCTGCGCTATCCACAGACCTCGGTCACAAACGCAGCGACACGCTTCATCATGAGTCGCCAGCGACCACCGGACGATCTGTACGATGCGTTTCAGGCAAACCCTGAGTACATCCTCATTGGCGCGTTCGCCGACTGGGTTGGAGTCTACCACGAAGAACTACGCTCCGAATGTGTTCACAAGATCGCCGAATACGGCATCTACCGGCTGTACCGTGTGATCCCATGAACAGCTGCATCAGGATTATTATTTCGTATCTGTAACATCACCTGTGAAGATGTTCAGACGGCTTTCACCCTCAAATGGTACTGTTACCGTGCGCATTATTGTATGCAGATTCCGTCACGAGCAGGGGAACCTCGCGGCGGCAGACCCCGCGACCCCCGGCGCTTCATGGAATCTCAACCACGTGGGAGGACTACGCAATCATGACGGAGAACGAGACGAACGCAACGAATGGGAAGCACATTGCCCCTGGCGACAAGAAACAGGGTATCAAACTGGTCGCTCCAGCGCGCGTTGATGAGCGCGCCGGTGAAATCAAGTTTGTCGAGATGCCGCGCGAGAAACAGCCGCGACTCGATGTGCTGGTTCTCAACCCGCCCTCGCCCGACGGTGACCTGTTCCTGCGCGACATCGCGCGTGTCGGGCGCCGCACCCGCGACGGCATCATCTGGCCCCAGACGGCGCTGGCGCAGATCGGCGCTGTGGTCCAGCAGGCGGGTTACACCGTCGATGTGGTCGATGCGATTGGGCTGGAAATGTCGTGGGAAGATTTCGAGCGCTACATGTACAAACACAAGCCGCGCTACATGATCATCCACGCTACCGCGCCGACGCTCACCAACGACATGCGCACCACCTTCATCGGCAAGGCAGTCGGCACGATCACTATGGCGATCGGCACCCACGTCACCCCAATGAGCCGCGAGACCCTTGAGTCGTACCCAACGCTCGACATCGTTGTGCGCGGCGAACCGGAGATGACCATTCTCGACGTTATTCAGACCATCGACCGCCAGGTAGAACTCGAGAAAGCTGCCGAGACCGTGCCGGTCGGCAATCCCGACCTAACATCGCCGTGGCGCAAACTGCCGTTCCCCGATGCGTCGTACCTGACGACCCGCGGACGTTTCCTGGGGGTGTACCCACAGGTGATTGCGCGGGCGCTGCGTGAGACACGCGGCATCGCCTTCCGCAACGAGCATGGCGAAGTTCAGATCAATCCCGACCGTCCATTCATCGAGAACCTCGACACTCTGCCACTCCCGTTGCACCACATGCTGCCGTGGAAGAAGTACAAGGTGCCGATCGTCGGCGGACCATACACCTTCGTCTTGACCAGCCGCGGCTGTCCGGCCGGATGTCGCTACTGCATCAAACACGTCACCTATCAGGCCAGCGTGCGTCATCGCAGCCCACACCATGTGCTCGAAGAGATGTACATGCTCAAAGAGATGGGCATGCACCACATCCACTTCGAAGCAGACTTGTTTACCGTCAAAAAAGAGTTCGTCTACGATCTGTGCAATGCAATCATCAAGGACGGTATCAAGCTGCAGTGGTCGTGCAACAGCCGCGTTGACTTCGTAGACGCCGAAGAACTGGCGTTGATGAAGAAAGCCGGATGTTTCATGATCGCGTGGGGGCTGGAAAGCGGCAGCGAAGCCGTGCTGAAGCGCGCGCGCAAAGGAACGACGGTCAAGCGGATCGAGGAAACGATCAACGCCAGCCGTAAGGCCGGCATTAAGAACTGGGGCTACTTCATCATCGGGCTGCCGGGTGAAACCGTCGAGACCATCCAGCAGACGATTACACTCTCGAAGCGATTGCCGCTCGACATCGCTCTGTTCCACATCGCCACGCCTTATCCCGGCACACCGTTTTACTACGAAGCGGTCGAGAACGGCTGGATCCAGATGGATCGCTGGGAAGACTATGACATGTACAACCACACCGTGCTGAACTACCCGCACCTGAGTTCGAAGGACCTGGAGTACTGGGCGAAGCGCGCCGCGCGCGAATGGTCGTTGCGCCCCGGACCGATCATGACCTTCCTCAAAGCGGCAAGCAACCGCGAAACGCTTGGGCACCTGTGGAAGATCGGCACGAACCACATCCGCTGGATGAGCGGCAGCCTGACAGGAAGCGGCGCGTAGGGCAAAAAAAGCGCGAATGTATGGTCACACCAGCATGCAGATCGGAGGGTCTGCATGCTGGTGGTCTTAGGAGGCTTATTATGTACGTGTTGTACGCTTCAGATCGCGAGCAGGTCGCCAGGCTATCACACCTGTTTGAGATGCATTTCGAGCCGATGTTGCGAAAACTCGAAGTGTTCACCCGTGAAGGTCACGTCCCTCCGGATTTGAAGGAAATACCGCAGTACCTGCACGTCTGTCGCTGGCCCTTTCGCAGACTTGAATACTCGTTTGCACTTGACATATTGCTCGAACATCTGAAACCAGGAGATTGTTATCTCGATGCAGGCTGCGGAGTTACTCCTCTCAGCCATGTCATCGCTGCAAGAATGATAGAAACCGATGCGTGCGACAATGATGCCAGACTGATTGACAATCTGTGCGCACTCGATACTGAGCGTATCTACGGAAGCAGGGTAACGTTTAGTCATCAGGATCTACGGCGCACCACCTTTGCTGACGCTACATTTGACGCTATTTCGTGCATCTCGGTACTCGAGCATATCCCAGCACCCGGCACCAGGCAGCACTGCGTGAATTGCTGCGCATCTTGAAGCCAGGAGGAGTGCTGGTGCTGACTGTTGATTACACGCCAACATCCGACACAGGTGTAAACCGTCTCGGATATTACGCTCGGCGCGCAGTTGTACTGGCTAAAAGCGGCAATTTTGCCGAAATCAGCAAAGGACTATGGCAAAAGTCCAGGCACAGCAGGCAGTACGTGAAGGAAAGGCGCATATCGCTCGCAGCGCACATCAGTGCTTCGAGATCGGTCACCTCGAACAGGATATTCTCCCTGTTTTGGCAGGCGAAGAAGTGCTAAGCCGTCTGCCTTTCTCACGCGAACTGCACACCGTCACGCCAGACCACGCACGTCGTTTCTGGTCGATTGACGGGCTCTACGATCCGGATCATTTTCGTGCAGTGTTGCCGGTTGCGGTAAGCATTCGTAAATCGGCTTGAGGCAATAGCCGGGCATTCCTACCGTACACCTCCTACCCGATTCACGCACAACTTGCAGAATTGTCATCACACCGCATTGCGTGACTTCATCATCGCTTCACGGAAATGAGTGATGATTGATCTGCGTAGAACGAGAGCTACGCACCGATCGATATCGTTTGGGTGTCGTGCATTCTTACAAGCGACGTGCGAGCGCCACACGAAGGGTTGAGACTGATGACAACGCGTACAGTAACCGGCGTTCTTCCTCACACCAACGTTACAACGCAACCTGCATCACTCAGTCGCATCAGCGCCATCGACGCATTGCGCGGCGTGGCGCTGGCGCTGATGGCGCTAACCCACGCCGCGTTCTTCATCGGTGTCGGGATGCAGGCTGAGTCGTATGGGGGCCAGCCGGTTTATTTGCAGAGTCCACCGTACTGGCTCACCGGCTTGTTGACCACCCTCGCCTCGCCGATCTTCTTCTGCCTGGCCGGTGTCAGTCTGGCGCTGCTCGAACAGTCACGCCGACGCAAAGGCGCATCACACTGGGCCGTGAGCCGGTTCATGCTGGCGCGCGCCGGCGTGATTATGCTTCTCGATCTGACCATCTGCGCCTGGTTGTGGATGGGGAAGATGCCATACATCCATGTGTTGACGGCCATCGGGTTGGGGATGACCATCCTTGCGGGATTGCGCCTGTTGCCGACGCGCGCCATTCTTGCCGTCGCTATCGTAACGTTGCTGGTGCACCAGGGGATCATCGAAGCGCTCCGACCGCAACTCGAAGCAGACGCACCACAGAGCCTGCTCCAAGCGCTGTTGCTGACCTACAGTTACAACACGCAACCGCCGGTCGGCTTCCCGTTGCTAGGGTGGGGTCCGGTGATGTGGATAGGGTTTGTCGTGGGGCGGAATCTGAGCCAGCCTCTGCTGCGACAGGCGCGCACCTGGGTATGGATCGGCGGAGGGTTGCTGGCGCTGTGGCTGGCGCTGCGCCTGCTCGGCGGCTACGGCGACCTGGGAGCATACCGCGCCGGTGATCCGCTGCCGCAGTTCCTGGTGATGAGTAAGGCGCCGCCAAGCCTGAGCTACCTGGCGTTCAAACTAGGCATTGCAGCACTGATCTATGCGGCTTTGATCGCCTTCCCGACGGTGATTGAAACCGGACCGCTGCGGGTGCTGACACTGATTGGACAGACATCGCTGTTCTTTTATGTGATGCACATTGTCATCTACCACATGCTGGCGCAACTGTTCTTTCTCTTCGATGTACCGGTATTGCCGGGCATTGTCTATGGATATGCCTTGTGGATACTGGGAATGACCATGCTGATTCCACTGTGCGAGCGCTACCGCATGTTACGGAAACGGTATCCCGAAAGCGTCCTGAGGTATCTATAAGCACCGACAGGAGAAAGATTATGCGCGTGCTTGTGGTTGCAACGAATGCAACACCGAAAGGTCTGATCGATGAGGTTCGCAACGGACGGCATCAGCGTATCGACTATCTGGAACTCGCGCAGCGCTTTGGAACCGTGCATCACGACTACAACGCTCTCCGTCCAGGTCGGCTGTTCAGGCAGATCGAAGACCTCTTCCGTTGCGATATCCGGCAGGCGATTGACGTAGCGCTCCTTGCAAAACGCGGTGGTTACGATGCAGTATTGAGTCTTTCCGAGCGAGTGGGTATCCCATTGGCGCTTCTGCTCGACCGGCGTATTCGCCATATGGTCATCTTTCATCACGGCATGTCTCCATGGAAGTTACGGATGATCCGGGTGCTAAAACTACAGCAACGTTGGGATGTGGTTGCTGCCATCAGTCGCGCAGAAGCCGATGGGATGCGAACAGCGCTTGGTCTCGACGACCAGCGTGTAGTTGTGCTACACACGCCAGTTGATATTGATTTCTACAAGCCTTCCCGCCCATCAACCGGACAAGAAGCGTTCATTCAGAGTCTGGGGCTATCGCACCGCGACTATCCAACCCTCATTCGGGCAATGCGGCGACTGCCGCACATCCCCTGTCATTTGCGAGTAGGCAGCACGTGGGTAACGCGGCATGGCGGTCACGAGAAGGAAGATTTGCCGCCCAACGTAACACTGCAACCATTCGTGCATCCTGACGTCCTGCGACGGTGTTATGAAGAGAGTCGCTTTATTATTGTGCCAATCCAATCATCAACCCAGTGGAGCGCGGGATGCACGTCGGTGCAGGCAGCGCAGGCAATGGGCAAGCCGGTTGTTGCCACGCGCCGTCCCGGTCTGAGCGAGTATCTGATCGATGGCGAGACTGGACTCCTCGTTGAACCCGGCGACGAGCGAAGCTTGGCAGACGCGATTGGGGCATTGTGGAATGACTCGCCGCGCGTTATTCGTATGGGACGCAGGGCGCGGGAGTGGATTGCGAGTCGGTATTCACTTGATCAGTGGCTCAGCAGAGTGGAACAACTCATTACACGGATAGGGAAACCGGTCTTAGCTTGTTCTGATTAGGAGATTACACGATTAGATCGCTAGTCGACAATAATACATAACCTAAGAAGACGCCCGATACTGTGTTCAAAGGAGTCTATGAACCGCCTCGCCACAACCATTTTGCGCAATTCCGCCTTCGGCATGGCTGCGCACATAACGATGAAACTCCTCTCGTTCGCCTTTTCGGTGCTGGTCATCCGCAACCTGGGGGCGACCGATTTCGGGCAGTATGCCGCTGTGCTCGGGTTTGGCAGCGTATTCCTGTTCATTGCCGACCTGGGGCTCAGTCCGTACACGGTGCGCGAGGTGGCGCGTCTGCGCGATCAACCCGATGGGAAGGAGCGCATCCAGGCACTGTACGCCGATGTGCTGACTCTGCGCCTGATCCTGTCGGTGATCGCTGGGATCATGGTGGTCAGTGCGGCAATCCTGACCGGACGTCCGCTCCTAATGATCGGCGCAATCGCTATCAATTCGGTGACTGTGCTGATCTATGCCGTCCACGGCAGCTCCGAAGCAGTGTTATCGGGCTATGAACGGCTCGATCTGGTGTCGGGCATGCAGGTTGTCAATCAGCTTGCGTTCGTGACAATCGGTGGCTTTGCCCTCTGGCTGGGGTTTGGGTACTACGGGTTGATCATTGCGACCATGATCGGCGTAACCCTGATGACGGCGCTGGTCGTGCGCGCTGTGCTGCGTCTCGGCGTTCGTCCTGGTCGCATCACCTGGCAGCGCTGGCTACCGCTGTTGCGCGCGGCGTTTCCGTTCGGCGTGATTGGCTTGACGCTGGGTATTTCGTACCGCTTCGATACCGTGCTACTCAATATTTACAGTGGTGATACCGCGACTGGACATTACAACGCGGCGTATAATCTCATCTTCTCGCTCGTGACGCTATCGAACGTGCTCAACACAGCGCTCTACCCATCGTTGTCACGGCAATCGGTCACAGCGCCGGAGACGCTCCCCATCGTGTACGAACGGGTATTGCGGTACCTGATGCTGGTCGCGTTGCCAATAGCTGTTGGAGGCTTTATTGTTGCAGATCCGCTGATCGGGTTGTTGTTCGGCGCAGATTATGCACCAACTGCCCCGCTGTTCGCTATCCTTATCTGGGTCTTGCCGTTGATGTTCCTCTCGGAGTTTCTCGGCTATGTGGTGGTCATTGCGGGGCGTGAAGCGCTGGTGGCACGCGCGATCATTGTCAGCAGCAGTGTGAACGTTGTGGCTAATCTCATCTTCATACCGATCTATGGCGTGTTGGCAGCGGCCATCATCACCGTCATTACCGAAGCTGTCCTGGTCGTACAGTACGTCTGGTTGATGCGCGACCTGTTGGGACGAATGCAGTGGGGGGCACTTGTACGCTCGGCACTGGCGGTTGCTGCCATGGCTGCGCTGGTCTACCTGACACGCAGTCTGCCGGTGCTAGCCACGATTGCGCTCGGCGGCGCGATCTACGGCGGGTTACTGCTGGCGATGCGCGTTATCGGACCGGACGAGGCAGCGTTTGTGCGTGGCATTCTTGCTGCGCGGCGTGTAGCTGCGGAAACCAGATAAGGAGGCGTTGTGCGGATCGTTCTGCCAGTCCATCATTTTTTGCCTCGATACACGGCAGGGGCAGAACTCTACACCTACCGACTGGCGCGCTGGCTGCAGCGCCATGGACACCTGGTCGAAGTCGTCGCTGTCGAGTCGGTCGAACACGAGACGAACGGCAAACTCGACGTTGTCTCCGATACCTATGATGGCATTCCGGTTCACCGCCTGCATTTCAACCTGGAGGCAGGCGAGCAAAACTGGGAGTACGATAACCGATTGATCGGCGCATGGTTTGCCCGCTATCTCGAACAGACACGTCCAGATCTGGCGCATTTTCAGGCTGGTTATCTGATCGGCATTGCGCCGCTGCGCGCTGCTGTTACCGCAGGAGTTCCAACCGTCCTGACCCTGCACGATTACTGGTTCATCTGTCCACGATTTACGCTGCTGCGCGGCGATGACACACTCTGCCGCGCCGTCCCCGACGATCCTGCCGGGTGCGCCTGGTGCATGCAGCTCGATCGGCGTCGCTTTCGTGTCCCCGAAGAAATGACAGGTGGTCTGTTCGGTAGAATTGTGTTGCGCTCCGGGTTCGATCCAGGACGCGCACATATCGCAGCGCGGCGCAACGCTTTGCTGTCTGCATTGGCATGGCCGGATGCAGTGATCGCGCCATCTCGTTTCCTCGCCGACCAGGTGCGCGCGTTTGTGCAACCAGAGCGACTTCATATCTCCCGGAATGGTCTCGATCTCACACCGTTTGTCCGTGGTCCGCGACAGCATGAGAACGGAGTGATCCGAATCGGGTTTATCGGGCAGATCGCACCGCATAAAGGCGTGCATTTGCTCATTACTGCATTTCAGCAATTGCAGGTGCGATCCGGTCGGATCGAGTTGCATATCTATGGAGGATTGAGCGCGAATCCGGCATACGTTACCCGGCTGCGCCAGCTGGCAGGTTCAGACCCGCGCATCCGTTTTCACGGAAGAATTGACAATGCATCTGTTCCTGCAACGCTTGCCGCTCTCGACGTCGCAGTGGTTCCTTCGACGTGGTACGAAAACTCGCCACTGTCAATCCTGGAAGCGCATGCCGCAGGCACACCGGTTATCACCGCCGCGTTGGGTGGTATGGCAGAATTGGTGCGCGACGGGGTTGATGGGCTTCACTTTCAACCGAACGATGCACGTAATCTCGCGCGCATCTTGCAGCGGGTGCTCGATGAGCCTGATCTCCTGCCGCGCCTGCGATCCGGCATTCAGCAACCACGCAGCATCGATGACGAAATGGTGCAGCTCCTCGCCATTTACGACAATGTCATTGCCAGACACGCTGCGCCGGTGCCAGAGAAATGACACCAATGCCACCGCGAGTCTTGATCATCATCCTCTGCTACAACGGCGTCGCTGATACGCTGGCGTGCCTAGAGTCGTTGCAGCATGTTGAGTATCCATCATTCGACATCCTGGTGCTTGACAATGCCTCAAGCGACGGCACACCGGAGAAGGTGCGCAATCGATTTCCGCAGGTGACTGTGATCGAGAACGGCGCCAACCTTGGGTTTGCAGCAGGCAACAATGTCGGTCTGCGCTATATGCTGCGCCACGGGTACGACTATGCTTTGTTGCTCAACAACGATACCGAAGTTGCACCCGATTTCCTCGACCATCTAGTCGCCGTCGCCGAGTCCGACCCGACGATCGGAGCAACCGGACCGACGATCACCTATTATGAACGTCCTGACCTGATCTGGTCAGCCGGCGGCATGATCGACTGGAAGCGCGGTATTGCCGTAATGCGCACGAATGAAGTCGACTGCGGTCAGTATCGTGAGCCTGCCAGGGTCGATTTCGTAACCGGATGCGCGTTGCTGGTCAAACGCGCTGTACTGGAGCGCGCCGGATTGCTCGATGAGCGATTCTTTATGTACTTTGAGGAAACTGAATGGTGCGTCCGTATCGGGCGCGCCGGATTCCGCATTCTGCACGTGCCGCAGGCGCGGGTGCTGCACAAAATCCCCCTCAATGCCCGCTTCGACAGGGAATACCTGGCGTACTACATGACCCGTAACCGGTTGCTCTTCCTGCGTGCAACCGGCGCCCCGCTTTCCACCTGGCTCCACGCATTGATCGTGCAGGATTTGCGCACCTACCTCAGTCTGGTCCTGCGACCAAAATGGCGCACCCGTTCAGGGCGCATCGGGATGCGCTCTGCCTGGATGGACTTCTGGCGCGGAAGATTCGGCAAGTGGGAGATGGTGTGAGAAGGTGGGCGCAAACCTCTCTCGTCATCTCATCATCGCGTTATCTGAATTAATAACATTTCATCGAACAAGAACGTGGAAACGTGGGAATGCGGGGACGTGGAACGTGCGACGTGTGACAGGTTATGCAAGCTTCATCCTGCAACCCGACACCATCTGAATGACAATATCGTTAGTCGTCATCCCTGCCCATTTAGAGCGCCGTCACACCCGCGTGCTATAGTTGCGGCAGGTTCACCTGCCAGCACTGCAGGCACGGCATCTCATGGAAGGAGATCGCGGTTATGCGGAAGATGATCGTTGCACTTGGTTTGATTGGGAGCATCCTGCTCTCAGCGTGTGGGTCACTGGCTTCTGCGCCTGCCACCCCTGAAGTCTGGACGCCGCCGCCGGCAACGGCGACTCCTGCTCCAACTGCCGTTCCGACGCCGGTACGTCCGGTGTTGACAACGTACACCGTCCAGCGTGGAACGATTGAGCGAAGCGCAGAGTTGCAGGGGCGGGTTGCTGCGGTTGGGGAACGCGAACTCTCCTTCGCCGTTGATGGCGTTGTCAAATCGGTCAATGTAACACCAAATACCAGTATCACGAAGGGTCAGGTGCTGGCAGAGCTAGACCCTGGCGAACTGAGTGATCGTCTCTCCCAGGCGCAGCGGCAGTATACCCAGGCGCAGCAGCAGCTGGAACGCGCACTTGGCGATCTGCGCTTCCCGCTGCGACGTGCAGAAATTGACCTGGAAGCAGCACGCGCAGCGCTGGCACAGTTACTCGCTCCACCCGACCCCGCCAGAGTTGCAACGGCGCGCGCGGCGCTCCAGCAGGCCGAAGCAGCTCGTGATCGAGCACGCAACGATGCATCAGCTGTCAAAACCCGTGCAGAACTTGCACTGCAACAGGCACAGAAGCGTCTGATCGCTGCGCAGGCAGAGTTCAGCACCGCCCTGTACGCTGCGGAGCAAGACAAGACGAATAACAGCGCGCAGGAGCGCCTTGCCAGGGCAGGTGATGCACTGCGCACAGCTGAAGAAGAAGTCGCACGGCTTCAGATCGAGTATGACACCGCGCGCAACAATGAAATTGCCGCTGTCCAGGCTGCTGAGGCGCAGGTGGTGATTGCCCAAGCGGCGCTCGATGAACTGCTCAAGGGTCCAGACCCGCTCAAGGTGGCGGAAGCGCGGCGCAATGTCGCACTGGCGGAACTGGCCGTCGAGCAGGCGCGTAGCGCCATCCGTGTCGATCCGGCTCTCGAACGCGCGGTCGAGGAAACCAGGCAGGAAGTGGAAGGCATCCGCCGTCAGATTGAGGCGCTCAAACTGGTTGCCGGGTTCGACGGGAGCATCCTGGCGATCAACATCGCGCCTGGCTCCGTCATTCGCGCCGGAGAACCGGCATTCATTGCGCTGGATCCATCGGTCTCCGCCGATGCGCTGGAAGTCTTGGTTCCGAGCAGTTCAACGCCACTGGTCACCGGTCAGCCTGTATTAATCACGTTTGCGCGCTACCCTGGTAAAACATACCAGGGAACGGTGACCAGCGTACCCGGCAGTGGAACGGGTGGCGCTATCAGCGGCTACCATATCGCCTACGAGCCCGCCGATCTGCAACTGGCATCCGGCGATGCGGCAACCGTCACGGTTGTGCTGGCGCGCCGGGAAGGAGTGCTCTGGTTGCCGCCGAAAGCTATTCGCGCCGACTCGCGCAGTTATGTCCTGGTACAACGTGGCGATCGCCCTGAGCGGGTCGATATCGAGACTGGTCTGACAACCGCGGATCGCGTGGAGATTCTGAGTGGTCTGAACGAAGGCGATGTCGTCATCGGACAGTAGGAGGAACCCATGCGGATCGGCATCGATGTGCGCTATCTCTCCCACGGACTGGTGGGAGGCGTCCACACCTACATCAAGCACTTCGTCGCAGAGTTGTGCGTGATCGCTGCCGATCACCAGGTCTTTCTCTACGCCGACACCAAGCGACCGTTCGAGCTGGAGAACCTGCCGCCGCATGTTACCATGCGTCTGCTTCCCTACCGCGGACCCTATTCCAGCGTGTACCTGGATTATGTCGGACTGCGGCGCGCCATGGCGCGCGACCGTCTCGACGTCGTGCATTACCCGGCAAACTACGGTTTCCGCGTGCCCGGCGCGTCTACCGTCGTGACCTTGCACGATGCGTTGACGATCATGCCGCTGCGAGAGACCCTTTTCAGCTCTGGTTCGCGCCGCACATTGCGTTCGATGGCTATGACGACCTATCTGTACATCGGGTCACGGCTGATGCTGCGCGACGCCGATCTGCTGTTGACCGTTTCGCAGCACGCGAAACAGGACATTCTGCGCTACTGCCGCTTCGATCCGCAGCGAATCATCCCCATCCCCCACGCACCGACGCCGGATATGCGACGGATCGAGAACCAGACAACGCTCGACGATGTGCGCCGGCGCTACGGAATTGGCGAACGTTTCGTACTGGCGGATGCACTGAAGAACCCAGGGGTGCTGGTGCGCGCGTGGCGACGACTGCCGGAGGCGTTGCGCCAGACGTATCGAATCGTCTTCTTCTCACGGCACCCTGCGCCGCTGCCAATCGTGTTCGAAGCGGTCGAGCGCGACCGCGCACTCCTGCTGATCAATCCGCCGCGCGCCGATCTGGTGACCCTGTACAATCTGGCGGACGTTTTCGTTTTTCCGTCATGGTTCGAAGGATTCGGCATTCCGGTGCTTGAAGCGATGGTTTGTGGCGCACCGGTGATTGTTTCGGATCGCGGTCCGCTGCCGGAGGTTGCCGGCGATGCAGCACTGGTGATGGATGCCGAAGATGACGCCACACTTGCGGTGTATCTCGAGCAGCTGCTGACCGACCCGGCAGAAAGAGCACGCCTGCGTGAACGTGGGTTCGCCCATGCATCGCAATTCAGCTGGCGCAAAACCGCACAACGCATTCTAGAAAGTTACGAGCAGGCAGCGCAGCCGGCATATCGAACGCCTGCTGCCGTGCGAGCTGGTCGGTGAGGTAACAACAATGCGCATCCTTGCACTCACATCCTGGTGGCCGGAGCCGGCGGATAATGGCATCAAGCTGCGCATTCTGCATCTTCTGCGCGCCCTCGCTCGCCAGCACGACATCCATCTGGTTGCACTCACGTACGGCAGCGCAGATACGACACAGCGGCGAGAAATCGATCAGCTGTGTGCATCGGCAATGGCGCTATCGGTTCCACACGTTCATCCACGTTTTCGCGATGTTATTGCCAGTTTGTGGCACACCCAGCCGGCGTCAGTCCGTCTTCGCTGGAGTCCCCAGGCAAGCACGGTGGTGCGTGAACGAGCTGCGATGCTGAAACCAGATGTGGTTCTGGCGATAGAACTCGCGACTGCCATTTACGCTGTCGGCATTCCCGGCGTCGTCCGTCTTCTCGACGATCCAGAACTGACCGGATTCGCCGCCTGGCGCCAGGCGCCCTCTCCGCAGGGCAGGTTGCGCGCCTGGCTGACATGGCAGAAACAACGATCCTACGTGCAGCATCTCCTGCGCTCATTCGATGCCTGCAGCGTGGTTTCACAGGAGGAACTCGACTGTGTCCGGCGTCTGGCGCAAGCGCGCACATCTCTGGCACTCATCCCAAACGGTGCAGATGTCAGCAGCGTTACCGGACAGGAGGGTGTGCCACAACCCGACACGCTCATCTACCCCGGCTCACTGACGTACAGTGCCAACCTGGATGCAATGCACTATTTTCTGCGAGACATCTTCCCGCAGATACGCCGCAAACGACCAGGCGTTCGCCTGCGGATTACCGGAAAGGTTGAACCAGACCAGATTGCTGCATTGCCATCACTCGATGGCGTAGATGTCCTGGGGCTTGTTCCCGATATCCGAACTGAAGTAACGCGCGCGTGGTGCGAAGTGGTTCCATTGCGTGAGGGAAGCGGCACCCGTCTCAAAGTCCTGGAGGCGCTTGCGCTTGGAACACCGGTTGTCTCGACTCCCAAAGGGGTTGAAGGACTCGATCTCGAGCACAACGTCCACGTGCTAATTGCCCAGACCGCCGATGCGTTTGCCGATGCAACGCTCAACCTACTCGAACGACCGGATATGCGGATGCGGCTGGCAGCTGAAGGTCGCCGTCGGGTTGTCGAACGGTATGACTGGGGGGTTATCGGAGAACAGTTCAATTCGCTTCTCAACCACGTTGTAGAAAAATCACAGACAGCAGTCTGTTCATAAATAAGGACCGCTACAGACACCCGCTCAATTGATAAACTATGCGTCAGATAGATGTTACAGCAATCCTGGTGAACTGGAACGGATGCGCACTCCTCGAGCGCGCGCTAACAGCGTTGTTCACAACAACGCACCGGGTCACACTGCAGGTTATTGTCGTTGACAATGCATCATCGGATGGCAGTGTCGCCATGGTGCAACAACGATTTCCCGAAGTGACACTGCTCGTCAATGCAGAGAATGTTGGGTTTGGACGAGCAAATAATCAAGCGCTGGAACTCGCTGAGGGCCGTTATATTCTCCTTCTGAATACCGATGCATTCGTTCACGATGGAGCCGTCGATGGCATGGTCGCCTTTATGGATGCACATCCAGACGCGGGATCGGTCGGTTGTCGGCTTTACTACGAAGACGGCTCGCTCCAGCGCTCATGTTTTGCATTTCCGACACTAACCACAGAGATCTGGGGTGCGCTCTTCCTGGACAGACTCTTCCCCAGGAGTTCGGTGTTTGGTCGATACCAGATGACCTTCTGGGACATGAACGATACACGTGCGGTTGACTCATTGATGGGTGCGTGTCTTATGGTGCGTAGCGATGTCGTCAGACGCACCGGCCTCTTCGACGAGCAATTTTTCATGTATTCAGAAGAGATCGATCTTTGTTATCGTCTCCAGCAGGCAGGGCTCAGGAACTACTATCTGCCAACGGTATCCGCAACACATCTCTGGGGAGGAAGTTCGAGGCGAGTTCGTCGTGAGTCTTTTCTGCGGCTCTACCAGAGCCGGGTAAAGTTTTTTCGCAAACACTATGGTCAGCGTACTGCGCAGTGGTACAAAACGATTCTGTCCGTGTCGAGTGTTGGGCGTATCATTGCCGGATCGCTGATCGGCGCAGTTTCTGGTAATCAGGAGACGCGCAGTGCGACACAAGACTACCTGGCGCTCCTGCGTATTGTGTGGATGTTTTGAGTCATCGGATGCGAACATTCTTTGCACAGCACGCATATTCCTTCGGCAGCAGAATAACCGGCGGCGGTTTGCGACGCCGCTGGCTGCTGATTGCTGGCATCTTGCTGGGCGTGCTTGGGCTGAGCCTGGCAGCGGGGTATGTGATCGGCGCAGACCGTAAGTTCGTCGCGCTGGCGATCTTTGGTCCGCTGGCAGCGATACCGGCATTCTTTCTCGTCAGTCGCCGCTTCGACTGGATGGTGCTGATCCTGCCGATCGCGGCGCTGGCGATCCCGATCTACATACCTACAGGAACATATACCAATATTCCTGTTGTGCTGATTATTGTGCTCGCGCTGTGCGGCATCTGGATCACGTCAATGGCGATCCGCAACTCCTGGCGCCTGGCGCCCTCGCCGATCAACCGACCGATGCTTGTGTTTTGCGTTACGTGTACCATATCTCTCATCTGGGGTATTGTGTGGCGTGACCCTATCCTCAATATGGGTATCTTTCGCAATTTTATTGTTGTTCAGATCACCACACTTATCGCATATATGGTGTCCATCGGAGCGGCACTCTTGATCGGCAACTTTGTGCAAACTGAGGGAAGACTCAAATACATCGTCGGAAGTTTTGTGTTCTTTGGCGCCTTGATGACGATCTTCCGAATTGCAAATATCGATCATGGCATTCTCGCCGATCGTGGTCTCTGGGGATTGTGGACAGTTATTCCTGCATATGCGCTCCTTATTGCCCATTCGGAGATCAGATGGTACTGGCGATTGCTTTTGCTGGCGCTCATCATCGCCAATCTGTATCAGACGATGCTGGTCAATCTGCTCTGGAAATCAGGGTGGATTCCGACCGTCATTGCCATCTTTGCGGCAACATTCCTCCGATCATGGCGCTGGTTTGTTGTGCTCACTGTTGCTACTGTTCTGGTCGTGGCGCTGCAGCAGGATTTCTTCCACCAGATGATCGAGGAGGAATTGAACGAAGGCGCCGACGGTCGCATCGGCATGTGGGAAATCAATCTACGTGTGGTTGGCGATCACTGGCTGTTTGGCACCGGACCAGGCGGCTATGCGCCGTACTATATGACCTACTTTCCCCACGATGCGCGTTCAACGCACAATAACTATCTGGACATCATTGCTCAGTTCGGCTTAGTTGGTTCCATCATCTGGCTCTGGTTCGCTATCGCGAGCATACGTGAGGGTCTTCGACTCTACCGCGAGGCGCCGCCTGGGTTTCTCAAAACTATGGCACTGATCATCGTCAGCGGCTGGATCGGCGCGCAGGCATCAATGTTCTTCGGTGACTGGATTCTGCCGTTTCCGTACAATCAGACCATCTCCGGCTACCGATATACGGTCTATAGCTGGATTTTTATCGGCACACTTATCAGCCTCAGACAGATCATCGATCGTCAGCGCACGCTCGACACAACGCGGGAAATGCCATGAAATCGCTGGTGACGGTGACAATCCAGGTTCTGTTTCTTGTTGCTGCAATGCTTTCCGCATCCCCTGCGCTAGCACAGCAATATCGATGGACAACGCCTTTCGAGGTGTCGCCGCCGGTGGTGGACGAGAGCACGGCACAGGTGACACCCGCCCCGCTTCCTGCCGGACAGAAACCCGTCCGCTATGGTTCCTCGTGGTTTCCAAGCCTTGCGATTGGACCAACGGGAAGCGTTCATATTGTGTGGTTCAGCGGTATCGCAACAACGGCCGGTCCCGAAGGAAGCATCGATCTGCTGATGTACCGCGAGTTACGCGACGGTGTCTGGTCCCCGGTGAATAACGTCGTTCAGGCTGCGATAGGCGGGTATACCGTTCGCAATAGCATTGTCATGAGTCGGGATGGTCATATCCACGTGCTCCTCCGTATGGGAACGACGATCCGGCACGTCAGTGCACCATGGGATCGTGCATGGACTGCTACAGCCTGGAGTGAACCGCACACCGTCGGCGCCGGTGGATATTATGTCGCACTGGGAGTGGACAGTATGGCGCGGTTGCACGCTTTCTGGTCGCAGGGAGTTCCGGACGAACCGGGAAAACCGCGTCCAGAGTGTCCAAACTGCGCCAATCTGTTCTACCGCTATTCGGATAGTGGCGGTACGAGCTGGTCAGAGCCGATCAATCTATCGAACTCTCCTTACGGTGATAACCGTCCCCAGGTGAAGGTGGATAGTCGCGATCGGGTGCATGTGGTCTGGGACCAAGGGAAGGACTGGTACGTTGGTTTGGGCAAACCAAAACAGGGTGTGTACCGTCGCTCCGATGATCGCGGACAGACTTGGCGACCACCGGTCTATTTCACCGTCCCTGATGATGCGGTACAACAGACAACCATCGGTATCGCCGCTCAGGATAACCCAATCGTTGTCTACCGGACGTTGAGAGGAAGCATCTACTACCAGTACTCGCGTGACGGCGGCGACACGTGGAGTGCACCTGAAACTGTTCCGGGAGTTGTTGCGCGTGACACTCTTGGCAATGATTTGGATCAGTACTCCATGGCTACCGATGGTGCAGGAAATGTACACCTCTTGGTGGTCGGCTACCCAACCGCGCTATCCAGTTTCGTCCCCGGCACTGTTCCATCGATGGTCTTGCATCTGGTATGGAACGGTTCACGCTGGAGTACACCTGAGATCGTTTCAGCCAATGAATTCTACCCGGAATGGCCTGTCATCGCTGTCTCGAACGGCAATAAACTTCACGCTGTCTGGTACACGCGCAAAGCGGATGGGCGACCTCTGGACGACCGTGAACGCTACCGCGTCTGGTACAGCTCGCGCCAGCTTAACCTTCCTGAAACGGCGCCGCTACCGTTGTTCACTCCTGTTCCGACAGCAGTGCCAGAAGCGTTGCCAACCGCCACGCCAATCCCTCCATCTCCAACTCCTCTCCCGGCAGATATTGCAGCTACACCGCCGATCAGCGGACCTCCCCGCTGGGAGACGGCCGCATTGCCGGTGCTGGCGCTGGCGTTACTGTCACCGATTGGCCTCATCATCGGGGTGTATGCGTTGCGCCGCCGACGAAGCAGACGTTTCTAATTCAGAACGTTCATCACCACATGGTGTGGTGTGTGTTCAGATGTGTCGTCAACATAGTGTTTTTGCATCGGCGGGGCAACGTCTCATGGCGCTTGCGACAGCTATCCCGCCGCCGATTTGTGTTCTCGGAGACTTCCACACCCCCAATCGTGAACAGTTCCGCGTTGTGCCGGACGACTCACGGCTGGAAGTTACAGAATTATCACCCGCCATCTCTTTCGGTACAGAACGCCGTCATCCCGGCGTGCTACGGTATACCTGTCTGAAGAGCGCTTCCGGCAAAGTCAGATAGGAAAAGAACACTATGGCGGTCACCACACCAGCAGCAGCGGCAGACATCGCAACACCGGCGACACGTTCGCGCGAGCGACTGTTTCTTGCCCTCGTATGGACGATGGCATTAGTTCTCAGCTCACTGCCGATACTTGCCGGGTACATGCTTGCAACTCCGGAGCATCGATTTACCGGCATTGTGTACAACATGCAAGACCACGCCCAGTACTTCGCCTGGATGCGCGACCTGGGGCGTGAGCCGCTGGCGCCGAATCGGTTGACCCCGGAACCGAATGCTCCAGCGTTCTTCAATCTCCTCTGGTGGGTTGTTGGGCGTATTGGCGCATTGACCGAGCTCGAGTACCCTGCCCTCTGGTCAGGATTGCGAATCGTCGCAGCGGCAGCGACGCTTGCGGCGGGGTATGCTTTTCTGAATCTGGCGGTGGCCGATGTTCGGCAACGACGGCTGGCATATCTGATCTTCGTCTTCGGCGGCGGCTTGGGGATTATCTGGATTGTCGTCAAGTATGCCGCACGTCTCCCAGAGGCGCCGTTCCCTTTCTCGATTTACACGTCTGAGCCAAACACCTTCTTCATTCTGATGGCATTTCCGCATTTCGGCATGGCGCTAGCACTCATCGTGGCAATGATGGCGTTGCTGCTCCAGGCAGTTCGGACAGGACAGTATCGCTATGCGGTGCTGTGTGGCATCCTGGGAGCAGTGCTGGGGTTGCAGCATGCGTATGATCTGCTCACCATTTATGCAGTGATGGCTTCGTTTGGGTTGCTCATCTGGCTGCGTGATCGACGTTTTCCTGCGTTTTTGTTCCGTTGCGGTCTGATCATCTTCGCACTGTCTGCACCTGCTGCTGCCTATCTGTCGGCGCTGGTGCTCCTCGACCCTACCTGGGGCAGGAAATTGAGCCAGTTCGATAATGCCGGAGCGTGGACACCACCACCGTGGCAATTGCCAATCTTGCTCGGCGTTCCATTTCTGCTGGCGCTGGCCGGGTTTCGACGACACGCCCTGCAGAGTCGGAACGATGCAGAGGCGCTGGTTGCTGTCTGGTTTCTGCTGCACTTTGTGCTGGCGTATCTGCCTGTGAAATTCCAAATACATCTCCTGCTCGGATGGCAAATGCCGATTGCTATCCTGGCATCTTCGGCGCTGACAACGCGTATTGTGCCATGGTTGCAGCAGCGCCGTTCTTCATTGCTGAAACCAGCGCTCGCCACACTCTGCGCACTGATGGTTGCAACAAATGTGTACCTTATCGCCTGGCGGCTTGTGGAGTTCCGCCGTCTCGAGGCGCCGTACTATCTGACGCGCGGCGAGGCGGAGTCACTAGCTTGGCTTGAAACGCATGCAACATCTGGTGATGTTGTGTTGGCAGACCTCGAATATGGGCAGCATGTGCCGGTACGTTCCGATGCCCGCGCCTTCCTGGCACACTGGGCAGGCACACTTGATTTCTACGAGAAGCAGGCGATGGTTCGGGAGGTGTTCGACCCTGCCGTACCGCATGCGCGTCGTCGGGAGATCCTGGCGCGATACGGGGTGACATACATTGTCACCCGTGAGCGCGACCAGGCGACTGATGCGCTCGCGCCGGCTATCGGACACTATCTGACAGAGGTTTTCTCCGAAGGCGATACGACGATTTACCGGGTGACCACGCTTCATCTGCCGAATGGGTAGGATACGACTATGCACCTCTTGCGCCGATTTCGCGTCGATATTCTGCTGTTTCTTGTCCTGCTGGCGTGCTATGCGTACTTCCCGCCGCGCTGGGCGGACTGGAACCAGAATTCGCGCCTGAACCTGACGCTGGCAATTGTGGACGATGGGTCGTTCCAGATCGACCGCTTCGTTGCCAATACCGGCGATTATGCGAAGTACAACGGGCACTATTACAGCGACAAGGCGCCTGGGACGTCGTTCCTGGCTGTGCCCGTCTATGCTGCGGTTCGTCCCCTATTGCAGACGGCGCCGGTTCAGCAGTTGATCGAGCGGATCGGTTCGTCAGCCGCGTTTGGTGAGACACTTCGACCGGATGGGAGTGGTCTGGCGACTGACAAGGTCTATTTTGCGCTGGTGCTGATGATTGTGTCGCTAGTGACGGTTGCGGTTCCTGCCGCGTTGCTTGGTGTCGTGCTGTACCGTTTTCTGGCATTGTTCGGTCTGGGAGCGGGCTGGCGCATGGTGATCGCACTGATCTATGGGCTGGCGACACCTGCCTTTCCATACTCGAATGCATTCATAGGGCATCAGCAGGTGGCGGCGATGCTGTTTGGATCGTTCTGGATGGCGTTCCTGATCGGGCAGCGCCGCCTCTCGCCGCGCTGGTCGCTGGTTATTGGGGTGCTGCTGGGATGGACGTTGATTACCGAGTATCCGGCGGCATTGATTGTTGCGGCTGTCGGGTTGTATCTGCTGGCTGTGCTGCCTGACCGTCGCTGGATTGTGGGTGCGGCGCTGGCAGGCGTTCCGCCGCTGGCGCTGATGATGGGGTATAACTACGCGATTTTTGGCACGGTGCTGCCGGTTGGCTACAAATATTCGGAGCTGTGGCAGGCGGAACATCAGACTGGTTTTATGAGTCTTGCGGGTCCGAACCGTGAGGCGCTGTGGGGGATTACGTTCGGTGTCCATCGCGGTCTCTTTCTGTTGGCGCCGGTGCTGCTGATCGGTCTCGCGGGGTTCGTCGCCTGGTGGCGCACCGGTGCGCATCGTCGTGAACTGGCGGTCTGCGCCTGGGCAGTCGCCAGTTTTCTGCTGTTCAACGGGTCTTCGGTGATGTGGAGCGGCGGTTTTGGCGTCGGACCGCGCTACCTCGTGCCGATGCTGCCATTCTTGGCATTCGGCATTGGCGCGTTCATTGCAGTGTGGGGAGCGCAATGGTGGGCGCGTGTGGCGCTGGGCATCACCGGCGCTTGGTCGTTCCTCAATGTGTGGGCGCAAACGATTGGCGGGCAGAGTTTCCCGCAGTATCAGGCGAACCCGCTGCTCGACTACTCGCTGCCGGAGCTGGCAACAGGCAATGTGGCGCGCAACCTGGGC
>JBEPYG010000013.1:0-29131 GCA_041641515.1 Roseiflexus sp.
TCACCTGATAGATGTGGGGCGAGCCGCTTATCCGTCCATCCTGCAACCCCTCAGTGTAGCCACGCAGAATACTCAGCGGCGTGCGCAAGTCGTGCGCCAGGTCAGCGGTCATCTGGCGGCGCACCTGGATAGCTCGACCCAGATCGGCGCTCATCTGGTTGAATGCCTGCGCCAGTTCACCGATTTCATCACGTGAACGCACCGTCACCCGCTGATCGAGCCGTCCCTGCGCCATCGCGCGCGTCGCCGCCGTCAACTCACGAATGGGACGGGTCAGCGTGCGCGCCAGCACCATGCCAACCACCAGCGCCACGACCGTGGCGCCAATTGCGCTCAGCACCGTTGCCACCGCGAGTCGTTGCAACAGCGCAGATTCGGCTGCCCACCGCGGGTCGCTGAGGATCGGGATCGGTGGCGGACCGACAAAGAAGAAATAGCCGATGATCTCACCGTCGGATCGCAGCGGCTCGGCACGCGCAATCGCGCTTCGTCCCAGCTGACGACCAGGAAGGTAGGGCCGACGCCCGTACACCACCACGCCGTTCGTATCCGCCAGGATCAGGTTCCGGCTGTAAAAATCGAGCGGCGCCGTTCGTTCGAGCAGTTGCTCGACCCCCTGCCATCCGCCGTTCGTCTGGTGGTACGAGCGCAGCGCATTCAGCAGAATAGTTCGATCGCGGATCGAGAGGAAGCGATCGACTTCAGAGCGGGTGCGCAACCCGACGATCAGCGCAACCAGGAGTGAGCCGATCAGCCCGACCAGCAGAAACGCCAGCGTCAGTTTGAGTGTCAGGGATCGCATCATCATGCGCCGGTCTTCGAGGGGTCCATCGTGCGCGACAGCGCAAAACGGTACCCCATACCGTATACGGTTTCGACATAGCGCGGATTGCGCGGATCATCTTCGATTTTGGCGCGGAGGTTGCGAATGTGCACATCGATTGTGCGCTCCGAGCCCTCGAAGGCATCACCAGAGACGCGGTCGAGCAGGTCGAGCCGCGAAAAGACCTGCCCCGGCGCCGCCATGAGTGTGGCCAAAATAGCAAACTCTGATGGCGTCAGATCGACAAACCGCCCTCCGACGCGCACCGTTCGCCCGGTACGGTCGAGCACGATATCGGCGGCACGCAGAACATCCGGTTCGAGCGGCGCCTGCTGCGTGCGACGCAAAACGGCCCGGATGCGGGCAATCAGTTCACGAACGTTGAACGGCTTGGTCACGTAATCATCGGCGCCCAGTTCCAGCCCAAGGATTTTGTCGGTATCCTCGATTTTCGCAGTCAGAACGATCACCGGCGTGCGCGACTCTTTGGCGAAGGCGCGCAGAAATTCGTACCCGCCCATTTCTGGCATCATCAGGTCGAGGACGACCAGATCGGGCTTCTCGACACGCGCCACATACAGCGCGCGCCGTCCATCGCCCGCTTCGACGACGTGAAATCCTTCCTGTTCGAGATAGAGCCGGAGCATATCCCGCAGCGCCGGCTCGTCATCGACGACCAGAATCGTGCTCATGCCAGAGGTCCTGCTTCAGCGCGCGGCGGGGAGCGGCGACGCAGCAAACGACGTGCAATCAACGATGCCCCCACGACCAGCGCAACAATCACACCAATGATCAGCAGATTCCTGACGACTTCAATGATATCACGCGCATCGGGTGTGCGCTCTGCGCCATGACCACGATCAATGCGATCACGTTCGCCGGTCAATCCGCCGCGCTCGTGGCGCTCGAAGCCATCAGGCGCGAATCGGCCGCGTTCTATTCCCGCCTCGAAGTGTGCGCGATCCGCATCTGGCAACCATGTTTCAGCCCATCCTGTCTGCCGGAGCGCAACCAGCGCGGCAACGACAACCGATGCAGCTGCCAGAATAATGAGTACTCGCCAGAGCGTTTTCATCGTCGATCCTCCTGTGTCAGCGCCGGCGCCGCTGCGAGTGACTCTACGGGACGGAAGAAGCGTGGCAGACGATGCATAGTCTCAACGATCCAGCGCCAGTGCACTGCAACGTGGAACCCAATCAAAAAGACCGCTGCATCGGATGCCAGATGGTGGAGTTGGATCCAGAAGCGATCCCGCTCAAGGCGAATGCCAGACCACGGCAGCACCGTCTCCGAAATCATCAATCCGGTGAAGATAATCACCGTGAACATAATGAAGAGCAGAACGTTCAACACATAGTTGATGCGAGCGGCGCCCGTTGCCCGCCTGAAGAACTGCCGCGTCACTCCGACGATCCACGTCCAGTGGATCACGAGATGCGTCATCACCGCTGCACCGAATGCGATCCCCAGCCATTCATGAATGGCAATGCCGGTAAAACGCGGTGCGGCGGCAATGAGAAAAGCGATGAACAGCGCCGCGTCGAGCGCCAGATTGGTCAATGTTCGTTGACGGCTCTTCGATCGATGTGTCTTCATAGGTCAGCCTTTGGATACGATACGACTGCCAGCAATAGCTTCCTGCACCTGTATCGTAGCAGGACCCTCTTCAGATATTGTTAAGACACGTGGAAGGGATTGTTGGGAAGTTTTACGGTAGAGTGTTCAGATCACCATTGACACTCGCCCTATCACAGGATAATATATGACAAATCATATATTCTTACAGTCATGGTGACCACCGTGACCGATCCATCCGTGGAGACTGTACAGACAACCATTTGGGCTAACGGTATGCCGCCTCACCGGGAACATAGCCGATAGCCGATAGCGCTGCATACGATCGGCGCGCGGCTCTGACGACGGGCGGCGCCCCGCCTGATGCCGTGGGGCTGAAGATCGCGCCTGCCAGGGCAAAGCTCGCCTGCGCGAGCGCGCAGGGATGATGGACTGGAAAACCATAACACTTACGCCGTTGTTTTCATCGAGCAGTGTGCGGCGCAGCCGCATGGGAGGCTGACGTGAAAGTCGTGACGACGCAATCAATCATCATGCGGGCGAACCTTGTTCAGCGCTACCCCATTGTTGCGTTTTTTGTCATTGCGTATGCGTTCTCTTGGACGATTGGCGGTCTGCTGGTCGCAGATTATCACGGAGCAGTCAACGCACCAAAGGCGCTGCATTATGTCAGCGCCTTTGGTCCCACAATCGCTGCGCTCATTGTGACAGCTATCATCGGCGGGCGGGCAGAGCTGGCTGACCTGTGGCAGCGGATCGTTCGCGCCAATGTCGGCGTGCGCTGGTGGCTGATCGGTCTGGGTACGCCGCTGGCATTAGGGCTGGCAGCGATCGTCGTTTATGCACTGAGCCACGGCGCCCTTCCAGCCTTGGGGCTCTTCGGTGAGGTTGATTATCTGGGGAATATTGGCGTGCTGGCAGCACTGGCGTTGTGGATTGCCACCTATGGCTTTGGCGAAGAAATCGGCTGGCGCGGCTTTGCCTTCCACCGTATGGAGTCTGGCGGGTGGGTGCAGGCAGCGGTCATCATCGGGGTGTTGTGGGGCGCCTGGCATCTGCCATATTTCTTCTACAAGGAAAACTTCATCGCGCTCGGAGCAGGCGGGTTCGCCGGCTACATCGTCAGTATCACGATGGGGTCGGTTTTACTTTCGTGGATATACCGGGGGAGTGGACGCAGCATTCTGGTCGTAGCGTTATGGCATGGGCTGTTCGACTTCGTAAGCGCATCGCCGATCGCCGAAGGTATGGGCAACGCGATCATCAGTGGTGTGGTCATTGTGTGGGTGATCGTCATTTTGGGCGGAGCGGCGCGTCAGCGAAATAATGCTCGATGAAGTGTGCTGACGCTGATCGTGCAGATACTTCTCCTGACACAGCTTGCGGGGTCTGAACGATAAATGCGTCGTGCAGGCACATCGCTATCATCTGCGATGGCGATGGCGAACGGGAAGCGATACAGGTTCCCTCACCCGGAAGATGCTGGATCTGCGTCCATACCACGCACAATCGCCTCACAGCGGTCAAGCCAGTCGATATACATCTGCTCCAGAGCGATCCCCATCTCCAGCGTCAACCGCCAGAACGTCCGCCGACGGTCGAGTTCAGAGCTTCCCAGCGGCGGCAGAGGGATGTGACGGTATTGCTCCAGTCGCGCTGCGTGTCCTTCACGCTGGCGGGCAATATGCTGCAGCACAGTGGCGGTATCCAGTTCGTCGCTGAAGAACATCTGCACCAGAAACGGATCGCGGTAGACAGGCAATGGTTGTTCGGTGTTCAGCCAGCGGCACAGTTCTGCCCGCCCCGCCTCGGTGATATGATACACCTTGCGATTGGGACGTCCTTCCTGAACCTCCAGCGTACTTTCTACCCAACCAGACTCTGCCATCATCGCCAGGGTGCGGTAAATTTGCGCCTGATCCGCCTGCCAGAAGTGAGCGATCGTCTGGTCAAACGCCTGGGTTTTGAGGTCGTAGCCGGTCATCGGCATGATCGTGAGCAGACCAAGGATGGCGTGAGGGAGCGACATCATCGTGTCTCCTGATTGCGATATTCGTCATTGTGCACAATACCATTCCTATTCCAGATTAGAGATTTTGGATCATAGATTGGTATGCGCAGCACATCGTTTACCCCAGGCATGAACACGACCTCGTGCGTTCTTTGGATCGCAGACAGTCGCGCAAGACATCCCGGTGCGCTTTGCCGCAACGCTGCGCGCGGCGTGTTCACGGGAAACTGGCATGACAACTCTCTGCCGGGTGTATACATGGAGTGTATCATATACGTAAAGTCCTATACAGAGTAAAACATTCGATTGGCGTGAATGCGTCGTGAGGCAAGCTCATAGGGGCGAAATATCTTTCGCCCTATACACATCAAGCCAGGTGCGACTTTATTTGTTCAGTAGACGAAAAAAAGGAGGCAGGGTACGCTTGACCGGAACCCAACGACCACGCAGGGATCAGCCATGCACAACCTGCCATGAGCGATGATACACGGCCTGCGGGCGTTCGATCTGCTGTTGAGCACGCAGGTATGGGAACGAGCTTTGGGGCTCCGATTGCAGTCATTCATCCCCAATGGCAGGGGTGCCCATCGCGGACAGGCACACGGCCCGCCCCGCCGCCTCCCATGCGCGCCGGGCGCGTTGTTCCGCGTTGGCGGGACGTCGGGGGGGGCAGGTGCATGGTTCGTCCCTCACACCATAGGCGGGCACATGGCCTGCCTCGACGTCTTCCATGCGCGCCGGGCGCGTTGTTTCCCGTCGCCAGGGCGCCGGTTGCGGTCATTTGTTCCCAATGGCAGGGGCGCCTCGTGTGGACGCTCCATCGCGGGTAGGGGCGCGTCCCGCCTCGCCGCCCCCATGCGCACCAGGGGCACCTTCGTGGTGGACACGCCGCCGGAGGTTCAGTCGTTGCGATCTTCGCGCCTTTGTGGTGATATTCACCGAAAGAACGCTCCCTGCTGAGTCCGATAGAGATGAACGCGATCCATCGAATCATTGTGAAACACAAACGCACATCGCTACGTATGACTCATTTGTAGATGTAGTGACACAAAGGAACCACTATATGAGCCGTCTTCAGCAAGGTCTCGACGTTGCCCGGCAACTGCTCGAACGCGGCGATGCGGAACAGATCAAGATCAAAGCTAGTGACTTTCTCTCGCAACGTTCCGCTGGCGAGAGCGGCGCAACGCGCATCGAGCAGATGAGCGCACTGCTGGAAGAGGCGGCGGAATTGCTCAACCGTAACTTTCAGCAACCAGAGAGAGGCGGGCAGGTAACGAATATTATCTCACCAGTCGTTATTCCGCGTAATTCGCGATCGGTGGTCTGGATTTTCGTGACGCTGTTCCTGAGCGTGTTTGGTCTGTTCGGCTGGCTGATCAGCGCTGCGATTGATACGGTCTTATTTGGTCTGACGAACGTCGCCGTCGTGTTCTTCGGTCCGCACTACTGGCTGCTGATCGTCGGCTATGTGGTCTACAGCCTCTGGCGCAACAGTTTCGTTATGATTCCCGACGGCTGTCAGGCGCTGATTACCCGCTTCGGCAAACTGGAGGAGATTGCGCCGGCAGGTCGCAAGGTGCTCCTCGATCCGTGGAAGCGGGTCAGCTACATCGTCAATGTTACACGCGAATACCCCTATAACGCACCTATTCGTGAAGCGCCAACCGCTTCGCGTGTGAATGCATCGGTCGATCTCTTTCTTCAATTCAAGATCGAGGACCCGGCAGCGTTCATTTTTACGCTGGGCGGAGCGAAAGGTTTTCAGGAGAAGTTGCAAAACGCGGTCAGTGAAGTCACCCGCGCGCTGATCTACGAGCAGCGCGCCGAGGCGATCTACGATCTGGTCGGAGAAAGCACCCAGGGGTTGCTCGACACCCTCAATCAGCAGTTCCTGCCGGCGGTGCGCTTCGTCAATGCCAATATCACCCACGCTGAGCCATCGAGCCAGGAGTACCGCATCGACCTTGCCAAACCGGAGATGATCCGCGTGGCGAAAGAGGCGTACACATATGAGTACGAACTGTCGCTGCGTAAAGAGCAGGACGAGGGCGATCTGAACAGGGAGCTGGCGAGTCTGTATGAGGAACTCTCCGCTATTCAGGCAGAGATCGCCACCTACCAGGCGCAGATCGACACAGCGCGCGAACGAGAAGTCTACCGCGCGAATGCGTATGCCAGCCAGTTGTTGAGTGAAGCCGAAAGCGCCGCGCGTGCCAACGCCGCGCTGCTCGAGGCGCAGGCGCTCGATATTCGCGCGGTTGGCGCCGCCGCGTATCCGGAGATTTTGCAGTACCGCTATCAGCAAGATATCCTCGACCGGCTGGAAGCTGTCGCTGACCACCTGCCGCAGATCGTGCAGATCGGCAAAGGGGACGAGAAGGACATCGATTATCTGGCGATTGCGCAGCGGATGCTGGGCACGGGTGATGCGCAGCTCTATTCCCCCGCAGATGTTGCAGCGATCCGTGACCGTTTGCACACGATCCGGCAGCGTATTCAGGATCGCGCTGAACAGATCGGACGTGTGCTCGCCGCCGAACCGGGCGCCGCATCTCTCGAGCAAAGTGAGGATGCTCATGACTAGTCCGCAACGTACATTTTCGCGTATCAAAGAGACAGTCGCTGCCTGGAGCGCAATCCAGCAACTCCTCCGTTCGGGCGAAGATGGTCAGCTGGTTCCGGTCGTCATTCCAAAACGCCGGCGGCGCCTTGGCTGGTTGTTGCTGCTGGCGTCGAGCGTGT
The DNA here is from genome assembly GCA_041641515.1 of Roseiflexus sp. Classification (GTDB taxonomy): domain Bacteria; phylum Chloroflexota; class Chloroflexia; order Chloroflexales; family Roseiflexaceae; genus Roseiflexus. Next base: position 7,155 of record JBEPYG010000013.1, read on the forward strand.
ACCTGACCGGCATTGCGCTCTTCAGCGGCGGATTCATCGGCGTGATCGTCGGGTTCTTTGCCCTGATCGCGTTTGCTGCCGCTGTGGTCTTTTTTATCGTCGGGGCAATCGTCGAGATCGAACAGGGAACAACCGGCATCCTCTCGCGCTGGGGGAAGATTGTCGGTACACTCAACCCGGGACGGCACTACCTCTGGATGCCCTGGGAGAAGGTGGAAGCGGTGGTCGATACCAGCACCGAGATACCGTACACTGCACCGGTGCTGGCTTCGCCAACGCGCGAGAATATTCCGCTCAAGTCGATCGAGTTCTTCCTCAAGTTTCGTATCGAAGACCCGATCGCATTCGTGCGACGACTGGGCGCCAGCAACTTCGATCTGGTGCTGAGCAGTGCCGTGCAGGACGCGATCCGCCAGCGGGCGCGGCGCGTCGAAACCGAACGCGCCTATGATCTGCGCGGGAGCGATGTGGGTGATATGCAGGAATTGCTCAATCGTCAGCTCTCGCGGTATGGTGTGCGTATCACCGGCGCCAATATTCCCGACGTCCAGTTGCCCGATCAATATCAGCAGCATCTGGCGACGCGCGAACGGGTGACCAAAGAGTTGCAGGCGTATGAGCGCGAGTGGGAGTTGATTAAGAAACAACGTATCGATAGTGTGCGGCTGGAGATCGAGCGTTCCAGGAAGGTGCGTGACGCCAGGCTGGTGGAAGTGCGCGCTGCTGTCAATAAGGCGCGTCAGGATGTGGCGCGTATGTTGCAGGAGAAGGAGACAGAAGCGCAGCGGGTACGCTGGGAGATCGAAGCGCGTGGACGGGCGACGTTGCGGCAGGCGGAGAATGAGGCGCGCGGGCTGGAGTATCTTGGTCAGGCGTACCAGGACAACCGCGCTGTTCTGCAGTACGAACTGGCACGTCGTCGCCTGCAGGTGGCTGAGAGACTAGTGAAGCGCGCGCCGCGCCCGATTGTCATCCAGAGCGAGAGCGGTGATCAGTCGCCGTTGACCACGCTGATTACAGCGCAGTTGCTACCACGTCTGACATCCCGCCAGGACGACGCTGAGACGCACAACAGCGCCAGTTGACAAACGGTGACGGAAGACCACTTCCCCACCGTCAGTGTTCATAATCGGGGATTCAGGGGAAGCTCGCGAGATTCAGAGTCGGCGGGGTGGCACTGGCAAGCGCCACGAAACGTTGCCCCGCCGACGCAAAGACGCCATACCTTGATTGCTCGTTGACGTCCACGCTGTATGGATTGCTGAAGCTTTGCTTCAGCGATCCAAAGCCCCATTTTTGCAATGAGTGTGACCATTTACCCCTCGAATAACGACTCACGACGATAGATTCATGCTATACTAATCAGCCTGCGTCGCCGGGTGACATCCGGCGGCGCTTATCTTCCTTGAGGGAGTGCATCTGTGGATCAGATCCATCGCCTTTGGCCCTTCGTGCGACGTTATCGCCGTCGGTTGCTGCTCGGCGCCCTGTGCGCCCTGGCAGCGACGGCTGTCGCCGCAATGATACCCCAGATCATGCGTTTTGCCGTCGATGATCTGAATACGCGCGGCGTGGTGCTCGAACGACTGCTCCAGTATGGCGGATTGCTGCTGCTCGCCGCGATCGTCGAGGGGGTACTGCGCTATGGACAGCGCACCCAGATCATCGGTACGTCGCATCTGATCGATTTCGATATGCGCGAGGCGTTGTTCGCAAAGTTGCTGACACTCGATCAGGGGTTCTTCAGCACCATGCATACCGGCGATCTGATGACACGAGTGACGAATGATCTCTCGGCGGTGCGCATGTTCCTCGGTCCCGGCGTCAGTAACCTGCTCGGCTCGACATTGCTGCTGCTGACAGCAGCAACATTGATGTTTCTCACGAACCCTGTGCTGGCCGCGATTGTCGTTCTGCTCCTGCCGATGGTGGCGGTGCTGTTCGTCGTGATCGGCGGGCGCATGCGTATGATTTTCCGCAAGGTGCAGGATCAGTTCGGTGAGATTTCGACCCGCGCCCAGGAAAACTTTAGCGGCATCCGCACTATCAAGGCGTATGCCCAGGAAGATGCCGAGATTCGTGTGTTTCGCGAATCCAATGAACGCTACCGCGCGCTCAACCTGCGCTATGTGCTGCTCAGTGGTATGCTCTGGCCCATCATCGGGTTGATGCTGGGGACCATTGGTGCGTTTGTGCTACTCGTTGGCGGGCGGATGGTCGCAGCCGGTGCGATGACCGTCGGTGAACTGGTGCTGTTCAACGCATACCTGGCACAACTGGCGTGGCCCGTGATTGCGCTGGGCTGGACGGTAGACCTCTATCAGCAGGGGGCGGCGTCACTGGTGCGCATCGGCGAGGTGCTGCAACGCCGTCCGGCAATTGCTTCACCACCCGATGCACCGCGCGACTTTGTGGTGCGGGGAGACGTCGAGTTTCGCGATGTCGGATTGCGTTTTTCGTACAGCCAGAGCGCAAATGGCAACTCGTCCGCGAATCTTGCGCATGAGCCTTCGCCGCCTGCCCGGTCCGCAGGTGCGCCGGAGTGGGTGCTACGCCACATCTCGTTCCGCATCCCGCACGGCAGCTCGCTGGGGATTGTCGGTGCAACCGGCGCCGGCAAAACCACCCTGGTCAACCTGCTGACACGGGTGCGCGACCCCGACGAAGGGCAGGTGCTGGTTGATGGACGTGATGTACGTACTCTGCCGCTCGACGCACTGCGGCGCGGCATTGGCTATGTGCCGCAGGATACCTTCCTGTTCAGCGTGCCTGTTCGTGAGAATGTGACCTTCGGCAGACCTGATGCGACCGAAGAACAGATCACGCATGCACTCACCGTCTCACGGCTGATCAATGACATCGAACAGTTCCCCGACGGGATCGACACCCTGATCGGTGAGCGCGGCGTCACCCTGTCGGGCGGGCAAAAGCAACGCACAGCAATCGCGCGCGCCGTTCTGCGCGACCCGGCGATCCTCGTCCTCGACGATGCGCTGTCGAGCGTCGATACCCATACCGCCGCCGAGATTCTCGGCGGTCTCCGCGCTATGATGAAAGGACGGACAAGCATTATCATTGCGCAACGCATCGCAACTGTAAAAGACGCCGATCAGATTATCGTGCTGCACAATGGCGAGATTGTTGAGCGCGGCACACACCGCGATCTGATTGAACGCGGTGGACGGTATGCCGATATGTATCGCCGGGAATTGCTGCGCGCAGAGCTAGAAGATGAATAGGGTTTCTTTGACGACATCTCACTCCAACAACGTTCCGATGCCTCTGTACTGCAGCATCTTCAAGCACTTGATGAACACGATATCATTGCAGTGACCGTGATCACGGTTGAAGAGCAACGCCGCTGACGCCTGGAGATCATACATGTCCCACAGTCATTTCGACGATGATGAAATCCTGGGAAAAGCTTACGACGCAGCGCTGGTGCGCCGTCTGGGGGTGTTTGTTGCACCGTACTGGAAACGGCTCGCACTGGCGACGGCGTTGATGTTCGGCGGGGCAGCAGTGGAACTTGCTCCGCCGTTCCTCGTCAAGCAGGCAATCGACGGTCCTATCGCTGCGCGCGATCCGGCAGGCATTCTGCCGCTCTTCGGGTTGTACGCCGCTGCGCTGCTGGCAGCTTTCGGCTTCCGCTATGGTCAGACCTACATCGTGCAGTCGGTCGGGCAGCAGGTGATGGTCGATATTCGCACCCGCATCTTCAGCCATATCCAGCGCATGAGCCTGGCATTCTTTGACCGTAACCCGGTCGGACGGTTGATTACCCGCCTGACGAATGATGTCGATGCGCTCAACGAGTTCATCACGCAGGGAACGGTGGCGCTCCTGGGCGATCTGGTGCGTCTGCTGTTCATCGTGATCACCATGCTGGCGCTGAACTGGCGTCTGGCATTGATCAGTTTCATCATGTTCCCGGCGGTCATGCTGGCATCGAGTGTGTTCCAGCGCATTATGCGCGGGGTCTACCGGCGCGTCCGGCAGCGTATTGCACGTATCAATGCATTTCTCAACGAGCAGATTAGCGGTGTGCTCGTCACGCAGTTGTTCAACCGCGAAGAGCAGAGCCGTATCCGCTTCGCCGAACTAAGCCGTGATTATCTGTCGGCTCAATTGCAGTCCAACCGGACGTTTGCCGTCTTTTTCCCGTTGATCAATGTGCTTTCGGTGACGGCGCTGGCGCTGCTGCTCTACTTTGGCGGTCAGGCGGTGCTGGCGGATGTGGCAACCCTCGGCATGCTGGTGGCATTCATTCAGTATACCGACCAGGCGTTCCAGCCGATCCGGCAGATCGCCGAACGCTACAATACGTTCCAGTCAGCAATGGCGTCGGCGGAGCGCATCTTCCGTGTGCTCGACACCCCTGCTACGGTGGTCGACCCCGATCATCCGCGTCTCCTGCCATCACCGGTGTGTGGCGAGATTGTGTTTGACCATGTGTGGTTCACCTACGATGCTGAGGCGGCCGGTCCTGATGGGTCAGGTCTGGCGGACACGGACGACCGCTGGGTGCTGCGCGATGTTTCGTTCACCATTCCGGCCGGGCAGGCAGTGGCGGTGGTGGGAGCGACCGGCGCAGGCAAGACGTCGCTCGTCAGTCTGATGGCACGCTTCTATGACATTCAGCGCGGTTCGATCAAACTCGATGGCATCGACATTCGTGAACTGCGCCAGGCGGAGTTGCGTCGCCATGTCAGTGCTGTGCCGCAGGACCCGGTGTGTTTCAGCGGTTCGATTGCCTCGAATATTCGTCTGCACGACGACAGCATCAGCGATGAGCAGGTGCGCCGCGCTGCCGACATTGCGCGTGCAGCACCGTTCATCGAGCGACTGCCAGGAGGTTATGAGTATGAAGTGCGCGAACGCGGCAACAATCTGTCGGTCGGGCAGCGGCAGTTACTGGCATTTGCCCGCGCAATTGCGTTCAATCCCGAAGTGTTGCTGATCCTCGATGAAGCAACATCGAGCGTGGATACTGAAACCGAGGCGCTGATGCAGGAAGCGCTCGAACGCCTGGTCCAGGGGCGCACCAGCATCGTGATCGCGCACCGGCTTTCGACGATCCGCCACGTTGACCGGATCCTCGTTTTGCACAAGGGGCGCCTCGTAGAAGATGGCACGCACGAAGAACTGCTGGCGAAACACGGCTACTATTACCGTCTGTATCAACTCCAGTTCGCCGAGGAGGTGAGGGGGTAGAAATCAGGGTTGGTGATTGGGTGATTGGGTGATTTCTTTTCGGATCCCGGCACTCTATTCCCTATCTTCTATTTATTCCTGGTTTCTGGCGTTCTATCTTCCGTTTTCTATTTCCCATCTTCTATTTTCTACCCCCATTTCATGGTTCTCGGTTCCTCTTTCGTAGTTATTAGTTTTTTATCTCGATTTTCTGTCTTCTATTTTCCATCCCCGACTTACAGTTATCGATCTTCTGTTTTATACTCTTCTATTTTCTATCCTTAGCTCCTGGTGTTCGGCGCCTTATTCCTGGTTATTAGTTCCTGCCGCTCAATTTCTATCTTCTATCTCCAGTTTCTCGCGCCCGGTTCCTCTTTCCTGATTATTAGTTTCTTGATCTCGATTTTCTATCTTCTATGTTCTATCCCTGGTTCCTGGTGTTCGGTTCTCGATTCTTGTTTCCCAGTTCTCGATTCTCCACGCCATTCCCCCCAGCTCGGCGTACAATAGCCCCAGGCAATGCGAAAGGAGGTTGCCGTGCGCCATCGTTTGTTGATCCTCGCAATCGCCTGGACGCTGGTGCTGAACCAGGCTTCTGCGCTTGCCGCCTCGAACGTGCGCGCTGTGCTGTTCTACTCTCCCCGCTGCGGGCATTGCCACGTCGTTATCGACGAATATCTGCCGCCTGTGCAACAGCGATTCGGCGATCAGGTGCAGATCCTGATGATCAATGTCGATCAACCGCAGGGCGCAGCGCTCTACCGCGAGGCGATTACCGTCTATGCGATACCCGAAGCACGGCGCGGCGTTCCAACTATGATCGTCGGCGATACCGTGTTGGTCGGTTCGGTCGAGATCCCACAGCGCTTGCCGGGTCTGATTGAAACCCTCCTGGCGCACGGCGGCAGCGACTGGCCCCCGCTACCGGGTCTTGCAGCGCTTCTGCCTGCAGAACCTGCACAGCTAGCTACGCTTCCTTCCTCGCCAACGTCTGTCGAGACGCCTCCGTTCCTGCGCGACATGCCTGCCAATGCGCTTGCGGTCGCTGTGCTGGCGGGAATGATCCTCACCCTCATCTGGACTGTGATCACGTGGTCTCGCCCGATCCCGGCGCCAGCACGCCGGCATGATCGGTTGATCCCATTCCTGGTGCTTGCCGGACTGGGAGTTGCCGCATATCTGGCATTCATCGAAACAACCGGCGCTCAGGCCGTGTGCGGTCCGGTTGGCAACTGCAATGCTGTGCAGCAGAGCGCATTTGCACGACTTTTTGGCATCGTTCCGATTGGTATCGTGGGTATTGCCGGGTATGGCGCGATCCTGATTGCGTGGATTGCGGCGTATCGTCTGCACGGCGCATCCGGCGAGTACGCAGCTCTGACAGTAGCGGTGCTGGCATTGATTGGCACCCTGTTCTCGATCTATCTGACCTTCCTCGAACCGTTTGTGATCGGCGCGACGTGTATGTGGTGCCTGGCATCAGCGGTCATCATGACAGGGTTGTTGTGGCTGAGCAGACCGTTCCTCCAGCGCCCGAAACGCCTGCCAGCTAGGTAGAGACGCCTATGCACCAGCGCACCTGCCCGTACTGTGACGCGCTCCAGTCTCCCGAAGCGCGCTTTTGTCGATCGTGCGGGAAACCGCTCCCTCGCCTGTCCGATGCACCGGAGTTTGTCGGCTCCACTTCTGGAGTATCGTTCTCCCCTCTATCGCTGGACGTCGCCGCCTATGCGCGTTCGTTCAGGCAACCGCTTGCCGAAACGCTACCGGTGCTGGGGGCGCTGTCAGCACTCGTGTTTGCAGGCGGGGCCATTGCTGCCGCGACGACCGGCGCTTCCGAGCCTCTCTGCGCCGCTGGCATGGTTGCAATCACCTTCCTGTCCGTCCTGCTGTACTTCTGGCTCGCAGGAATGCACAATCGGCATAAGGGGAAAGCGTTCCTTTTTGCAGGAATTGGATTACTCTTTGGCATAATAATCGGGATTGACCAGGCTGCTTATCTGGAAGAAACGGTCGTGAGCACACTGGCAGGAACACTCGCAGGCGCCATTATCGGCGGCATACTGATACCTCCGGTTTACCTGCTCAACCGGTCTGCCACCGAACGCCTGCGGCGTCCAACTCCGCCGGCGTGTGTCGCACTTGGCAGAGGAGAATTGTTCTATGAGCGCATCCATATGCGCATAGACCCCTGGTACGACAGGGTAGATCTATACCTGGAACACAGCACACCGATGCGTCTGAACATTGTGCGGAGGAGGGCGCCTACCACCTCAAGGCGCTTGAGCATCTCCTACCACTTCCCTTCGATCATCCTGATACCGCCACGCGTGGCATCTGCGGTTCAGGAAGCGTTCCCGCATCTGGCGCCCCGCCGCGTATCATCGATCCGCGAGGTTTGATAGCGTCAGCAGTGGAGTCGGTACGACAGTCATTCCAGTATCCTGGTGCAGGACTGGTTGCTCAGATGCAATCGAGGAGAAAGAGAACAAACGACCAAAGGAGAGCAGATTGTGTTTGACGAAATCATCCCGCGTCCCTGGCAACGCACCGCAGAGATTGTCGCGATCACATCGCCGTGGGTGAGGTTGATCGCCGAGCGCTGGATCGACGATCACGGCAGAGAACTGGATTACTGGCGCGTCGAGCGAGTGCCATCAGTGATCATCATCCCCATCTGGCGCGACCAGATTCTGCTGCCGCAGCCGCAGTTTCGCCCCGGCGTCGGGCGAACGACGCTCGACCTGCCAGGCGGGCGCGTTCCATCCGGCGCGACGCCGCTCGACGTGGCGCCACAGATCGTGCAGCGAGAACTTGGCATTCCGCCAGCAGCGATCGTGGAGCTGGCGCTGCTCAATGAGACGGGATGGATCATCAACAGTTCCTTCTCGAACCAGACGCTCTTTGGCGTCGTTGCAACGGTCGATGACGCAGTCGAAGCCGCGACGCCATTGCTCTATCGTGCGGTTCCGAACACCTTCCAGCAGGTTGCCGGCCTGATCAACGATCTGGAGTGCCTGCAATGCCGCGCCGTGCTGCAGGAGTGGGTATTGAGTCGGATCATGGCGAATTCGTGGTAAGCAGGTGTGTCATTTTTGCTCTCAGGTATCGTTTATGAACATGGAGATGCACCCAACAAACGAACAGCTATCTCCTTCCAGCAGTTCTTCGGCACAAGGGAGCAAAAATGACAACACGAACACCAAAACCATTCGTCCTCGCCAGCGCCTTCATGCTCATGTTGTTCATTCTCGCCTGCGGGTTCAACGTCAGCACAGCTAACATTGCAGACGCCTGGATGGCGACCGACGAGAGCGGGAACACCCGGGTGACCTCCTACAGTTCGTTCGATGACTTTTATGCGATAGTCGATCTGCGCAATGCGCCGGACTCAACCAGTCTCAAGGCAGTCTGGACAGCAGTTAATGCCGAGGGAGTTCCCGCGAACGAGGTGATCAACGAAACAACGGCTACCATCGGAAGCGGATTGCTGCACTTCAGATTGACCAACAGTAACGCCTGGCCCACCGGAAAGTATAAAGTTGACATCTACCTGAACGATAAGCTCGACAAGACTGTTGAGTTCGAAGTGCGCTAAGAATTCAGAAGAATCATTCAGATGCAGGCGCACAACCAATACGTTCAGGCACTCGCATCACCGGTTGTGCGTCGGACTCGTCCGTCGGCGGCGTGGGCAAGCAACAGTTCCTGGGTTGTGCGCGATCGCAACACAACAACCGACCGCGCACTGACCACATAGTACGACTGGCACACCTGCACTTCCTGTCCGGGTTCATGAATGTCGTCGGGGGAAGGGCGCGCCGTATCGATGACACGCCACCATCCTCCCGGCGACTGCTCCTGGATCACAAACACCAGGTCTTTCCAGTACGCATTGATCATCACATACAGATCGCAATCCCCGACCGACACGCCGCGCAGGCAGTAGGCGACCGCGTGCGAGTTGTATGATGTGTCGGGTGGACCGTTGACCCCATACCAGTGCACATCATCGCGCCAGAAACGACTGCGGTGGATCGAGGGATGCGCTTTGCGGAATGCAATTAGCGTTTTGACAAAACGAAACATGTCGCGATTGCGCTCCAGCAGATCCCAATCGAGCCAGGTAATCTCATTATCCTGATTGTACGGGTTGTTATTGCCACGTTGGGTGTTCAGGAACTCATCGCCGGCGGTAAACATCGGCGTACCATTCGCCAGCATCAGCAACGTAAAGAGGTTCCGCGCCTGACGGCGGCGTAACGCCAGCACCTCCGGCGGCACGCCCTCATCTCCTTCCCAGCCGCAGTTCCAGCTAAAGTTCTGATCGGCGCCATCGGTGTTCTGGTGCCCATTTGCCAGATTGTGCTTGCGATTGTAGGACACCAGGTCGTAGAGGCAGAACCCGTCGTGCGAGGTGATGAAATTGACGCTCTGCGTTGGACGGTACGAGTCTGCCAGCGTATCGGGGAACAGATCATCGCTGCCGTACAACCGGCACATCAGATCGCCGACCCTGCCGGGGTCACCCTTGACGAACGCGCGCACATCATCGCGGAACTTCCCATTCCACTGGCGCCAGGTCATACCGGGGAAGGCGCGTCCCAGCAGGTAGGCGCTGATATCCCATGCTTCGGCGACCAAACGCACCCCATGGCGTTGAGCGAGCATACTGATCTCGTGGATGAGCGCCGGATCCTCGTGATTGACCGTCCCATCCTCGTTGCGCGCCAGAATCGATGCCAGGTCGAAACGAAACCCATCGACGCGCATCGACTGTATCCAGGTGGTGAGGCTATCGACGATCAGCGTGCGCACCGCCGGATCGGCGCAGCGCAATGTATTACCGCAGCCGCTCGCGTTGATATACTGACGCCGGTCAGACGTGAGCAGATAATAACTGCGGTTGTCAATCAGGCGATAACTATAGGTGGGGCCGCGATCATCCCCCTCGCTGGTATGGTTGTAGACCACATCGAGCCAGACCTCAATGCCGGCGGCGTGCATCGCTTTCACCATATCGCGAAACTCGCGGTGCGGGTCATGGAGGGCATAGCCACGGTGAGGAGCGAAGAAGTTGAGCGTCATATAGCCCCAATAACTGCCTTCCTGCGGATCGAACTGGTGGACCGGCAGCAGTTCGATCGCTGTCACCCCCAATTCCTTCAAATATGGAATCTTACGGATCAGTCCGAGGAACGTCCCCCGCTCTTCGGGTGCAACGCCAGAATTGGCGCGCGCGGTAAAGCCGCGCACGTGCAGTTCATAGACAATCAGATCGTGCGTATGGTATGGGCGAGTATCGCCTTCCCAATCGTACTGCGCGTCACGGCGCGGTAAAACGCCGAGTGGAGCGCGACCGTCGTTCGGTCCTGGTCGCGCCGCCGCTTCCCGACTGTAATTCGGTGGAAAGAACACCTCTGGCGCATACGGATCGAGCACAATCTTCGTCGGGTCGAAGCGATGCCCCTCTTCGGGCGCGCGCGGACCATCCACGCGATAGGCGTAGTAGCGACCGCCGGGAATAGCCGCGGCAGGCACCCAGCAGTGCCAGACATGGTGCGTCTTGTTGCGACGCGGATCGAGATGATGGCGATAAATCGGCGTCACAAAATCGTCTGCGCCGTAGATCAGCAGGGTCACACTGGTGGCGTGACGTGAGAAGAGGGCGAAATTATACCCTTCAGCTGACGGAACCCACGTCGGACCAAAGGACACAGGCGAACCTTCGCTGCGCTCCCAGGCGGAAGGTTGATACCACGACGCCGATTCTTTGGTGAGCATACTGATATAATATCACAATGGCGCACAACGGCCATGCTGCGCGGCTGTCGCGTTGCGCCTGGCAAGATGATGAGGATGCTGTGCTCTATTATAGTGCGATTCATGCCGGGTGAGAAACAGAGAGGCGTCGGAGTGCAAAACCAAGGTTGACAATCATCATTAAGAGGGCTATAATGCCATGCGCAAGCCGAGGTGGCGGAATTGGCAGACGCGCCAGGTTGAGGGCCTGGTGAACAGAAATGTTCGTAAGGGTTCAAGTCCCTTCCTCGGCACCACGGGCGATTAGCTCAGTTGGCAGAGCACCTCGCTTACACCGAGGGTGTCGGCGGTTCGAGTCCGTCATCGCCCACCACGGTAGTGCGTCAAGCTTGGTACCGTTCAATCCTCATCGCTTGTGCCAGGGTAGCTCAGTTGGTAGAGCGCGTGTCTGAAAAACACGAGGTCACCGGATCGTTCCCGGTCCCTGGCACCACAACATGACACAAAGAGAACGGTGTGGATCGTTCCGCACCGTTCTTCTTTTCTTCGGTCGTTCACGCGCCTTGCGCGCATTGCGTTACGAACGGCAGCCTGAGTACGCCGGTCTCTCCCGCGTGCAGCTGCACCGCACACTTGATGCCACCAGCTCTGGGGATGCGGGCGAGGCGCCACGCACCCGGCGCCTTCAGCCTCCTACGTGGCTGCGCTGCACACCGCTCGATGAAAACAACGGCGTAATACCGCTTATCGTTGATAATGCTGCATTGCCATATGCGGTTTTAGGCTTTGTGATGCCAGGCGTAGCATTCTAACATCAAAAATCAAAAATAGTGTGGTCACACGTACCGCAGAAATGGTATTGTTGCGTCGGCGGGGCAGCATCTCATAGCGCTTGCGAAAGCTACACCGCCGCCGACTCTTGATCTCGGGAGCTTTCCCCGAACCCCCAATCGTGAACAGTTACCCAACGGCAGATTATCGGCTATCAGCTATGGTCACATCAGACCTTCTCCTGTTGGCAGCCTTTGGGTGCAACACAGTCTCACTCCTCAACGTAGATCTGAGTCGAAAGCTTACGAACATCAAAATGATGTGATTTCTGTAACCAATTTGTAAGTCTGGTACGGTGTAGTCTTGAACCCGTATGCTATACTGAGGAAGAAGCTATGCATCAGTGTAGTATGCGCCCCGCGGTCTCGCTCCACCCGGCAGGTGACCTATGTTTGACCAGCACATATGGCGGCAACAACTAACTGACCACCTCGAGATCTTTGCACGCCATCCACATCGGGAGGTTCAGCTGGCGGGCAACCCAGGCGTTGTTCCGCACCTGGCGCTGCGCACGCTGACGCCATTCCTGAATGCGCTGTACGATTATCCGGTCGATGCGATCGTGACGCTGGCGACGATTGCGCACGATACCGGCGCTAATCTTCTTATCAGCAAGATCATACGCACCCGCTATCCGACAGCGATGGATATCGAGCGCAACATGCGTGCCAGCATTGATCTCTGCATTACGATCGAGCGCCTGATGATCGAGTTGAACACCATTCCGCGCGCCATTCAACGCCTCAATGCACGACGCAGTTTCTGGCTGTGCAGCACGATCGAACGCGAATTAGACGTCTACCCATGGTCGTTTGTATGGATACGCGACCTGCTGCGCGAACTGAACAGTCAGGATCGCATCGACGCATTGCGTCGCCTGCGATCGCGCAATGGTCGATATACCACTGCTGATCTGGCGCTGATCGAGTCGGCGCTGTCGGATGCAACGGCGCAGACGCGCGCCTATGCCGCGCGCCTGCTGGGGGTGATGGTTGATGCACCGCCGCCTGCACTGACCCATCGCCTGCTGGAGATTGCACTGTGCGACTCCGATGCCGAGACGCGCTTTGCAGCAGCGCGCACAATTGGATTGTTGCGCGAACGCGTGGTCACAGGCGATGCCCTGACCTATATCGAGAGCTATCTCTTCCATGAAGATGGGTTCTATCGCTCATCGGCGGCGCTCGTGCTGGGGCAACTGGGCGAGCACGCAGGCAAGCCATCGGTTGTGCAGAGTCTCTGCCAGTTGCTGCACGACCGCGATGCCTATGCGCGGGAGGCGGCGGCACGCGCCCTGGGACGCATAGGACCTCCCGCTGCGTTGCCGCAGGTCATTGCAGCTCTTGAACAAGCCACGCAAGATAATGATGTGCAAGTCCACGAAGCTGCAACTGACTCACTAGCGCTGTTGCGCCAGTTCGCTGAACTGAGCGTGCAGGCGGCGGCATAGCATGCTTCCTGGTATAATACTCATGTGTGAAGAGGGCGCACGGTTGACCAGATGGTAGCGTCCTAACCTCAACACCTCGAACAGTTCCCTTTTTCGAGGCAATCATATGGTCATTCTCGTCATGATCGATGGCGCGCGCCCCGATGCGCTCGAGACGGCATCATGCCCGAACCTCGCCGCGTTGCGCGCCGCAGGATCAGCGACAATGCAGGCGCAGAGCGTTATGCCGTCGGTGACACTGCCCTGCCACATGTCGATCTTCCACAGCGTTCCGCCAGCACGCCACGGCATTACGACCAACGTCTTCGTTCCAATGGCGCGCCCGTTACCCGGATTGATCGAACAGGTGCGCGCCGCCGGAAAACGTGCCGCTTTTATTCACAATTGGGAACCATTGCGCGATGTGAGTCGCCCGGAACAGGTGGCGTACAGTTACTACCGTGAGCCGCCGCTCGACTCTGCCTATGATGATGCGGTCGGTGCAGAAGCAGTGCGGCTCCTGCGCGAAGAAAGCGCGTCGTTTGATTTCGTCTTCGTCTATTTCGGTTCTGTAGATGCGGCAGGGCACGCATTCGGCTGGATGTCGCCGGAGTATCTCAGCCAACTGCAACGCGTCGACGGGTTGCTCGGCAGAGTATTCGATGTCATGCCGTCAGATGCGACCATCGTCGTGCAGGCGGATCATGGCGGGCACGACCGAACCCATGGCACTGATATGGCTGAAGATATGACCATTCCCTGGATCGCTGCCGGTCCTGCAATCCGACGGAGTCAGCAGATTGCAGCGCCGGTCAGCCTGCTTGATACAGCGCCAACGCTGGCGCGCGTGCTGGGCGTGACGCCCCACGCTGCATGGGAGGGTCGGATCATCGATGACATCTTCGAGGAGCGATGAACACGGAACGTACCATCTACGAACGTGCTGGCGGTGATGAGCCGTTTCGCCGCCTAGTCGACGCATTCTATGCGCGCATCGAGCGCGATCCGCTCCTGCGCCCCATGTTCCCGGCGGATCTCGAACCCGGGAAATTGCACCAGTTCCTCTTTATTACCCAGTACTTCGGCGGACCTCCACGCTACACGGCGATGCGTGGACACCCGCGTCTGCGGGCGCGACATTTGCCCTTCGTCATTGGGCAGGCGGAACGCAATGCCTGGGTTGCTCATATGCGAGCTGCCATCGATGAAGCAGGCTTTCCTGAAGATGTGCGCCCTGCACTGATCCAGTATTTCGAGCGCACTGCCACATTCATGATTAATGCCGATGATTCCAGGCACATCGACCTGCGCGGTTGATCGGCAACAGTCTCTGCCGCAGCGCGTCACTCTGTTTCAGTCTGTGGTACAATCATCACGCAATGGCGCAGCGAAAGGAGACGATGCTATGTTTACCGTGCGTGGACGATTCGACGGCAAGACGATCGAGTTGCTCGAACCACCGCCCGTGGATGAACAGACATTTGTTCTGGTGACATTCCTCGAAGGACCGCTGGAAACCGCCGCTGCACGCGCGAGTCGTCGCGAAGTCAGTGTAGCGATGTTTTCGCTCGATCGCTATGCCGCACCGCTCAAACAACGCCTGCGCGCCAGCCAGTCGTCGACTGAGGCGCCACGTCCATTTACCGTCGGTGAGGTGATGACCCGTAAAGTTATCAGTGTAGCACCCGATGCCGCGGCCGCCGAGGCGATCCACATTATGAACCGGCATGGCATCACCAGTGTGCTGGTAGAGCCAGATGAGAGCGGTGAATGGGGCATCATGACCATGCGCGATGTGCTGCAGAAGATTGTTGCAGCGGATCGTTCACCGGAAGATGTTGCGGTCAAGGCGCTGGCATCACGCCCGCTGGTGTATGTGTCGCCCGACATGTCGCTGCGCGACTGCAGCAAATTGATGATCGACAAGAATATTCGCCGAGCTGCTGTGCGCGAACGCGATCAGATCGTCGGCATCATCAGCGACACCGATATTTTCCAGGTCGTCGAGGAACGTGGCTGGGGACCGGCGCCCGTAACCGATGAATGATGGCACTTTGTGCCTGGAGACTCACCACAGTAGAGCAGAGAGAACTGCCGGCTACCTTTCATTCGATATGCACCGTACCATGCTCCAGGACATCGGGAAGCACGGTACGGTGCAATTATTTCTCCATCAGGCCTGATGTCAATCTTTATTCATCAACCATATTCATATTGGCGATCATTGCATCGGCGAATTGAGAGGTCTTGACCTCCTTTGCGCCGGTCATCAGGCGTGCGAAGTCGTAGGTGACGATTTTCTGGGAGATCGTCTTTTCGAGCGCGCGAATGATCAGATCGGCTGCTTCGGTCCACCCCATGTAGCGCAGCATCATATCCCCACTCAGAATAACACTGCCCGGATTGACCCGATCCAGATTGGCGTACTTTGGCGCCGTGCCATGGGTCGCCTCGAAGATTGCGTGACCGGTGATGTAGTTGATGTTCCCTCCCGGTGCAATCCCGATGCCGCCTACCTGCGCCGCCAGCGCATCGCTCAGGTAGTCGCCGTTGAGGTTGAGGGTCGCAATCACATCGAATTCTTCCGGACGGGTGAGCACCTGTTGGAGGGTAATATCGGCAATGGCGTCCTTGATGAGGATCGCTCCGCTTGCCAGCGCCTCGCGCTGCTCGGCATTCGCTGCTGCCTCGCCTTTCTCCGCTTTCGTGCGCTCCCACTGCGCCCAGGTATAGACATGTTCGCCAAAGGCGCGCTCTGCCAGTGCATATCCCCAATCGCGGAATGCGCCCTCGGTGAACTTCATGATATTGCCCTTGTGCACAAAGGTGACGCTCCGGCGCCGATGGGTGATCGCGTACTGAATGGCGGCGGCGACCAGGCGCTCAGTCCCCAGGCGACTGACCGGTTTGATGCCGATTCCAACTTCAACAGCGCCTTCCTCGCCCCCATCTCCCAGCATCGAGAGAAACTCACGCGCTTTCTCGGACGTACCGAAGCGAATTTTCTCAAAATCCTTCGGGAATGTTGTGCGGATGAAATCGAGCACCTTCTGCGCTTCGGGAGTGCCGGCGGCATACTCGATGCCGGCGTAGATGTCTTCCGTATTCTCGCGGAAGATGACCATATCGACCAGTTCGGGGCGCTTGACCGGCGAGGGAACCCCCTGGAAATAGCGCACCGGTCGCAAACAGACATACAGATCGAGCAACTGGCGCAATGCCACGTTCAGGCTTCGAATACCTTTGCCTACGGGCGTTGTCAGCGGACCTTTGATGCCGACCAGGTAGGTCTTGAATGCTTCAACCGTCTCATCGGGCAGCCAGCTGCCGGTCATATTGAACGCTTTCTCGCCCGCCAGCACCTCGTACCACATCAATTTCCGTCGGCCGCCATACGCCCGTTCGACGGCGGCATCAAAGACGCGCACGCTTGCCCGCCAGATATCGGGACCGGTGCCATCGCCTTCGACATAGGGAATAATGGGCATATCTGGCACATGAAGGCGCCCGTTCCTGATCGAAATTGGATCTCCTTCGGGCGCATGGTTGCGCGTCGCAGTCATAGCCTCTGGACCTCCGGGTGTTACAGCGATTTCCGCACCATTATAGCAGGCTTCGTGATGATTGATGATCACGCCCTTCATAACGATATTCATAACGATATTTTGACTTGAACTCCGCCATGCCCTTTCATATAATGTCTATGCAGGAGAGAGGTCGTTCTTCCCCCGCGATAATGGTCTTTGTCTTCGCCTGCACGTGGGGCGGGGCATGGCGATTGCCGCTATCGGCGTAGGGAGAAAAAGAGCAATGACGCGCCGATCTTTAGCGCGCCGCATTCTACGCATTTCCCTGACGCTCATCTCGATGATTGCAAGCATCGTGACGGGGGTGCAGCATGCTGCGCCCTTCACAGGATGGACAACACGCCTCGCTCGTGCTGCGACCTCAACGATGACTGTCACAACAATACGCGATACGATAGATGGAGATACGCCCTCATTCGAGCGCCTGGTCAACAATCTCGACGGCGAGCATGTTTCGTTGCACATGGTGATGCCCGTTGCGCACACGGCTCAAGTTGCTGTCAAAACTATCACCGTCACAACGACGCTCGATGAAATGGATGGAGATGTATCCTCATTCGAGCGCCTGATTGACGAGCCTGGCGGCAAAGGCATTTCGTTGCGTGAGGCGATAACTGCTGCCAATGCAATGCCTCTTGGTCCGCAACTGCGCATTCATTTCGCAATTCCCGACAGTGACGCTGGTTATGAGGCCAGTACATTAACCTGGCGCATTCGGCCAGACTTATTCGCCCTGCCGCCGCTGACCCGCGGCGATATTGTGATTGACGGCACTACTCAACCAGGAGCTAGTCTTGTCTCTTATCCGGTCATCGTGCTCGATGGATCGGAGGTGTACGAAGGGGTGAGCGGACTCAACGGTCTGACTATCGCATCGTCTGGCAATGTCATCCGTGGTCTGGCGCTGGTCTCGTTCTGGGATGCAGGGATTGTCATCGAAGGCGCAGCTGCTCACGATAATGTGGTTGCCGGGTGCTTCATCGGCATAGTGACCGACGATATTGATGGTGACCCAAACTACTATGGCATCGACATTCGCGACGGCGCTCAGACAAACCTCATCGGCGGCAGTGCCGCTGCGGATCGCAATATTATTGGCAGAAACGATTTTGCAGGCGTCCGCATCGATGGCAGCGACACCATCACTAACACGATTGCAGGAAACTGGATCGGTGTCGATGCACGTGGAACAGGCGCTGCGGGCAACAGGTACTATGGCGTTGTCGTCAGTGGCAGGGCGCACCACAATCATATCGGCAGACCGGGCAACGGCAACGTGATTTCGGGAAACGACTACGGAGTCATGATCTGGGGCGCCAACGAGAACAGGATCGTTGGAAATGTCATCGGTCTTGCACCGGATCGATCCACACCGATGGGCAATGATCAGGGCGGCGTGTTCCTGGTCGACGGCGCCAGCCGGAATATGGTCGGTGGTGAGACGGATGGTGAACGCAACATTATCTCAAGCAACGGATACGGCGTCTTCATTGGTCAATACTACGAGACAACGCTGCGCGTCGCGCGTCTGAACCAGGTTCTGGGGAACTACATCGGCGTTGATTTGACCGGCATTCTCCCACGCGGAAACACCCGCGAGGGCATCTGGCTCGATGAGGATGTCGAATCTGCAATTATCGGCGGAGACACATCCGGGTCAGGCAACGTCATTGCGTACAACGGCGGGAGCGGCATGATGGTCGCCGGTTCTGCCAATCGAATCGCGCACAATCGTGTTGGCGTCGGCGCGGATGGCGTTACCCGGCTGGGGAACCAACGCCACGGTGCGCTGATTCTCGGTGATGGCAATATCATCGGACCATCCAATATATTTGCCGCTAATCAACTCTCTGGTTTACTCCTTGAAGGCGATAATACGTTCATCCACGAAAACGCCATCCAGCACAATGCGCGCTCTGGCATGTGCGTCAAGGGGAACGGTTCGACAATCATCAGCAATACTGTGCAACTGAATGAAGCGATCGAATCTCCGTGGGACGGGTTCGATGCACAACGTGACGACTGCGTGATCGTGGGTGGCATTGTTCTTAGTGGAACAATACAGACCTTGATCCGTGGTAATACGATTAGCGACAATGCAGCGCCTGGCATCACGATCGCCGGTGGATCACGGAATCGTTTGTCGCGCAACAGTATCACTGCCAATCTTGACAGAGGAGTCCTCCTGCAGAATGGAGCAAATGAGAATATTGTAGCGCCAACCATTCAGATGGTTAGTCGAACCGACGTGCAAGGTATCGCCTGCCCGGGTTGTCAAGTCGAGGTTTTTGCCGATCCCGGCAATCAGGGCCGCGAGTTCCTTGGCGTAGTACAGGCATCAAGTGATAACGGGGAATTTTCGCTCCCGATTACCGGTAGCACCCTTGCAACGCTCCATATCACGGCAATCAGTACAGATAGTCGCGGCAATTCTTCGGCGTTTGCCGAGTGGGTCGTTGTACCTTCCTCGCCGCCGATATATACGCTTCATCTTCCACTGCTTATTCGTTAGCTGCCCCATTCAGGCGAGTCAATCTCATTGCTTCCTGTGGACTGCTGACCGTGTCGATGCCGCTTAACTGAATGTTTTGGAGTGTTAGCGTTAGCGCCACGTCTGGTGAAATGCCGCTCAACGTGACGCGACAACCTAGCAGCCTAAGCGCCGAAGCTGCGCCGATCAGCGTCTGGGCAACGACTGTGTCAACGGTGGGGACCCCAGAGATGTCGATAATCACGTGGTGCGTCCGCTGACGGTGTACCTCCTCAAGAAGGCGCGCAGTGAGGGATGTAGAACGGCGGCTATCGAGATGACCGACGATCGGCGTAAACAGAATGCCATCGGCGAGCGTAATAGCCGGTACTTCGAGGGTGGCGACGAGATCGAGCAGGCGACGCTGCTCTTCAATTTGTGCCTGCTGGGCAACACTGGCGACTTCTAGCGCGCGAGCTTGCTCCTCCGCCTTCGTCTGAGATGTCTCTGCACGCTGACGAGCTTCGTCTGCCTGCCGTGCCATTGTGTCGAGCACGATACACGCCACAAACATGATGCTGGCACTCATCACGTATGTGATGACTTCAAAGTGATTGAGCGTCAGTCCGGCAGTCAATACGCGTATCGCGTAGATTGTCAACGTCAAGATTGCGCTGGCGACCACCCACGGTGGCCTCACTATCGCTGCTGCCAGTCCTACTGGAAAGATCATTGTTACAGGGATGCCTACCACCCCTTCTGTATCTACGAGTGGGGGAACGGATGCGGTAGCTAGCGATACAATGATAGTCAATAGATACGGTGTGTAGCGCCATCCTCGGCGGTATGCAACAAAGAGGGCGGTATAGCAAAGAAAAAGGGCGCCTACAATAACACCAAACGTCCATCGTTGATTCAGAAAGAGCAAGATGGCGATCACAGCGGCGCCAATAATACTAACTGCAAGACACGCCGCTACAACTTGTCGCTGGGTAATGGTCATCGTTGTACTCCTAATCATCGTGGATAGGATCTGTCCGTTGTCGTCGTACCGGTTGCGTCAGCGATCGAGCGAAACAGCGTTGATGCGCACTGTTGACTAGGCTACCCGTTATCTTCAAGGAAGCGGAGCACGAGCATTGTGCAATCAGGCGCTCTATGGAGAATGGTACGGTATGTCAAATAGCCCTAGTATTGCAGTATCGATACAGAATGATTGCAAGATGGTTCATTCTCGGCGCGCATGTCTGGCGGGAGATAGCGATGCGATCCTATGATGCAGTCATTGTTGGTGGAGGTCCGAATGGTCTGACCGCGGCGTGTGTGCTGGCGCAGGCCGGATGGCGGGTATTGCTCATCGAGGCGCGTGAGACGGTCGGTGGCGGCGTGTCGTCGGGTGAGGCGACTCTGCCGGGGTTCGTGCATGACTTCGGTTCGGCGGTCCATCCCTTCGGCATCGCCTCGCCGGTGTTTCGCACGCTGGACCTGAAACGTTTCGGTCTGCGCTGGACTCAGCCGCCTGCGCCGGTGGCGCATCCGCTCGATGGAGGACGCGCCGTCCTGCTGGAACGTTCGATTCGCGCCACTGCCGCCCGGCTCGGTCGTGACGGGGTCGCCTACGAGCGATTGATGGCGCCGCTGGTGCGCCTCTGGGATCGGATTCAGCCACTGGTGCTGAACCCGTTGCGCTTCCCGAACCACCCGGTTGCCGGAGCATACTTTGGCGCGCTGGCACTGCTGCCGGTGACGCTCCTGGCGCGCATGTTCTTCCGTGAAGATGCAGCGCCGGCGCTTATCGCCGGGCTTGGGGCGCACTCGCTTCTGCCGCTCGACGCGCCGCTCACATCCGCGCCGGCGCTCGTGCTCGGCGCGCTCGGGCATGCCGTCGGCTGGCCCATTCCCCAGGGGGGCGCGCAGGCTATCGCGAATGCGCTGGAAGCCTGTCTGCGCGCCAGCGGCGGCGAGGTGCGCACCGGATGGCTGGTGCAGCATATCGACGAACTGCCAGACGCCAGGGCGTACCTGTTCGACACCACGCCGCGCCAGTTGCTCCAGATTGCCGGTGATCGTCTGCCTGCCGGGTACCGCCGGCAACTCGAACGCTTCCGTTCTGGACCGGGGGTATTCAAGCTCGATTATGCGCTCGATGGACCGGTTCCCTGGACAAACCCGGCATGCGCCCGTTCAGCGACGGTGCACCTCGGCGGCACGCTGGAAGAGATAGCTGCATCGGAACGGGCGCCGCACTGTGGTGAACACGCTGCACACCCTTATGTGCTCCTGGCGCAACCAACGCTGTTCGACCCGACCCGTGCGCCACCAGGGAAACATATCGCCTGGGCATACTGCCACGTGCCAAATGGTTCGACGGTCGATATGACAGCTGTCATCGAAGCGCAGATCGAGCGCTTTGCGCCTGGCTTCCGCACCCGCATCCTGGCGCGGCGGGCTATGAACTGCGCCGCCATGGAAGCCTGGAACCCCAACCTGATCGGCGGAGACATCAGCGGCGGATTGCCTGACTGGAGACAACTCCTGACCAGACCGACCATCAGCCTAACTCCCTATCGCACCCCGGCGCGCGGCATCTACCTCTGCTCTTCCTCAACGCCGCCAGGACCGGGGGTGCACGGGATGTGCGGGTATCACGCCGCCTGCGCTGCGCTCGCCGGTAGCGGTTGATCGCTTGCTGCTTCGTCCGTGA
>JBEPYG010000014.1:0-29122 GCA_041641515.1 Roseiflexus sp.
GCTGCATCGAGCATCCCGCCAGGCGCAATCTCGCCGATAATGATGGCATCGGCGTGATTCGCTCGCAGAAGCGCCAGCGCTGCCTCCCGATCCACCGGCGCCGCATCGATCCGTCGAATAGTCACACCCGACCCGGCTGTGGCGACCAGCACGTCCGTCAGTTCCTGCGCTGCAGCGCGGCCTGTGTCGGCAAAAACACCGCCCGGCTCTGAGAATGGTGCAACCAGCACCGTCAGTTCATCAGCTCGGGCGCTAGGAAGCAGGCCCGGCAACCCCAACATGATCAGTGCAACAACCAGGACACTGACAAAAACAGTTTGCAGGCGCACACGATACAACCATGCGCGTATGCGCTCGATCCAGAGCGTATCGGCGCGCACCACGTCAGGCACCTCTATCTCCTCGCCAGAACTGCTGATGACCGTCGCGCTGCGCAGCAGCCTGGCGCGCCGCAATGCCGCCGACCGGGCCATTTGCATCCAAGCGTGCACCCGGGTGCGCAGCAACGGCGCCAGCGCCAGCACGGCGACAACCATCACAAGCAGAACCAGACTGACGATCAATGCCTGCATACGTCTACGACGTCTCCTGTGAAGCGCTGCGCACCTCGACGATCCGTGCCCGCAACTGGTTGCCATCAACGGGCAATGGAAGGATATATCTGACGACACCCGGCGCGATGACTCCGGATGTCTGCCCGTCAGTAAACGCAATCACCGGCAGATCCGGTTGATGTTGCGCCAGATTTTTGCAAAAATCACGCACCTGCTTTCCCACACGCGCATCAACGATCACCAGCACCGTTTCGGGATGGTATGCGAGCAACCGTTCGGCGTCGAGCACAGTCGGCGCATCGAGTGCGCGCAGGTCCATCTCATCGAGCAAGGGAGTGATAACATTGCGCAGCGGCGCGTCTGCCGACACGAGCAGCACCGGTGGCGGAGGGGAACCGCGGCGATCCCGTTCGACCGCCTGTTCGCTGATACCACGGATATCCACCGCGTAGGTGCTGCCGGGCAGTTGCTTGGCATACTGCTTCATCTCCGCGGCGATCCGGCTGACTTCATCGTAATCGGCGAAGCGCCGCCGCCGATTGGTGACCACTCCAATCGAAATGGTGGTGATCGGAAAATTTCTCGGCACTCCCTGGCGATCCACACCGCGCAGATACCCGCGCGCCAGATCTTCCGGATCGTACAGATCGCGCACACGCTTATCAAACAGCGCAATGACCCCCTGACAGATCGCATCGAGACGATCCGGCGTCGTCAACACGGCAAAGTCGTCCCCTCCAATATGCCCGATGAAATCGCTGGGCGCCCCATGCTGTTGCACCACTTCCACCAGCACATCGGCAACCAGCTTGATCAGCCGGTCGCCGCGCGCCGGCCCGTATGTGTCATTGAACGCCTTGAAATTATCGAGATCGACATACAACAGCGCAAAAGAGGCGCCATTTCGCAGGCGATACTTCAACTCTTCGGTCAGAAGCACATTCCCCGCCAGGCCGGTCAGCGGATTATGGACCGGCGTCTGCGCCGCGCGTCGTAAATGCGCACGAATACGGGCGAGCAATTCCGGGATATTGAAGGGCTTGGTCACATAATCATCGGCGCCGGTGTCGAACCCGGTTACGACATCTTCTGCAGTCGACCGCGCCGTCAGAATGAGCATCGGCACATGGGCGGTGCGGGTATCGTTCCGCAACTGACGAATCGCTTCATAGCCATCCATTTGCGGCATCATCAGATCGACGATCACCAGGTCTGGTATCCACTCCTGGGCGGTACGCACGAGCTGGTCGCCGTTCTGAGTGACAAACACCTCATACCCCTGCGACCGCAACACCAATTCGAGCAGTTGACGGACTGCCGGTTCATCGTCTGCAATCAGAATGCGTTTGGTCATGGAGTATGCCGCAAACCACAGGGTGCGCAGGAAGTCGGCGCATGGAACGCCAGTTCAATCGCTAGAACCAGAGACGCTTGCTTCAAATAACGAGCTGCGCATACAGAATTTCCAGTGTCAGATCCTGCCGCACCGTATCGGACGACTCGAGAGTCAGCGTTGCGGCGCTCACTCCCAGGCGCACCGCTTCGTCGATAGGAATGTCGTGGAGCAAGGCGTAGACCACTGTTGCAGTCAACGCATCACCGGCGCCGGTTGGATCAACGATTTCGACATTGATTGCCGGGATGTGCCCGCTCGACGACGGCGTTGCATACACCAGCCCTTGTTCCGCCAGCGTGACAATGGCAATCTCGACCCCTTCGGCAGTCAGGCGACGAGCCGCCAGGATCGCCTGCGCCACATCCGTCACCTGCATGCCGGTCAACGCTTCGGCTTCGATGGCATTGGGCGCTACCAGCGCGAACGAACCAATGAATGGCCGGTAGCGCAGCGCTGGAGCGTATGCCACTGGATCGAGCGCCACCGGCACATTCGCAGCGGCACAGATATCGAGCAGCGTTTTCGCGCTTTCAACCGGCACATTCGCGTCCATCACCACCATCGGAGCGCGCTGAAACAGCGCGCGATGCCCGGTGATCACCGCTGGCGTCAGCGCAACAACCGCTTCGGTGTCGTCCACGCCTGTGATCAACCGGCCTTCGGACGAGAGCAGGGCGACATACGCAGGCGAGTGATAGTCGCATACCCTGATCACATGGTCGGTATTCACCCCTGCGCGTGCCGTTTGCTGCACGATCGCCTGCCCAAAGTCATCGTCGCACACCACCGTGACCAGCGTCGTCGGATAACCGAGGCGCGCCAGGTTCTCGGCGACATTCCGCGCACATCCGCCAACACTGATGCGCACATCCGCCGAATTCGAGGTGCTGGCGAGCACATCGCCGCGCAGGCGACACTTTACATCCAGACAAGCCGCCCCCACGACCACCACCGGTTCGCATGCGTTGTCATTGTTTAGTTGCATTGCCGGGTTTCGCTCCACTATTCCCTGGTCCGTCGCTCGCGGGTTTTGCCGCAACAGGCGGCAGCAACGACTCAGCCTCGCTTATCCACTCAGGGATCAACAGCGCCCCGATGATTTCGGGTGAAATCTCGATATTTTCCTCCCGCAAGACGCGCACGATCGTGCGAATGCGCTCGACTTCCGCCTGCGCTTCCGCCTTGCTCGTCTCCAGGATGCGTTTGATCTCTTTATCGAGCGGGCCTTCTTTGCGGAATCGATCTTCCGGCACGCTGAAATAATCGATATCGACCCGGGTGACGGCGACGCCCCAACGTCGGGTCAGTTCGTTCAACCGATGAAAGACCTGTTGTGAGATGTACTGTCGTTTCTCGTAAGCTTCAGTTGCGCTCTTCGTTTCGGCAAAGATCACTTCGCGGACGATATCATCGACCTCGTGTTTCAGCTGGCGCGCCAGCAGTTTCTCCCAGAACGCCACATCGAGGCGCGCCTGTTCGAGATCACGCCCCATCTCGCGCGCCACATCGTTCTGGATCTGCCCGCGGTTGGGGATGTTGGCCAGGGCGAACTCCGGGTTTTGCACCCGGTAGCGCAGATGCACTTCCACTTCATCAATGCTATGCGGCCCGCTCGTGTTAATTTTGGCGACGGTGACATCGTGGCTCAACTCGTAGAGCGGAATGGTCGCAACACGGCGCTCCAACAACGGAATGAGCGGCGGCGCCAGCGGCGGCTGGAGACGATAGAGCGACCCGCTGTAGAACCGCGCAACCATAATCGCGTGATCTTCGGGCACCACAACGGTATGTCTCGAGATCCAGCGAAAGGCATAGAATAACATCCCGAGCCACAGCAGCGGAAACACAACACCGCCGGTATCACCGAGCACATCGCGCCCCAGGAAATAAGACGCCATCAGCGAGGTCAACGCCGCAAACGCCGCCATCACACCGATCTCGTTCCAGTTGCCGTTCAGCGCAATGAGCAGGCTGACCGCCATAATGACGACGCAGAGCAACGTCACGGCATCGTTCTGGGGCGCAGTCAGATAGATGACCACCAGCGACACGAACATCAATCCCAATGCCAGCGAAGCCGCCGCATACCGCGCCGATTGATCGTTTCGCCCAAATATGCCCTTCGATGCCATCTACACCTCCAGCAACACCTTCAATCGACCTGCTGCGGCGGCAAAAGCTCGCAATCCATCCTGCAGCGGAAAACGCGCTGCGATCAACGGCGCCGTTGCGATCAACCCGCCATCCAGCGCGCGCAGCGCCGCTGCAAACGGACCGCACCGTGACCCGATCAGGCGAATCTCATCAACAACCAGCATGGTCAGGTTACATTCCGACTCGGCAGCGAAGGTGCTTTTCATGACCAGATGCCCACGCGGGCGCACCAGCTGGCGCGCGACGCGAAATCCATGCGGATGACCGGTGCAATCGATCACAATATCGAATCGCCCCTGATAGGCAGCGTCCAGCTCGTCAACATGAACGGCGCGGATCGCCATGCCGTCCAGAAACTCCCAGCGTTCCGGATGCCGCCCAACCAGCGTCACATCGCACCCGGGCAGACGCGCTACCTGCACGCAGAGCAAACCGAGTTTGCCATCCCCCACCACCGCCACCTGGTCGGTTGGACGCACATGGATCTGCTGCAGAATCTCGAACCCTGCTGCCACCGGCTCGGTGAATACTGCCACGGAGTCCGGCATTCGATCCGGCACACGGTGAAGACACGCAACCGGCAAACTGAACAGTTCCGCCATTGCGCCATCGCGCCGATCAATACCAAGCGTGGTGCGGTTCGGGCAATGGCTTTCGTCGCCGCGCCGGCATACTGCGCAGGCGCGACAGGCCGCATTGATTTCACCCACCACGCGCTGCCCTATCCACGCCGCGTCTTCACACGCAACGACAACGCCGACAAACTCGTGCCCCAGCACGCCACGAAAATTCATGTACCCGCGCGTGATTTCGATATCGGTGTTGCAGATGCCAACTAGGGTGGGGCGAATGAGCGCCTCGCCGGCACGCAAAACTGGTCGAGGGTAGTCGTCGATCTGACGCAGTTTCCCATCATACACAAGTGCGTGCATGGGCGACTCGCACTCTCTTTGCATGCGGTGCAACGCCTGCCCGAAAGGTGTCTGCACCGCGCCAGTGTCACTTTGGTGTATTATACTACACGCTTCATGGGCTGTGCAATCAGTCCGTGTCGATCCGTTGCATTCGCGTGAGTCGGCATTCCATGGATAGGATGCCCGATTATACCCGGAACCAGCCGCACTCACGCAGTACAGCATCATCACCAGGTGCGCCAATGGCACTGAGAGTCGTCTTTCTTGGCAGTCCAGCATTCGCCGTTCTCCCGCTTGAACGCCTGGTCGCCGATCCCAGGTATCAGGTGGCGGGCGTCATCACGCAGCCTGATCGTCCGGCCGGGCGGGGGCGGACGTCTGTGGCAACGCCGGTCAAACAGGCGGCGCTTCGCCTGGAACTGCCGGTGTTGACTCCCGAAACATTGCGCGATCCAGATGCTGTTGCAGCTCTTGCAGACCTGCGCCCGGACGTCGGGGTCGTCGCTGCATACGGCGAAATCCTGCGCCGCGATGTGCTCGCCATCCCGCCGCTCGGGTACGTCAATATCCATCCGTCGCTCCTGCCTCTCTACCGTGGTCCTTCACCCGTCGCCGGCGCTATCCTCAACGGTGATGCCGAAACCGGCGTGACGATCATGCTGATCGAGGCGAAAATGGATGCCGGTCCCATCCTGGCGCAGCGTGCCGTACCGCTCCCTCCCGATGCGCGCACCGGTCCCCTGACGCATACACTGTTCGAAATCGGCGCGGCGATGCTGGTCGATACGCTAGACGCCTATGCGGCAGGCGCCGTGACGCCGCAACCACAGGATCATGCCCGCGCCACCTTCACCAAGCTGCTCTCCCGTGAGGATGGAATCATCGACTGGTCGCAACCTGCCGTCCGAATCGAACGGATGACGCGCGCTTACGATCCATGGCCTGGCGCCACAACAACCTGGCGCGGCGCGCCGCTCAAAATCATTGCCGCGCACGTTGTCGCTGGCTGGCATGGCGATGCGCTTCCCGGTACGCTCCTGGATACGGCAGAAGGTCCGGCAGTGGCGACCGGCGAAGGATTGCTCGTGCTGGAGATGGTGCAACCGGCCGGTAAACGTCCGATCCTGGCCGCCGACTGGCGCCGCGGGCTGCGGCTGATCGGCGGTGAGCGGTTGGGGGAATTGCCCGAAGGTTAGTGCCTATCCGAAAAACCGCCCCTCCGATACGCGCTGCGCGCTGCTCAGGATGCGGTTTTTCGGTATCCTGCGTTATGCGGATAGGCTCTTAGAAGCAAGTGCAGGCGACACGAGGAAGATCAGGGGCGCAAGGTGCAGGTCAGCGCTGCACCGTTGAACATTCAACGCTCAACGCTCCGCGTTCGAACACCCACCGCGCTTCACGTTCCGCAACCCGCGCGAAGCGACTGTCGCGCGGCAGATGCTGCCATTCATCGAGAGTGTAGACCAGCAGATCGGCGGGAACAAGAAGATCGGTTGCATCCCACGCAGCGGCGCGCTGCGCGAAGGGAAGGTCCGACTGCGCCACGATCAGCAGCACGTCCACGTCGCTGCCGACCCCCCAATCGCCCCTGGCGTAGGAACCAATGTACCCGACGCGCAACATGTCTGGGTGGCGTTGAGCCAGCGCCTGCGCCCATTCCCGCAATGCATGCTCGACGGTCTGTGCATCAGGCCATGTGACCACGGACGAATTCAATGATCTCGCGCGCATACGCGATCGCCTGTTCGCTCTGCAGAATGCCATAATGTTCAAGCGGTGCGCCTGCCGGATGCCCATTCGGGTAACGGGTCGGGATGTAGAAATTGTCCAGCACGCGCCCTTTGTCGATAAGCACGGGCGGTACGTTCATCGGCAGATCGGCAAGCAGACGGGCGACCACGTGACCCCAGGCTTCCTGTTTGTGCACCAGATGAAGCGCATTGACCGCTTTTTCCGCTGCCTGATGCGCCGCAAAACATGCCCACTCGTGACGTTCAGCGCGATATGAATCGATCGCCTGCTCCAGATCGCGTTCAGCCTGTTTGAACCAGTCGTGTGAGCGATCAGGCATGGTGTGCGCCTCATTGTTGCACGTATTCGCGCTCGAAGACCCAGTGCACCTGTGTTTGCGAGTCGCCATCGGCAGAACGCTGCGCCCATTCGTCAGCGGTGTAGACCATCAGATCAGCACGCACAGGGAGCTGATGCACATCCCACGCAGCGGCGCGCTGCGCGAAGGGAAGGTCCGACTGCGCCACGATCAGCAGCACGTTCACGTCGCCGACCTCACCTGCCTGCGCTGCAGCGCCAGCGTACCCGACGCGCACCAGGTCCGGGTGTTGTTCTACCAGCGCCTGCGCCCATTCGTGCAATGCAGACTCGATTGTCCGACGGCTGACGGTTCCCGCGAGCGACGACGCCCCATTCACGCGGCGATCGCGCCGAACGCCGTTCGGCGGCGACGGGCGAAACGCAAAGATCACCGCGCCCTCTTCCGGCACCGGGTCGTACCCGCCCTGCGCCCACGGATGGCACCGCAGAATACGGCGAATGCCCAGGTATGTTCCCTTGAGCGCACCATGCCGCGCAATCGCCTGGTAGGTATATTTCGAGCAACTCGGCTCATAAATACAACTCGGCGGGAGCGCCGGTGAAATGAAGAGCTGATAGAAGCGGATGAGTTTGAGCAGTATCCAGCGAATCACAGCAGTTCCTCGAACGCTTTGGGCGTTCAGCGTATGGTTTCCCACACCAAATGCGCCAGTTCCGGCAAGATGAGTTTTTCCATCCCCAGGCGCACGGCAGCTGGCGAACCAGGCAGGCAGAAGATCAGCGACCGTTGAAAGACGCCAGCCGTAGCGCGCGAGAGCATCGCCGCCGGCCCGATATCTTCATACGACAGCATACGAAAGATCTCGCCAAAGCCGGGCATGCGTTTTTCGAGCAATGCATCGATTGCCTCGAATGTGCTGTCGCGCCGGGCAATGCCGGTGCCGCCGCTCGTGATGATCACCTGGCACCCGGCAGCGGCAAAATCGCGTACATGCGCGACAATCTGCGCCGGTTCATCCTTGACGACGATATAGCGCACCACACTATGCCCCGCACCTTCGAGACCAGCGCGGATGAGCGCACCTCCTGTATCGGTCTCCGGGGTGCGGGTGTCGCTGATTGTAATAATGCCGCAGTTCACCGACGAAACGGCGGATCGGGCGATCTTTTCGTGTTCCTGATGGCTCATAAGCACAGTACACCGACAATATATGGATCCAATGACATTATACCATTCGCGTTCTTGCCCTTGATCCAAATTTTCGCTATAATTGCAGTCTGCTGAGAGAAAACCGTCGAAATGCATTGCACGCGAATGGGATAGACGAGAAGAGCAAGCGATGACCGAGACCATTCCATTGCATCTGCCGGAGGATGTGCACGCCGGGCAATCACGCGACGCAACGCCGCGTGAACGTCGCTACTATGTGTGGACGGTCGGCTGCCAGATGAACGTCTCCGACTCCGAGCGCCTGGAAGCGGCGCTGCAAGGGGTCGGGTACGCGCCTGCCGAGCGCCCGGAAGACGCGAGTTTCATCGTGCTCAACTCGTGCAGCGTGCGCGCATCCGCTGAAGAGCGCATCCTGGGCAAATTGAGCGAGGTGCAACGCATCAAGCGCACCCAACCCGATACGAAGATCGTGCTCTGGGGATGCATGGTCGGTCCAGGCAACCAGTCGATCTTCCAGAGTCGCCTGCCAATGGTGGATCACTTTGTGTCGCCGTCGGCGGTTGATGAGGTCCTGGCGCTGGCGCCCAATCCGGTCTATCAACTCGATGAACCGGCGCTGCCGGTAGCACGCTGGGATCATCCGCCGGTTTCGGTGCACGTGCCGATCCAGTACGGGTGCAACATGTCGTGCTCGTTCTGCGTCATCCCGCTGCGACGCGGGCGCGAACGCAGCCGACCGCTTGCGGAAATCGTCGAAGAGTGCCGCCGAATTGTGGCGCGCGGCGCCAGAGAAATCACACTGCTCGGACAGATCGTCGACTCATGGGGGCACGATCTCCCTGGTCGGCCTGACCTGGCAGACCTGCTGCGCGCCGTGCACGACATCCCCGGCTTGCTGCGGCTACGCTTCCTGACATCCCACCCGGCCTGGATGACCGATCGCCTGATTGCGGCGGTGGCGGAACTGCCGCGCTGTATGCCGGATATTAATCTGCCGGTGCAGGCGGGCGACGATGCGCTGCTCAAAATTATGCGGCGCGGCTACACGGTTCAACGCTACCGTGAACTGATTACGAAAATCCGGACTGCCATCCCGGATGTGTCGTTGACCACCGATATCATCGTCGGGCACCCGGGTGAAACACGCGAGCGGTTTGAGGGCACGAAGCGATTGCTCGAAGAGATCCGGTTCGACAAGGTGCATATTGCAGCATTCTCGTCACGCCCCGGCACACGCGCCGCCGAGATGGAACTCGACATGTCCCTGGCCGTACCCGAAGGTGAAAAACAGTTGCGACGCATCGAACTCGAGCGTCTTCAGGAACAGATTGCAACCGAGCGCAATGCGCGCTTCCTTCATCAGACAGTCGAGGTGCTCGTCGAAGGCGAGCACAAGGGCAAGTGGCGCGGGCGTACACCCGGCAATAAACTGGTTTTCTTCAGCGACCCACACGACTGGACGGGACGGCTGGCGCGCGTGCGCATCACGCATACCGGTCCGTGGTCGTTACAGGGTGTCGTGGTGCAATCCGCAGAGGCGCCGCTGACGCTGAACGGCATGACTGAAACACAGGACGCCGTTACAACAATGCAGGGGGTAACCGCCGAATGAATACACTCGACGCGCCGGCGCCGCGCCTGCCGCTGCGGGTAACGCCGCGCGCTGCGATTGGCGCTCTGGTGGCCGATCTGCTGATTGCGCTTGGTACGGCGCTGGCTCTCAGCATCGTGTTCGTTGGCGTGTTGCTGGTCGTCCGCGCTGCACAGGCCGGAATCGATCTCAGCGCCATTGGTCAACTGAATACCCAAAAGATCACGCAACTGATTGGCGCCGATGGCATGGTAGCGCTGCTCCTGGTGCAAAACCTGGTCTTCATCGGCGTCGCCGTAGTGCGCGTGCGAGTGCTGCGCCGTGAACCGTTGTCGGTGCTGGGGTTCAGCGCGCCGCATCCGTTGCGCCTGACGCTGCTCGGCATTGGGCTGGGATTGCTGGCGCTCATGCTGAACGGCATCGTTGGTGCGCTATTCGTCAGTTCTGGCATTCGCCAAAATCAGGCGGCGCTCTACCCGCTGTTTCCGGGAGATTTCGCCGGGCAGGCGCTCTTCTTCATCGGTGCGGCAGTGCTGGCGCCAATCGGTGAAGAGGTGCTGTTCCGCGGCTATCTCTTCGGCTCACTGCGACGACTCGCCGGCGACTCGCGTACCGGCATCACGATCGCGTATGGCGTCAGCGCTCTGGTGTTCGCCCTGTCGCATTCGCTGTCCGCAACCGAAGGCATCGTCGGGCTGCTCGTGCCATCGTTCCTGATCGGTCTGGTGTTTGCCTGGGGGTTCGATCGCAGCGGCAGCCTGATCCCGGCGATTGTAGCACACGCGATCAATAATGGCATCGCACTGGTGGCACTGCTGACGTGCATCAATAATCCGGGCATGTGCCCGCAAATATAACAAGGAGATGGCATTGACAAGGCAGGACGAAAAATTTCGGGTGCAGCGCCGTCTGCAGAACCAGGCGGTTGAACTGGCAGCAAACAGCCGCTGGGAAGAGGCGGTGCAGGTCAATGAAAAACTGATCAGCCTGGCGGAAACGACCGAAACCTACAATCGTTTGGGCAAGGCGTACTTCGAGTTGGGACGTCTTGCAGAGGCGCGCGACGCCTATCGCAACGCGCTGCGCCTCGCGCCAAACAATCGCATCGCGCGGCGCAACCTCGAACGTATCGAGGAACTGCTGACGCGCTCAGCATCCCTTTCTTCCACGTCGCTGAAAGCCGGACGACAACTCGTTGACCTGCGGCTGTTCGTCACCGAGGTCGGAAAAACGGCGCTGACATCGCTGATTGATGTTCAGCGCGGGCCGGCGCTGGCGGCGATTGTCACCGGCGAGAAAGTGGAATTGCGCCCCGAAGGACGCGGTGTGGCGGTCTACGACACATCTGGCGCGCTGATCGGGCGCATCGAGCCGAAACTGGCGCAACGCCTGAACGAACTGATGGCTGGCGGCAACCGATATATCGCCGCCATAGCGCACATCGACGGACGTCAGGTGCGTGTCATTATTCGTGAGACCTACCAGGCGCCATCGCAACGTGGGCGGGTCTCCTTCCCCGGCAAACTGAGCGAGAGTGCGCTCCGCGGCGCGTTCATCAGTGGTGCGCAGTTCGACGAATTCGGCGAGGAGTTGCTCGAGGAAGAGGAAGGCGTCGAGGTGCGCGAAGATGTGGAAGAAGAAGTCTTCGGCGGCGACGACGAAGAACTTGGACTGGAGGAGATCGAGCCGGACATCGGCGATGAGGAGGATTTGATCGAAGACTAGGCTTCATGCCTATGGGTATGTAGCGCTGCCGTACTATTGCCATGTAGCCCTCTCGTCATCTATACTGAAACCGGACGTGCCCGACGGCGTCCGGTTTTTTGCTTGTCGCCGGCATTTGGCGCGCCTCTCGCCCGTTGCCTGATGGAGAGCAAACGCTATGGAAGTACGGATCGACGAAAAAGGCAAATTCTTCACGCCGCGCATCACCAAAGATGCTGTAACCGCCTTTGTGCGCACGCCGGGAAAGGTCATCATCGGGTCGGTCTATGTACGACCGGGCAACCGCCTGACCGACGAGTTGAACAGCGATCCGTCCGCTTTTCTCCCCATCACCGACGCACACGTCTACCGGGCGGATGACGAAAGTTTTCTGCTCCATGCCTCATTCCTGCTCACTGCATACCGCGAAATTCTCCTGATCGGCGAATTCGATGCGCTGGCGACGATCCGCGATGTTCCGTGGCATGATCAGGGGACCGAACCTGCGCCGCTGATCCGGGACGATGAGGATCTGGGAGTGCATGTGAATGAGCGTGGCAAGTATTTCACGGTGCGCACCCCGAAGAACGCAGTATTGTGCGCGGTGCGCGGCGGCGATCTAGCTGTGCTCGGCTACCTGTACATTCGCCCTGAGCGGCGGCTGAAAGATGAGTTGAACGACGAACAGGTGCGCTACCTGCCAGTGACCGATGCTCGCGTCTTCCGCGTCAGCGATAACACGCTGCTCTATCACGCCAGTTTCCTGCTGATCGGTCGTCAGGCGATCGACCTGGTCGCACCCATCGATTCGGTTGTCAGCGCCAGCGATGTTCCGTGGCTGCCGATTCCTTCAAAGGGAGGGGCGACATGAGTTTTTTCTCGCAACAATTCACAGACAAGCAACGTTCAGCGCCATCCCCCGCCGGCGCGCCTGGCAGCGTCGCCATACCGCCTGAACCGGCTTCCATCGAAGAAACCGGGCTCAGTATGGGGTTTCTGAACGATCTGGTGTTGAAAGTCGTCTATTTTCACGGCAACATTACCGGGCAGCAGATCGCCGAAGTGACGAAACTGCCGTTCTTTGGCGTACTCGATAAAGTACTCGAGTTTCTCAAACTCGAAGAGTATGTCGATATTGTCGGCGCACAGGGCGGCTTCAACGAACGATCGTTCCAGTACGTCATCGCCACCAAAGGGCGATTGAAAGTTCACGAAGTGCTGGACCGTTCACAGTACGCGGGTCCAGCGCCCGTGCCGCTCGAACAGTACATCGCCATGGTCAATCGCCAGTCGGTCGGCGATATGGTGGTCGATGCGAAAACTGTGCGTCAGGCGTTTGCACACCTGGTTGTGAGCGACCGTATGCTCGACCGCATCGGACCTGCCGCAAACTCGGCGCGCTCGCTCTTCCTCTACGGTCCTCCGGGCAATGGCAAAACCACGATTGCGGAAGGGATCGCCAATATGCTCGGCGGTCATGTGCTGATTCCGTACACGGTCGAGGTTGACGGGCAGATCATCAAACTGTTCGATCCGCTCAACCATCAGGTGGTCGAGCAACCGGCCGCCGCAACCGCGCGTGAGCCAGCGGTCTCGTTCGAAGGGCGTCCGCTTGCAGATGCGCCACTCCCCGATCGGCGCTGGCTAGTCTGTAAACGACCACGTGTGATGGTCGGCGGTGAGTTGATCCTCGAACAGCTCGAACTGATCTTCGACCCGATTGCGAAGGTGTACGAAGCGCCTTACCAGATGAAAGCTAATGGCGGTCTGTTCCTGATCGACGACTTCGGACGGCAGAAGTGTCGCCCGCAGGATCTGCTCAACCGCTGGATCGTGCCGCTGGAGAAAAAGGTCGACTTCCTCGCCCTCCAGACCGGCAAGAAGATTCAGGTGCCCTTCGATGTACTGATCGTCTTTTCGACCAACCTTTCACCGCAGGACCTGGTTGACGACGCCTTTCTGCGTCGCATCCGGCACAAGATCGAAGTTCCCAATCCGTCAGCCGAGGAATTTCGCGCTATTTTCCAGCGCGTCGCCAAAGCTAAGAACATCCCATACAGCGACGAAGGGCTGCGCTATTTAATCCTTGAACGTTACAAGCGCGACGGGCGCGACCTGCGGTCGTGTCACCCGCGCGACCTGTGCGACCAGATTCTCGACGAAGCGAAATACCGCGGCATACCGCCATCCATGTCGCGTGAACTGCTTGATCGCGCATACGATGCCTACTTTGTGAAACTCTCATAGCGTCGGAGCATAACCATGTCGTTACTGAAGCGAATTGGCGGATCACAACCGCAACCAACGTCCGAAACCGCTGCACCGATCAGCGCTCCAGCATCGGCGGCCGTTACCGAACATCCGCCAGCATCACGACCGACGTCATCGACCGTGACCGGTGGCAGTGAAATGTCACAGCAGCGGATGCTGGAATTGTCGCTCTGGATCGTCGACCGCATTCTGAGTTCGCTCGGCAATCAGCAGGAAATCAAGCGCTCCCCAGAAATGGAGCGTCAACTGCAAGAAAAGTTCACGCTCGCCTATCGACAGAGCGGCGTCAATCTGACCGATGAGCAGACCAAGCAACTCTACGATATGGTGATGGACGAGTTGTTCGGTTTCGGTCCGATCGAGCCGCTACTCCGCGACGATAGCATCAGCGAGGTGATGGTCAACGGGCCGCGCGCAGTGTATGTTGAGCAAAAAGGCAAGCTGACCCTGACACAGGTGCGTTTTGCCAACGATGAGCACGTGCTGAAAGTCATTGACCGCATCATTCGCCCACTGGGACGACGCATCGATCGCAAATGGCCAATGGTCGATGCGCGTCTCCCCGATGGTTCGCGCGTCAATGCGATCATCCCGCCATGCGCCATTGATGGGCCATCGATCACGATCCGTAAGTTTGCCAAGAAAAAACTGACGGTCGAAGATCTGATCCGTTTCGGTTCGATGACGCCCGAAATGGCGGAGTTTCTCCGTGCCTGCGTCGTCAGTCGCCTGAATATCATCGTGTCGGGCGGCACTGGCTCCGGTAAGACGACGCTCCTGAATGTGCTGTCGAACTTTATTCCAGCTGATGAGCGCATCGTCACGATCGAAGACAGCGCTGAACTGAAACTCGGGCAGGAACATGTGGTTCGCCTAGAGTCGAAGCCACCGGAGATCGACGGTACAGGGCGCGTGACCATCAACGACCTGGTGATCAACTCGCTGCGTATGCGCCCGGAACGCATCGTTATCGGCGAGTGCCGCGGCGGTGAAACCATGGCGATGCTCCAGGCGATGAACACCGGTCACGATGGATCGTTGTCGACCCTCCACGCCAACTCGCCGCGCGATGCGATTGCACGTATGGAGACGATGGCGATGATGGCGGGGATGGATATGCCACTGCGGGTGATCCGCGAGCAGATTGCGTCCGCTATCGACCTGATCGTCCAGCAGACGCGCCTGGAAGACGGCAGCCGCAAAATCTCCTACATTACCGAAGTGCAGGGGATGGAAGGCGATGTTGTGGTGTTGCAGGATATTTTCCTGCTGCAGATTCTCGGCAAAACGCCTGAGGGCAAGATTATCAGCGAATTGCGACCCACCGGCACGCGCCCGCGCTTTACAACGCGCCTCGAGGCGCATGGCTTCAAACTGCCGCCTTCCATTTTCGGTGCAGCTGTTCCCGGGCAGAAACGCCCGTGGTGAAGGGGAAGTCGAACGTTGAACGTTCAACAGCGAACGTTCAACGTCTCGCCGGTCACCTGTTCGTTTCTTCGTCGGCGCCCGCCGGCACCGCCACAGAGCCGCAGAGAGAATGCCGCTAAAGCGCGCCTCGTCGGCTGCGCGCCAGCGCCAGTGCATACACCTCGCGCGCGCCGCCGGCGCGCAACGCCGCTGCGCAGGCATTGGACGTCGCCCCGGTTGTCAGCACGTCATCGACCAGTACAATGCGCATTGGCGGCGCTGAACCAACCCACTTGAACGCATCAGCAACATTTTCGATACGACCGGATGTATCCAGCAGCGCCTGCTGTCTGGTCGCCCTGATCCGAACCAACGGACCCGCAATCAGCGGCAGACCGGTCACTGCTGCGACCTCGCGCGCCAGCAATTCCGCCTGATTGAAGCCACGTTCCATCAAGCGCTCCTGATGGAGCGGCACGGGAATGAGCGCATCGCACGGCAACGGGTGCGCCCGCAGGTGTGCCGCCATGAGAGCGCCGAGCGGACGCGCCACACGCCGCCGTCGATGGTATTTGAGCTCGTGCAACGCATGGCGAAGCGGGCCTTCGAACACATATGCGATGCGTACATCTGTCAACTGATCGGCAACTCGCGGCGGGTGACCATCATACACCACGAGCTTGCGACGACACGCCTCGCACAGCAACGCTCCCGGTCGACCACATCCGGCGCAGCGGTCGGGCAGCAACAGACTCAGCAGATCATCGATGAACCTGGCACACCCCATGACGCCCTCGACGTAACGTCTCCTGTCGGCAGGATACGCGATTGCGCCGGGTTATGCTATGACCCGCAGGTCTGCACTGTGCCGGACATTCTGCCAGCGGCGAAGCGATCCGAAAGTAATAGTGGAGTTCCGAATCTGTAGCCGATGACTACGACTCCATCTTCTTGCGCCAGTAACGCGCCAGACCGTGCCAGCTCATTTCGACGGCGCCCGCCTGGGCATACTGCTGGCGCGCCGCTTCGTCCACATCGCCCAGTTCTGCGTCCGCCAGAGCTACCAGGCGTGCTTCTGCAGCAGATTCGTCGTCGCCGCGTTCGAGACTGACGCGCACCGTTTCAGCCCACTGTTGCACATGGTCCCACATTTCGGCAATATGCCGCTCCGGGTCGTGCGCCGGACCGAAATGGGTCAGCAAAAGCATGCGTGGTTGAAGGCTCAACAGCGTATCCAGCGTGCGACGCCACGCTTCCAGGTCGATATCCGGCGGCGGCGTCGCCGGACGGACATACGTATGCCCGGGCATCCGCAGACCGGTGGTGTCACCCACAAATGCTGCACCGGTCGACTCATCGAAGTAGATCAGGTGATGCGAGGCATGACCGGGGGCATCGAAGACGTGCAGCGTGCGCCCGCCGATGCGCAACGTCTCACCGCCGCTCAGGGTCACAATATTATCGACCGGCACCGGCAGGAATTCGCCCCACAGATAATCCATCTGACCGCCATAGATGCGTGTGGCGCTCCGCAACAACTTATCGGGTGCGATCATATGGGGAGCGCCGCGATGATGGACGTACACTTTCAGATGCGGAAAATAGCGCACCAGCGACCCTGTCGCGCCGGCATGATCCAGGTGGATATGCGACAGCGCCACACCGTGCAGATCGCTGAACGACAGACCGATCTGCTTCAGTCCGGCTTCGAGATTGGGCAACACACTGGCGGGACCCGGATCGACGATGACCGGGTCATCACCCATCATGACATACGTTCCCACAACCTGCGAACGACCGAGGTGCAGATCATCGACCAGTGCGATGGTTTCCGGCAAGCCATAACGGGGATCGGTCATACAGTCATATCTCCAGTAGTTTCAGGGAGGCGTTCGATACCAGGCTTTTATGATACTGTCGGCGGTTACGTCAGTCGAACGCAGATCGAGAGGATGAGCATCGACAAAATCACAGGCGGAAACGCATCGCCGCTCGTGGCGTCAACATTGGTGGACAGCAACGCCGCCAATGGGCATCACGACGCGGCGATAGAGGGCAACCGGGAAGTGCGACATTCTATTCAGATCGCCCAGGGCAGGCCTACCCCTTTATGGATTCAACTCCACTATCCGCGCCTGTACGAGATACACCACCCGCTCGCCGATGTTGGTCGCACGGTCGGCGACTCGCTCGAGATAGTGCGCTGCAAACAGTAATCCGGCAACCCAGGGCGCCGTGTCGCTGTCGATCATCTGGTCGGTGAGGGTTGCTTCCACCCTATCATACAGCGCATCGACGACATTATCATCTGCAGCTAGCATTTCAGCCGCGGCGCTATCGCAGGCAACGAACGCATCAAGCGCTTTCTGAAGCATTGCGATCGCCAGATGCGCCATCCGTTCCATGTCGCCGGGAAGAGCGGGATGCGTCACCGGCGCATCACGCAGCGCCATTCGCGCAATGCCCTTGGCATAATCTGCAATACGCTCGAGTTCGCCGGCAATTTCGATAGCGACAACCAGCCGGCGCATATCGGATGCAACCGGTTGCTGCGTGGCGATCAGACGCAGCGCCCTCGCCTCAATGTCGCGTTCCGCCTGATTGATATGCCTGTCGCGATCGATCACCTGCTTTGCACGGTCGATGTCACGCTCGCACAACGCCTGAAATGCCTCCTGGACAGCCTGGACGACCATCGTGCCGAGATGTTGCACATCTGCGGTCAGAGTGGACAGATCATCATCGAAATGGACTCGCGCTCGCATGAAGCACCTCCTGAGCGCAAGGGGGAAATGTGCCGCGCTGCACCTGTTGCCGCCACTGGCCCCTCGCACAATATATCGTAACATCTCGCCGTACTGTTTGCCCGAAAAGACTTTGCCACACATTGGAAACATCCGTTGACCGTGTGCGAGACGCAGGTTCTCGTGTACAATACATTCCGGTTGTGGACGAATGCGCCTCTTGCCGTATCCGCTTCTGTGATAAGAGGTTCTCATGCTTTCCTATCACATGCCGCTCCCCGGTCACTGGGAGTTTCGTTTCGACGAGCAATCGGACTGGCGCCCGATTGCAGTTCCCGGATCGTGGGAAGACGCCGGTTTCCCGAAGGATCGCGCCGGTCCGGCGTGGTATCGCACCTCGTTCGTCATTCCGCATGAACTGGAAGGACGGCGCCTCTTTCTACGCTTTGGGGCGGTCAGCTATCATTGTGAAGCGTTTATCGTGCGTGATTCGGGTGATATGCACAGCATCGGCACACACACCGGCATGTGGGATGCGTTCGATCTCGCGATCGGCGATGCCGCAGCGCCGGGTGAGCGCGTCACATTGCTGGTGCAGGTCGAGAAACCGGCAAGCTTGACCGACGGACCGGATTCGGCATCGCTGCCGGGGCGCTTCCCCTTGCGCGAAACGCTTGCCGGGTTTCTTCCGTATGTCTGGGGGCATAGCTACGGTGGAATCTGGCAGGACGTCACGCTAATCGCCAGTGGCGCCACCCGGTTTCTCGATGCCTGGGTGCATGGAACACCCGATGGGCACGTCTTCGTCGAGGCGGAACTCGACGGTCCGGCGCGTGTGACGCTGGAACTCTACCGTCCAGACGGCAGTTTCATCCTCTCTGCCGAAGAAGACGCCGTACACGTGGAAACAGCGAGCGGCGTTCGCTACCGGCTGCACATGGACGGTCCGACTCCCGACCCGCACCCCTGGTCGCCGGACGACCCGGCGCTCTACCGCGCCGTGCTGCGCGCCGGTCACCATGACCAGGTCATACTGCAGTTTGGGTTGCGCTCATTCGAGGCGGATGGCGCAACCCTGCGGCTCAACAGCGCACCGATCTACCCGCGCATGATTCTGTCGTGGGGATGGCGCTGGGAGACCTTCACCCCCAATCCGGGACCGGAGCGGGTGCGCGCCGATTTCGAGCGACTGAAACGCATGGGGTACAACGGCATCAAGTGTTGCCTGTGGTTCCCTCCCGCATACTACTTCGACCTTGCAGACGAGATGGGTATGCTGCTCTGGATCGAGTTGCCCATGTGGCTGCCGCGGGTCACCGACCATTTTCGCCGTCAGACGCCGGTCGAATACGAGCGCCTGATCCGCCAGGCGCGGCGGCATCCATCGGTAGTCATCTACAGCTTGGGGTGCGAACTGGGGAGAGACGTCGGCGCCGACATTCTTGGCTCACTGTACGCCATGACGCGCAGCATGTGCGGTGATGCGCTTGTGCGCGACAACAGCGGCTCCGGCGAAGCCTATGGCGGGCTGCTCAACGAGTTCGCGCAGTACTATGACCATCATTTCTATGCCGATCTTCATTTCTTCCGCCATCTCCTCGACGCCTTCGCGCCGCGCTGGCGCCGGGAGCAACCCTGGTTGTTCGGCGAATACT
Source organism: Roseiflexus sp. (assembly GCA_041641515.1). Classification (GTDB taxonomy): domain Bacteria; phylum Chloroflexota; class Chloroflexia; order Chloroflexales; family Roseiflexaceae; genus Roseiflexus. Next base: position 19,614 of record JBEPYG010000014.1, read on the forward strand.
GCGACTACGATACATTCCGTGATCTGCGGCGCTATCGCCACACCGACGGTTCACGCCCCTGGTGGTTGAGCGCCGATCCCGCCGTCAACCCGACCGGCGCACGCTGGACGAACGAAGCTCCCCTTCTCGAGGAGCGACTGCGCGCCCAGGGGCTATGGGAACGCAGCGCCGAACTCGAAGCGCTCTCCTATGCGCACGGTTTACTCCACCGCAAATGGACTATCGAGACCACCCGCACGTATCGCGACGTTTCGGGCTATGTCATCACTGGCGAAGCGGACACGCCGATCACCAGCGCCGGCATGTGGGATGCCACCGGTGCGCTCAAGTACGATCCCGCCGAGTTCCGGCGCTTCAACAACGATCTGGTGGCACTTATCGGATGGGACCGGCGGCGCGACTGGGTGCGCGGCGGCGATCGCGCGGCGTTCTGGGATGTCTGGAGTTACAGCGCCGGGACGCTCGTCCGACCACATATAATCGCATCGCACTACGGCGCGCAGCCGGGGCAGGCGCACGCTGCCTGGAGCATCGCCTTCGACGACGAAGCGCCATTTGCGTCTGGCGACATCGTGACCGACCGCGACATTCTGCCCGGCGACGTGCGCGAAATCGGCGTGGCGGAATTCACCGCGCCCGATGTCAGTTCGCCGCGGCGCGCAACGCTGCGCGTGACACTCCGCGTAGGCGCGCAGACGACGGAGAATGCCTGGTTTCTCTGGTTCTTCCCCGCAAACCCATGGGACACCATACATAACCTAGCTATCTACGATCCGCTCGGGCGATTGCACGATCTCACCCGGCTGGCGCCGCAGGCGATCGAGGTGACCCACATCGATCTGCGAGGCGAAGCAGGAGCGCGGGTTGATCTGCACACAGCGCCATTCGTCGTGGTAGCCAGCGCCTGGACGCGCGCATTATCGGCGTATACCCGGGGAGGCGGGCATGTCGTACTGCTGCAGGACGGCGACGGTCCACCGGGACCGGTCGCGACGGTGGCCATGCCATTCTGGCGAGAGGCGCTGCGCATCTGTGAGCCGCATCCGGCGTGGGGCGATTTTCCGCACGACGGATGGGCAGGGCTGCAATTCTTCGGTTGCGCCGCCGACTGCGCGCTCGACACGCAGCCGTTTGGCATCCTAGCGCGTCCCATTCTGCGTCGCATCGACACCCGCACAGCGCATGTACACGACTATGCCGCTGAGATCGCGTGGGGCGAAGGACGACTGATCATCAGCACCCTGCGCATCTACGGCGGAGCCGGTGAGCAGCCTTCCGGCATCGGGCGCAATACGGCTGCGGCATACCTGCTCCTGTGCTGGGTGACGTATCTGCAGGCATTGAACGTGAAGCGTTGAACGTTGAACGTTCTGCGCCACACGTCTTTTCTATGCTATAATGCCTCGTCGAAAGAAACAAGCGTAACACAAGGGACGAGACCGATGCGGTGCCCCTATTGTCAGCATCCCGACAGCGACGTTATCGACACGCGCAAACTCCACAATGGCGAAACGATCCGTCGGCGGCGCAAGTGTGAGGCATGTGGACGGCGTTTTACCACCTACGAGCGCGTTGAGACCGTCAGTATCACGGTCGTCAAGAAGAATGGCGAGCGGGAGCCGTATGATCGGGAGAAATTGATGCGCGGCGTGCGCACCGCATGCTATCGCCGTCCCGTCCCGGCGCAGGCGCTCGAATCCCTGGCGAACGACATTGAGGCGGAATTGATGGCGCTCGATGAGCCAGAAATCCCATCATCGCTCATTGGCGATATGGTCATGCGACGGTTACGCAATATCGATGATGTCGCCTACATCCGATTCGCCTCGGTATACCGCTCATTTGCCGATATCGGCAAACTACGCGAGGCGGTCGATGAACTGCTGGAACAGGGGCGCTGAAAGAGAACACGATAGATGAGCATCGACGTGTCCGATCAACCACAGACCACACCCCAGGAAGAGCGCCGACCCAATCCGGTGGCGCGCTTCTTTGGCGAGATAAGCACAGGATTGCGTGAGATTCGCTGGATCATCGTCCTGCTGTACGCCATTGCTGGCGGTGTGTTAATGCCGCTGTCGCTGACTGCCGGCGGCATTGCCGGGTTTATGGCAGGCATCGTTCCGGTCGGCGTCGGGTTGCTGCTGGCGCGCAATGTCCCCGGTCACTATGCGTTGCACGGATTTCTGACCGGCACAATTGCATCGGTCATAGCCGCCGGTATGCTCTGGTACTTTATTTTCCAGACACAGTTCGGCGTGAGCGGCGCGGGCATGGTCGAACCCGGTACGCCGCCATGGGACGCCTGGATGGTGCTCAGCGGCTTCTTTGGGTTTTCGTTGATCGTCTTCTGTACATTTGGCGCCAGCACCGCCGGCCGCATCGAGGAGCGCAATCGCGCATTGCGCGAAGAAATCAAACAGCGCGGCGGCGCGCTCGAACGACCTGGCGCCATCCGCGAGCCGGACGACATTCGTGGTCTGTCGTTGCCGCAACTTGGCTACTACGTCAACAACCTGTTCAAAAAGCAAGGGTTCACCTTCAAAGATTACCGTTTCCTGCACAAAGACAGGTACCTGGATATCTGGCTCGAATACAAGGACGAACCATGGCATGTGCGCCTGTCGGTCGCCGACAAAGTCGCCCCCGGCGCGATCGAGAGCCTGCTCCAGGAGATGAAGCGCGAGGGATGCACCAAAGGCGTGGTCATTACCTCGACCGAGTTCACCCCCGGCGCGATCAAGGCGGCGAAAGATCGACCCGTGGTGCTGATCGATGGTGCAACGCTGTATCAGATTGCCGAAAAGTGACAGGCTGACGGAGCATGGCGATGCAGATCTCGCTCAAAAACAAAATTGCCGTCGTCACCGGCGGATCGCGTGGGATCGGACGGGCAATTTCGACGACCCTGGCCGCTGCCGGAGCGACAGTTGTCGTCAACTACCAGCGGAATGCCGCCGCAGCGGAAGAAACGGTCGCTGCAATCACGGCCGCCGATGGCGCTGCAATCGGCATTCAGGCGGATGTGAGCGTTGCGGAGGACGTCGAGCGTCTGTTCAAGACCGTGATCGAACGGTATGGCACAATCGATATCCTTGTCAACAATGCTGGCATCACCCGTGACACGCTGTTGCTGCGCATGAAAGAAGACGACTTCGATGCCGTCATCGACACAAACCTGCGCGGCGTCTATCTGTGCACAAAAGCAGCACTACGACCGATGACAAAAGCGCGCAGCGGTCGCATCATTAACATCACGTCGGTGGTGGGACTGATCGGCAATGCCGGGCAGAGCAACTATGCCGCCGCCAAAGCCGGGATCATCGGCTTCACCCGCGCCGTTGCGCGTGAGATGGCATCGCGCGGCATTACAGTCAATGCCGTAGCGCCAGGCTATATCGAAACCGAGTTGACTGCCGGGCTTGGTGATCAGGTGCGCTCAGCTATTCTCGAAGCCATTCCACTTGGGCGCCTCGGCACGCCGCAGGATGTCGCCAACCTGGTTTGCTTTCTGGCATCCGATGCGGCCGCATATATCACAGGACAGACCCTGACCGTCGATGGCGGCATGGTAATGAGTTAGCGCCTTGACGCTGAACGTGAAAAACAGTAGAATACCGCGTCGAAGCGCGATCATCTGGAGGGATCACGCATTGTGTCGCAACCGCTGGGGCATGTAACGGTCGCTGCGCCCGTCCTGCTTGCACTGGTGCGCGCCGCTCTCCGCGAAACGCCCGGCGTTGTTCGCCTGGCAGATGTCCCATCCGTTCAGGGAAACACGCTGGTGTTCACCGGTCCTGGAGCGGCAATCGCGATCGGCGCAACAGGCGTGCATGTCACCTGCGCTCTTGTTGTAGCACCGGGGGTGCGCCTGGTGCAGGTTGCAGCGACAGCTCGGGCAGCGGTTGCAACTGCATTGCGCGAACTTGCCGGTGTGGACGTTGCGGCAGTCGACGTCTCGATCGTAGATGTCGCTGCGATAGAAAAGACGCGCGACCATGGCTAGTCTGCGTCACCGAGTGCGCACAATCGCGCTGCAGATCTTGTTCGAACTCGATGCGACTGACCATTCGCCAGATCAGGTGGTGGCACGGCGCCTCGAGGAAGAACGCCTACCGCCGGAAGGCGAGCGCTTTCTGCGGCGGCTGGTCTTTGGCGCCTGGGAACATGCGTCGTATCTCGACCGGATTATCGAGGAGGCTGCGCCGAACTGGCCCGTCAGCCAGATGCCGGGAGTGGACAAAGCTATTCTGCGGATCGCCCTCTTCGAGGTTCTGATCGACGAAGAGGAAAAAACGCCGTTGAAAGCGATCATCAACGAAGCGGTCGAACTGGCCAAGCAGTATGGCAGCGATAACTCGAGCCGCTTCGTCAATGGCGTTCTCGGCACGGTTGTCAGTCGCTATCGCGAGCGGCGCAAAGGGTAAGCTCGCATTTATCAAGCATTCGCTCATCAAGGCTGTCGAAAGGAGTACATGCATGCCCTCGCCCGAAATGGAGGCTCGGCTCAAACAGATCGTTGCAGAGCAACTCGGAGTCGACGAAAGCAAGATCGTGCCAACCGCACGGTTCACCGAAGATCTCAATGCCGACTCGCTCGACCTGGTCGAAATGATCATGGAACTTGAGGAAGCGTTCGGCGTCGAGATTCCCGACGAGGATGCCGAGAAAATCATTACGGTGCAGGACGCGCTGAACTATATCGAGCAAAAGTTGCAGGCGGCCTGAAGAATGATGGCTCTGTGTCGCGCCACAGCGGGCCGCCTGTCGTCCAGTTCGATGATCTGGTCTGACAGTCGGCGATTTGCTGTGGCGCGTTTGTGTGTCGGAGACGGCACAAAAGGCAGGGAACCAGGCGATGGAATTGTTAGGAGTCGGTCCGGGCGAAATCCTGCTGATCCTGGTGATCATGCTGCTGGTCTTCGGTCCAGAGCGTCTGCCTGAATTCGCACGCCAGGCGGGGCGCTTCGTTGTGCGGGTGCGCAACTGGATTCAGAGTTCACCCGATGCTGCGATGGTGCTGCGCGCGCGTGCGGAACTCGAGAGCGAATTACAGGCGATTCGCGCTGAACTGACCCGTGAAGTCGAAAGTGTGCGTCAGGATTTGCAGAATGTGCGATCCGACCTGGCAGATGCCGGAAAATTGATCGAGCAGTCGGCGCAGGAGGCTGCCAGTGCCTCGAAGATCGAACTGCCCGATGTGACGGTTGAAGCAACGCCTTCCATCCATCCGTCTGCTTCTGCCACGGCGGATCCATCGCCTGCATTATCAACCCCGCACGCAACCAGCGCCGCCACGCCAGTAGAGCAGAGTGCCGACAGCGTTGCTGCGCCCGTCGTTCAGACGGCGGATAGTGCCGCACTGCCGGACTTCGAGGTTGATCCGGGTCCGATCGGCGCGCGCCGCGCGCGGATTGCCGAGGTCTCGGCAAAGCAGACATCTGCCCCACCTTCGCCGACGCCGACGATTGCCGGCGGTGAAACGGTCGCGCGCGGCGCGCGCAGCGAACCAGCGTTGCTGCCAGCTCGCAATGGCGACGACAACTCACCATTCGCCGCCGATATGGCGCGGATTGATGAACTGAGCCGACAGGTGTCATCCATTGCCGAAGAACTGGCCCGGTTGCGCGTGACGTTGCTGCAGCGTATGGCAGAAGAGAGATCGCGCCCGACCAACGTCGATTATGTTGCGGCGAATGTACCGGCAATGCCAAATGCATCCGAACATCCCGGAACATTGCACAATAGAGCCGACGATGTTCTGGCGCTGCCGCGCGGGGGCGAGCCGTCGTCCTGAGAGTGTAAACCGATGGAGTTTACATCGACACAACTGATCATCGTCATCAGCGTTCTCACCGTCCTCATCTTGCTGCCGCTGGTCGTCATTGTGCTGGTGCGCCTTTTTATCAAGGACGAAGCGCCTGCTGATGGCGAAGAAATGGTTTCGGGTCTGACCGAGTTCAACGGTATTGGCGATGTCTGGCGCGCATTTGTACCACATCTGGTTGAACTGCGCGACCGGATGGTCAAGGCGCTGATCGCAGTCGCCATCGGCACCATGATCGGGTTCTGGATCGTCAATAGCCCGATGCTGCTCGGCGATCCATTACCGGTCTTTCTGGTGCGCCATCTGGCGCCTCCCGGTACGCAGCTGCAGGGTATCGATACTGGGGAAGTGTTCTTCGCCTATATGCGCATGGCACTGGTCGTTGGCATTACCCTGGCAATGCCGTTCGTGCTCTATCAGATTGTGGCGTTCTTCCTGCCCGGTTTGCTCCCACACGAAAAACGTGTCCTGTTCATTGCACTGCCGTTCGTCACCGAGTTGTTCATCGCTGGCGTGGCGTTCGGATGGTTTTTTACCGTTCCTGCCGCACTCGGCTTTTTGTTGGGATTCGGCGTCGATGGAACGACCATTGTCACGCAACCGCGCGTTGATAGTTTTATCGGCACCGTTGCCACCCTGCTGCTCTGGAATGGTCTGATCTTTCAGTTGCCTGCGATTGTGTATGTCATGGCGCGGCTCGGCGTTGTTACAGCGGCGCGCCTTGCGGCGACACGCCGCTATGCAATCGTGATCATTTTCATTATCGCTGCGTTCATTACCCCTACCGGCGACCCCTATAATCTGTTGTTGCTCGCAATCCCGATGTATCTGCTGTACGAACTGGGCATCATTCTGGCGCGTTTCGTCCCCAAACGCCGTACCAGCGAGGATCAGGCGACGGCCGCTTCAACAGGGTAGGCTGCACCAGCTGACAGTCACGTCGCCGGGTGCGGCGACTACAGCGAGGCTGAATGTTCCTGGGTTCCCACACTGCCACCCGGCTGATCATGACCAGAGGACGAATGGGCGCCGATGCTGAACACAACCCATCAGGGCGCGCGGCATCCGTCGATTCCCGGCAGATCGATGAGGTTGTCACGGCGGTGCTGACAGCACCAAAATACCGCGCTATCGATCCGTCACTGGTGCGCACGCTCGCAGTGCGCGAACTTGCCGCACGCAGAAGCCTCAAAGAAGCGATCAAGGCGACAAAGAACAAACTGCATCAGATTGCCGGCGCTTATGTCGAGCAACGGATCGATGTCGCCGGCTGGATACGACGATTGCAGGCGCACGATCTCCCCTGCCCTGTGACAGCATCGGATGAGGAGCTGATTCAGGCTGCGCTGGCACACCCGCATGCTGCCCGTCTTGGCGCCTCGTTCGTTCGCGCCTCGCTCGATCTGATGGCGCGCCACGCCTCCACCCGTGAACGTTTGCCGATCGTGCAGCGTTTCTATGCCGAAATCTTCGCCGATCTCCCTCCGATCAGATCGATCCTGGACGTCGGGTGTGGACTGAATCCGCTTGCCATCCCCTGGATGCCGCTCAAGGGCGATGCAGTCTACCACGCCAGCGACATCGATCGTACAATTGTCGAGTTCATCACGCAGTACCTGGCGCTCGCTGGCATCTCCGGCAGCGTCGAGATGCGCGACCAGGCGACCCATCCGGGTGGTCCGCCGGTTGATTTGGCGCTGGTGCTGAAAGTACTGCCGGTGCTGGATCAGATTGAGCGTGGCGCTGCAGGACGGTTGCTCGATGCCCTCGATGCGCCGTTCATCCTGGTCTCATATCCCGTTCACACGCTTGGCGGTCGTCGAAAAGGCATGGAGGAAACCTACGAGCGACAGCTGGAAGCGCTTGTAGCTGGTCGGGCATGGGAGGTGCAACGGTTTGGTTTCCCTGGCGAACTCGCGTTTCTGATCATGAAAGGAAGCAGGTCATCATGGAAATCATCGGGATCATCCTGCTGATTGTCGCAGGCATCTGCCTGTGGGTCTGGCGTCGGCGGCAGACAATGCTCACCACGATCGGGGCGACGACAACCTATACTGCCGATCTTCTGGAAGATATCCACCGGCGAGTGGCAACGGCGGTCGGCGCCGATGCGTTGGCACAGCGATGCGAAGTCAACGGCGTCGTCGAGATGGATGCACCGCTCTTGAGCAAAGTCAGCAGTACGATGTGCGCCGCCTATCGCTTTACCATCAGCCGTGAGTACGAAGAGACCATCACCGAAACCGATTCGCAGGGGAAGACCCAGACGATGGTGCAGCGCGGCAGCGAAGTGATCGAAAACGGCGATGTGCGTACACCGTTCTATGTACGCGACGAGACCGGTCGAATCCTGGTCGATCCCGAAGGAGCGGACATCGAGTGGCAGAATACGGCATCGGTATTCGAGCCGGCGAATGATCCGGGGTTTGCGCGCCGCCGAACGCTGGGGGTGCGACGCACCGAACAGGCGCTTCCGGTTGGCGAGCGGGTCTTCGTGCTGGGGTACGCTGTGGATCGTGGCGGACGACCGGCGCTGGCGCGCAGTCCAAAAGGGGAACGAATGATCATCAGTCGCAAGAACGAGCGCCAGTTAATCATTGACATGGAACGCAGCGCGCGTCGTCTGATGATCGCGGCAATCGCGTGTGGCGCTCTAGGAGTGGTGCTGTTCGTATGGGGGATCCTGACGTGACGGCGCCGCTGGAGGGTCGAGAGAATCTTCCGCGATCAAGCATCGGCGGCAGTATGGTTTTCGCAATCGCGATGAGACGTTGCCCCGCCGACGCAAAAACACCATTGGAGACGATACGTCGTTCATCGCGACGATGCTCGCCCTCGAATGTGGAACCGACAGAAACGATAGCCGCTACCCGAAATCGTTGAGGAAACATGGGAAGGTTTTGATAACAAGGATGGGAATTCCTACCCTGTTGCATCATCGCCTGGTGCGGTACCATACGAACGCGTGAAGAACGACACAATCCGATTATGGATGGGAGGGTTCGTATATGGGCAAGAATGTCATAAAACTGTTTGCGTTGATGGCGGCGCTCACTGCGCTGTTTCTCGTGATTGGCAATGCGCTGGGCGGAACGTTCGGCTTGATTATTGCAGTCATCTTTGCAGCGGTCATCAACCTGGGCGCGTACTGGTTCTCTGACAGCATTGTGCTGCGCATGGCGGGCGCGCGTGAGGTGAGCCGTGAGGAGGCGCCCTGGTTCTACCAGACTGTCGAGCAGCAGATCGCACGTGCTGGTTTGCCGATGCCTAAACTGTACATCATCGAAGAAGATGTGCCAAATGCGTTTGCAACCGGTCGCAGCCCCGAAAAAGGGGTGGTGGCGATTACAACCGGCATCAGTCGCCTGTTGACGAAGGAGGAACTGGCGGGGGTGATCGCACACGAACTGGCGCACATCAAGAACCGTGACACGCTCATTTCGGCAGTCACAGCTACGATTGCCGGTGCTATTGCGGCAATTGCTGATATGTGGATGTGGAGCCAGATTTTCAATATGTTCACAGGCGGTGACAGCGAAGAGGGTGGTAATCCGATTGCTGAACTGTTGCTCGTTATCGTTGCGCCGATTGCAGCGACGTTGATCCAGCTAGGCATTTCGCGCGCACGCGAGTTTCAGGCGGATGAACTTGGCGCCCGCATCCTGGGTGACCCGCTGCCACT
>JBEPYG010000015.1:0-27861 GCA_041641515.1 Roseiflexus sp.
GCACGTGCGGCAGCCAGAATACCGGCGTTTGCTCTATCAGGCGCCGATAGACAGGGTATGGATCGGCAAGGAATGCGGCGCTTGCCAGTTCTGTTGCGATTGAAGAACTCATACGCGCATTATTATACCAGTTCTGTGTGCTATCCTTATACCATGTTTGATTTTTGATTTTAGAATGCTACACCTCGCATCACAAAGCCTGAAACCGCATATGGCAATGCAGCATTATCAACAATAACTTATATTACACAGCAGGGGGAGGCATAGCGCCGTGACGAGATTGTGAGATTACGGGATCACGAGATTGCCTTGTTCCATATTCCCCATGCGCACGTTTCACGCGCCCATACTATTGCTGCTGTCAACAAATGGAGAACGAAGAAACGAATGCGGTTACGCTCCGTATGCCTGCTGCCGTTGATGCATCGGCGTACCGCGCACTCTGGGGGAGAACGCCGTTAGGGCACAGCCCCGCCGTGCCCCAACTCGCCAGCGCAGGCGAGAACAGACCCCTCAGGAGCATCAACCGCCTGCCAGGGGAAGCCTGCTTCAGTAGTCGATATATCAATGGCAGGATGAGCTGTCGTACTACCTGGCACCCGCGCCATCTCATAATACTGCGCTGATGATCGCCGGCATCTCAATCAGAACCGCGGTGCAGTCCTGCTCGCTCCCACCGGTGCATTCAGCGCGTACCGAATGCCATCTTGCAGGGTCGCCTTCGTCGTCATATCACGCAGCTCAGTGCCGATATGCGCCAGCGTCTGCGCAATTTCCGGGCTAATCCCGGTCAGAACGACCCGCGCGCCAAGCATTCGGGCAGCTTGCGCAGCACGGATCAAGGCTGCGGCCACCTGTGTGTCCACCACCTTAACCCCGGTAATATCGATGATGGCAATGTGCGCATTGTACTCAGCCACGCCGAAGAGCAGCGTCTCCATAATCTGTTGCGCGCGACTGCTGTCGATTGTACCAATCAACGGCATCACGACCACGCTATCGGCAATTGGTAAGAGCGGTGTGCTCAACTCGCGCAGTGTAGCTTGCTGCGTCTGGATGATCTGCTCTTGCATTGCGGCCCGTTCGCGCTCGGCCCGTCGCTGCTCGGTAACGTTACGTGCGAGGATGATAATATCGTTGTTGCTGAACGTCATGCGTGCATCATATTCTTCAATCCGATCGCCGAATGAGATCTGGTACGTGAAGTGCTGAATCTCACCAGTGCGCTGAAGCTGCTCGATATGATGCATCACCAGATCGGCAATGGATTGCGGCATGACGTCGGTAACCCGCCGACCCAGGAATGCTTCAGGCGGCAGTAGCAGGCTTCCGCTGGAGTCACCTTTGTAATCGAGAAATGTGCCATCGGTGCTGAGCAGAAACATCAGATCGGGGATAGCAGCAAGAAGTGCGCGATTGTGCTGCTCACTGCGACGGAGGTTCTCCTCAGCGGTGATCCGCTCGCTCATGTCGCGATTAATCGATACATATCCGATCAGGTTGCCATGCTGATCCCGCAGCGCCATCGCTGAGGCCTGCACTGTGATGATAGCGCCATCGCAACGCACATAACGAATGGTCACCGATTGCAAACTCTGACCTTCGGTCACCTGGCTGGCAATCGTCTGGAGAGTCTCAACGTCTGGCGGGTATACGAATGATGCGACCGACATCCCGGTAAGCGACGGGTACCCTAGCATGGCGTGCAGCGCGTGATTCGCGTAGGTGATGGTGAACTGAGAATTGGCGATAGCAATCCCATCTGGTGCAAGTTCAACCAGCAGCCTGAAGGTGTGCAATTCCTCAGCCTGCCGTTTCTCCGCGGTAATGTCTTCATAGATGCCAAGCAATCCTATCACGGCGCCATCGCGCGTGAGCGGCACTTTACTGGTGCGAACCCATGTCATAGCACCATCGCTCCGCGTGGTCTGCTCTTCGATGTGCAGCCGCGGTCCCTCGGCCATCACTGCGGCGTCATCAGCGCGATACTTTTCGGCAAATGCAGCCCATGGCAGGTCGAAATCAGTTTTGCCGACCAGGTTGGACATTGCATGCAAACCGGTATCCAGGAGTAACTGGCGATTGCCGCCAAGGTAGTGGCCCTCCCGGTCTTTCCAGAAGACTGCCTGTGGCAGCGTATCGATCACCAGTTGCAACATTTCCCGATTGGTCTGTGCTTCGCTTCGTACACGGTGCAGCTCGCCAATGTCGTGCGCAATCGAGGTGGCGCGCACAATGCGCCCAGCATCGTCGTAGTGCAGCGTGATTGCCCATAGCGTGTAGAACACTGTGCCATCGCGATGCACGACCCGATTTTCGGTCGTGACCGTTCGCTGCTGGTGTTGCACCCACTCTGCAAACAGACGCATCGCTGTCTCGCGGTCATCGGGGTGGAGAAATTCAAGCGAGACGCGCCCGATGCACTCTTCCGGCGTGTACCCAAAAAACCGGTGTGCGGCCGGATTGACGTAGGTGAAACGTCCCTCAGCATCGACTTCGGTGATGAGTTGATCGGTTGTTTCGACAATTGTGTGGAACCGGTCCAGGTAAGCGATCCGTTTGCGCAATTGTTCATTTTCGGCGATGAGGCTTGCAAGATCGTTCGCTGACATACGCAAACTCCTGTGAAGAATGATACCTGCGCATAGCGGCGAAAGCGCCATCGGGAGACTTCTGGATCGTTCAGCGGGGAAGATGTGGTGCTGGCAGGCGTGGCAAGCCGTTTCAGTATAACACTGTGCGCATCAGCGGTCAATGCGTTCCGGCAACGGCATTACGGGATTATTATCGTGGTTTGAGCACATTCGCACGCCCCACGTTGCCACCTGCCACCTGCTACCTTCACCTTCCCTGCCTTCGGTTATAATGAAGATTGGAGAGTTCATGTGGATACTCGTCATCTACCCAACCTGCTCGGGTTGTTTCGGATTGTCACGACTCCGTTGCTGTATGTTTTCATCGCTCTCGGTACGCCTGCTGGCGATCTGAGCGCTGTGGTTCTGTTGCTGTTGATGGCCATCAGCGACATTGCCGACGGTCGCATTGCGCGTAAACTGCAGGTGGTGTCGCCGCTTGGCGTTTTTCTCGATACCATTTCGGACAAGATCTTCGTCGCGGGGGCGCTGCTGCCGATGGTCGAACGCGGCCTGATCCCGGGTTGGGCGGCGCTGGTCATTATCATCCGTGAGTTTGCGGTGTCGGGGTTGCGCTCGTATGCCGCTGCTGAAGGCGAGGTGATCGCTGCACGTCAATGGGGCAAACAGAAACTGGTGTTTACCGTGGCAGCATTGATCTGGTGTCTGGTCGATGCGGCGGTGCGTGCTCTGCCCGGCGCTCCAGAAGCGCTCCTGCTCCTGGCGTCGCTCTGGCCGCTGGTGCTGGGCGTCGCGCTGATCTGGACGGTCGGTTCCGGTGTGGAATATTTCTGGAAGGCGATGCCGTTGTTGCGCCGGTGAACGTGCCCGACCCTTCTCATGCCAGCCATCGGGAGCTGCGATTGCTCCGTTGTGGCGGAATGGTCAGTGCATCTGGCAGGAGCGCGTCGCCGACGTCATAGGTGTTGTGAGTGGTGAACGTGCCCAACCCTTGAGGTCTCATACCAGTCATCGGGAGCTGCGATTGCCCCGTTTTGGCGGAATGGTCGATGCATCCGGCAGGAATGTGTCCATGACCTCAAGGGTCTTGGAGGGAACGCATGTCATCCGTTGAAGCGCTCACGAGCGACATTCCTGGCGACACGCCGGGCATCGCCGCCATCGTCCGTGAAATTCTGGCATTGTTGCCGTCACCGCCGGATCAGGAGCAATTGGACTGACAAAATCTGGAGGATGAGCATGATTGCTGCTGCGCCTGAACACCACACTCGTGCACCATCTCCGGTCACTCCCGATCGTCTGGCACTGCTGGACTCGATCCAGCGTCGCATTCTCTGGCTGGCAACGCTCATAGTCCATCATGCCAACCACGTGCGCCCCAACCTCGATGGCACAAAAATCGGCGGACATCAAGCATCTTCGACATCGCTCGTGACCATTCTGACGGCGCTCTACTTCCATTTCCTGCGCCCTGGCGACCGGGTGTCGATCAAGCCGCACGCTTCGCCGGCTTTCCACGCTGTGCAGTACCTCCTGGGACGTTTGCCGCGCGAGTATCTGACGACGCTGCGTGCCTACGGCGGGTTGCAGGCGTATCCCAGCCGCACCAAAGACCCTGACGATGTCGACTTCTCCACCGGTTCGGTTGGGTTGGGTGCAGTGGCGCCGGCATTCGCGGCGCTGGCGCATCGCTATGCAACAATGCATTTCGGGCGCGTCACCTCGCGGCGCTTCATCGCACTGGTCGGCGATGCCGAACTCGATGAAGGCAACGTCTGGGAAGCGATCCTCGATGAGGCGCTGGAAGGGCTGGACAACCTGATCTGGATAGTCGATCTGAACCGCCAGAGCCTTGATCGCGTCGTGCCAGGCATTCGCGCTACTCGTCTGAAGCGTCTGTTTGCCGAAAATGGCTGGCAGGTTCTCGAAGCGAAGTATGGCCGCCGGTTGCAGGCGTTGTTTCAGCAGCCCGGCGGCGACGCGCTGCGCCGCCGCATCGACGACATGAGCAATGAGGAGTATCAGGCGCTCATTCGCCTCCCCGGGCACGAATTGCGCACGCGCCTGTGCGCCGATCCGTCCGGCGGCGGCGATCAGGTCGCCCGCGTTATCGCCGGGGTTCCCGACGACGAATTGCCGGCTGTCCTCTCGAACCTCGGCGGACATGACCTCGAAGAGTTGTTCGACGTGCTGGCGCAGGCGGACGCCTCGACAGGCAGACCCACGATTATTTTCGCCTATACCATCAAGGGATGGGGACTGCCTATCGCAGGGCATCCGCACAATCACTCGATGTTGCTCACTCCTGAACAGATCGACGCGCTGCGCGTTGCGCACGGAATCGCGCCTGGTTCAGAGTGGGACGCATTTGCGCAAGGAACTCCCGAAGCCGATCTCTGCGCCGAAGCAGCAGCGCGCCTCTATCCACCTGACGAGACGCCAGGTGTCGCCTGCGATCCGTCGCTCGTTCCCGCCGAGCTGGATGTCGCTGTCCCGGATCGCACGAGCACCCAAGATGCGTTTGGGCGCCTGCTGGTCCGCCTGGCGGATACAGCTGTCGGTGAGCGTATCGTTACATCGTCCCCCGACGTCTCCGTTTCAACCAACCTGGCAGGCTGGATCAACAAAACCGGCGTGTTCACACCTGTCGAGCATCCCGATTATGAGACCGAGTCGTACCGCCTGTTGCGCTGGAAGCGCGGTCCCTCCGGCAGACATATCGAACTGGGCATCTCCGAGATGAATCTGTTCATGCTGCTCGGCATGATGGGATTGTCGGCGGAACTGTGTGGGCAGCTGCTGATCCCAATCGGCACTGTCTACGACCCGTTCGTCTGTCGTGGTCTCGATGCCCTGATCTACAGCGTCTATTCCGGTGCAAAGTTCATTTTTGCGGGTACCCCATCCGGGATCACCCTGTCACCCGAGGGGGGCGCGCACCAGTCGACGATCACGCCGTCGATTGGGGCAGAATTGCCGAAGTTACGCGCGTATGAGCCATGCTATGCGCAGGAAGTCGAATGGTTGCTGCTGGAGGCGATTCGTGAGTGTTGCGACCGTGTTCACGGGCAGGCGACCTACCTGCGCCTCTCGACGCGCCCTGTCGATCAGACGCCGTTTATCGCTGCGCTGCGCCGTCTGGGGAAGAGTGAACTGCGGCGGCAGGTTCTGATGGGCGGGTATCGTCTCCGCGACTGGCGTTTCGGCGACCAGACAACCCTTGTGCCTCGATCGGACGGACAGCCGTACCGGGTGGTTATCACCGCAGCCGGTGCTATTGTGCCCGAGGCGCTGGCAGCTGCCGATCTGCTGGAGCGCGAGGGGGTGGCGGTCACCGTCCTGAACCTGGTCAGCCCGAGACGTGTTTTCGAGCGCTGGCGTGCAGGACGCAACCACGACCCGCTCGATTGGTTGATTGTGCCGGAAGAACGCCATGCGCCGATCGTCACGGTGCAGGACGGCGCATCGCACAGCCTGGCATGGCTGGGGAGCGTGTATGGCGTACCGGTGACGGCGCTGGGTGTTGATGACTTTGGTCAGTCGGGGTCGCGCGCTGACCTCTACCGCCATTTTGGCATCGACCCGCTGAGCATTGCTGAGGCGGCGTTCCGCGCACTGGACGAATGATGCCATTTTAGATTGTAGATTGCTGTGATGGCATTGCAGTGCGCTCTGGTGAGCGTGCGCAGGCGGCTTGTTCAATGCCAATTGGTATAATTGCAGCAACAAACAACCCTGCACGCCATTGTGCAGGGTTGCACGAACGAGATTCGGTTGCGCTTACGACGCTCCGAATCCTCAGGGTGAGAAAGCGATATCAGGTTGTAGATGGCGGGTTGCGGCGCGCCTCGATGAATGAGCGCACGCCGAGCGCAACATACACGCCACAGATGATGGCCATGACTACGTTGGCGGCAGTCGCTGCGTTCAACTCGAATGAACCAAGCGACGGAATAATGCGACTCATTGGGGCAATGAACCCGAGCGCACCAAGGGCGACTGCGATATGCATCATCGTCTTGCGGCGCTGCCCATTTTGTCCCAGCCAGCCAAGCAGGATGAGCGGCACACCGAAAAACGCTGGAATGAGTGCTGTGATGCTCGACATACCGGTTCCGAAGTATGTTGACAGCGCGAGAATTGTTAGCGCTGCTCCAGCGATAATCGTTGTCTTTGGCATGGGTTTCCTCCTGTTGATGACGTGTATTTGTCAGTTGACCAGTTCGACAGACTTTGCAATATCACCAGACAATGATCGGTTTGGTCTGGGCTCTATGAGCTTCGCTGGCGCTCTCGAGTCTGCACTGTTCAAGATGAGGAACCTGGCATATGCCCGTTCACTCCTGAACGTCATTCGGTCGTCTGTGTTTGTCAGATACAGAACTTCAGCACTTTTATTGTAGCATGTTCAGCGCCCATGCCCAGAGAGAGCTTCCCTGTTTAGTGTGTGCATTTCTTCCCGAACACCTGAAGGATGGTACGATGAGCCGCATTGCCGACACGTTTGCCCGTCTGCGCGCTGCCGGGCGTACTGCATTGATGCCCTACCTGATGACCGGCTATCCTGAGCGTGACTCGGTGCTCGAACTGATCCCGGCGCTGGAAGAAGCTGGCGCCGATCTGTTCGAACTCGGCGTCCCGTTCTCCGACCCGCTTGCTGACGGCGCAACCATTCAGCGTGCTGCGGAGCGCGCATTGGCGAACGGCGTTCGCCTGGAGCATTGTATTGCAACTGTCGCGGCGCTGCGACAACGTGGCGTGCGCGCGCCGATTGTGCCGATGGGGTACTACAATCCGTTTTTGCAGTATGGCCTTGTGCGCCTGGCGCGCGACATGGCGGCTGCAGGCGCAGACGGGCTGATCATCCCCGATCTGCCGCCGGAAGAGGCGCAGGAGTGTCACGCCGCCTGCCAGGCGCACGGTCTCGACCTGATCTTCTTTGTAGCTCCGACAACTCCCGATGAGCGCATTGCCCGTATTGCGACCCTCGCCAGCGGGTTCATCTACTGCGTCTCACTCACCGGCGTCACCGGTGCGCGGCGTGAACTGTGGAGCGGATTACCCGCCTTCCTGGAGCGCGTGCGCCGCTATACCAGTCTGCCACTGGTGGTTGGGTTTGGCATCGGCTCTGCCGATCACGTTCGTGAGGTGGGACGGTACGCTTCCGGTGCAATTGTGGGCAGTGCGCTCATCAATGTGATCGAACAGTCGTTTCCCGGCGACTATGTCGCGCGCGCGGCCGGTTTTGTGCGGTCGCTGCGCGGCTGAATGCCTCTATTGAGATAGCTCTGTCCTTCTGTGCGGAGCTCTAGCTTTTGCAAGCGCCAGAAGATGTTGCCCCGCCAACGTAACCACACCATAGGCACGAGCCGTGTGATGATCTTTCAGAAAATCAGGTATCCAACTGATGCTGGCGGGCTCATGGTCTGTCCTGATGCTACCAGGGCGCAGCGGGCCATATCCCTGGCGCGCCCGTTGAACCCTGTCGGGGCACGGCGCCGCCACGCCCCAACCGGGCAAAGCTCGCCGGCGCGGGCGAGAGCGGATTCCTCAGAACCATCAACCGCCTGCTGGGGTATACCTGGCTTACATAATTGATCTTCAGAACACGCACCAGAGTGCGCATACAGGCATTGTATACTGGGTATGCTATAATTGCAGCATCAATATGCCGTTTACAGGGTTCGACTGTGCCGTCGCTCGCGATCGTTATTGTCAGTTATAATACCCGTGATCTGTTGCGCGCATGTTTGCGCTCCATAGAAGGAAATGCCACACGCTGCGCAGTCACAGTCTGGGTGGTCGATAATGCATCGACCGACGGGAGCGCTGCAATGGTGCGCGCTGAGTTCCCGCAGATGCGCCTGATCGTCAGTCCTCGCAATGGCGGTTTCGCCTATGCCAACAACCTGGCGCTTCGGGCGATCCTCGATGAAGTGGATTGTGCTGAAACACAGAAGACCCATGCGGCGTCGGGCGCCGACTACATTCTGCTCCTCAATCCCGATACCGTTGTGCCGCAGGGTGCGCTCGACCGGCTGATCGACTATATGGAAACGCATCCCGATGCTGGCGCGTGCGGTCCCAGGTTGCTGTTGCCCGACGGTTCGCTTGACCTTGCATGCCGGCGTTCGTTCCCAACGCCGGAAGTTGCATTCTATCGGATGATCGGTCTGTCGCGTCTGTTCCCGCGCCATCCGCGTTTCGCGCGCTATAACCTGACGTACCTGGACGAACATTGCGAAACGGAGGTGGATTCGGTGGTTGGTGCGTGTATGCTTGTGCGGACGAGCGTTGTGCGCGAGGTTGGCCTGCTCGATGAAACGTTCTTCATGTATGGCGAAGACCTCGATTGGGCATATCGCATCAAGCAGTATGGCTGGCGGATCATGTATGTTCCGTCGGTTACTGTCTATCATCACAAGCGGGCGTCGAGCAGCCAGCGCCCGGTTCAGACGATCCGCTGGTTTTATGATGCCATGCGCATCTTCCATCGCAAGCATTTTGCCGCCACCACGCCGGCGCTGCTTAATGCAGTTATCGAGGCTGGTATTACGTTGAAGGAGTATCTCAGCCTTGGCAGCAATTTCTTCCGCCCCTCGGTCGAGCGCCACGCCAGGTAAAACCACGCGCCGGCACGCGTGGATGGTGCGCACGTTGCTGATCCTGGCGCTGCTCGCCTGTGACTCGCTGGCGCTCAATGCAGCGTTTGTCGGCGTCTTTCTGTGGGCAGGGCGCAACGATGCCGAATTCGCTGCTGCCCTCGCTGCTGTCGGTCCGGTCACATGGCTGTCCTCCTTGCTGTTCTTGAACCTCTCCATGGCGGTGGCATTCGTCGGGAGCAGTCTCTATTCGCTCCGGCGCGGCGTGTCGCGTGTAGACGAGTTCTTCAAGGTTGTCGTTGCTGTCTCGCTTGGCGCATTCGCGACGCTCATCCTTAATGCGATGCAACCACAGTTCGGGCGCGATCCGCTTCCCTGGAATGAAGGGGTGCTGCTGAGCGGATGGGGCGGCGCTGTGGCAGGTGTGGTGGCGCTGCGCCTGGTGCACCGTTCGGTTCTTACAGCGCTGCGTAAACGCGGAATTGATGTGCGCCGCGTGCTGATCGTCGGGACGCGCGATCCGGGGCGGGTGGTGTTCGATACAATCCGTCGGCAACCCGAGATGGGGTATCATGTCGTCGGGTTTATCTCGAACTCAACGCCGGTTGGCACGCTGATCGACGATGTGCCGGTGCTGGGCAAACCAACATCGCTTGGGCGCGTCATCCGGGCGACGCATGCCGATGAGGTGATTATTGCGGTTTCGGGGCGAACGCCGGCGGAGGTGCTGGACCTGGTCGCGCTCGCAGAGGACGAATCGGTCGAAATCAAACTCTATCCCGACGCATTCCAGTTGATTACGAATAATGATGTCTCGATCGGTGATGTCAGCGGTCTGCCGCTGATCGGCATCCGCAATGTTGCGCTCGATAATCCGGTCAACCGCGCGCTCAAACGCGGTCTCGATCTGGTTGTCGCGACCCTGGTGCTGACCCTTGGCTCGCCAGTGATGCTCCTGATTGCACTGCTCATTAAACTGGAGTCGCGCGGTCCGGTCTTTTTTGTGCAGGAGCGCGTCGGTCTCGACGGCAAGCCATTTCCTACCTTCAAGTTTCGCACGATGCGCGTCGATGCGCCGTTGATCGGCAACTGGACGACGAAGGACGACCCGCGCGTGACGCCCCTGGGGCGCTTTCTGCGGCGTTATAGTCTCGATGAACTCCCGCAGTTCATTAATGTGATCCGTGGTGAGATGAGTGTCGTCGGACCACGTCCCGAGCAACCGGTGTGGGTCGAGCGGTTCAGCCAGAGCATTCCCCGTTATATGCGTCGCCATAAGCAAAAGGCCGGCATTACCGGCTGGGCGCAGGTCAATGGGTTGCGCGGCGATACCAGCATCGAGGAACGCACACGCTATGACCTCTACTATGTCGAGAACTGGTCGCTTTTGTTCGACATCAAAGTTATCATCAAGACGGTTGTTGACATCCTGGCTGGAAAAAATCGAGGGTACTGATGACGCCTCTCTATCAGTTGACGCTGACGCAGGCGCGTGAGGCGCTTGCACGCCGCGAAATGACATCGGTGGAGTTGACCGATGCGCTGCTGGCGCGTATTGCTGCTGTTGAGCCGCAGGTGCGCGCGTTCTTGACAATCGATGCCGATGGCGCCAGGGCGCAGGCGCAGGCTGCCGATGCGCGTCGCGCCGCCGGTGATGCATCGCCGTTGCTCGGCATTCCAATCGGCGTCAAGGATGTGATTTCGACGCAGGGGATGCGCACGACCTGCGCCTCGAAGATGCTCGAAAACTATACGCCGGTGTACGATGCGACGGCGGTTGCGCGGTTGAAGGCGGCAGGCGCGGTGATCATCGGCAAACTCAACTGCGATGAATTCGCCATGGGGTCATCGACCGAGAATAGCGCGTTTCAGCAGACGCGCAATCCCTGGAATCTCGAACGGGTTCCCGGCGGTTCATCCGGCGGTTCGGCAGCAGCGGTCGCTGCCGGTGAGGCGCCTGCCACCCTCGGTACCGATACCGGCGGTTCGATCCGCCAGCCTGCAGCACTCTGCGGTATCACTGGCCTCAAACCAACCTATGGGCGTGTGTCGCGCTACGGGCTGGTGGCGTTTGCGTCGTCGCTTGATCAGATCGGTCCTATGGCGCGCACAGTGCGCGACTGTGCGATTGTGCTGCAGGTCATTGCCGGGGCGGATCCGCTTGACGCAACCTGCACCAGTCACCCGGCGCCGGATTACGAAGCGGCATTGACCGGCGATATTCGAGGTCTGCGCATCGGTGTTCCGCGTGAATTCTTCGTCGCCGGCATGCAACCCGAGGTCGAAGCGGCAGTGCGCGCTGCTATCGAGGTTCTGCGGGAACAGGGCGCCGAGGTGCACGAGATAAGCTTGCCACACACTCCGTATGCGCTACCGGTCTACTACCTCATCGCTCCCGCCGAAGCCAGCGCCAATCTTGCACGTTTCGACGGGGTGCGCTACGGTCTGCGCGTTCCAGGGGAGAGCTATTTCGATGAACTGGAACGCACCCGTGGCGCCGGGTTCGGTCCGGAGGTGCGGCGACGCATCATGCTGGGAACGTATGCGCTCTCGGCGGGATACTACGATGCCTACTACAGACGCGCCCAACAGGTGCGCACCCTCATTCGCCGCGATTATCAGCAGGCGTTCGAGCAGGTCGATGTGATTGCCGCGCCAACAACGCCAACGGTCGCGTTCAAGATCGGCGCGCATACCGATGATCCGCTTGCAATGTATCTGGAAGATGTCTGTACGCTGCCGCTGAACCTGGCAGGGTTGCCAGGGCTGGTTGTACCGTGCGGGTTTGCGGAAGGGTTGCCGATCGGGTTGCAACTGATCGGGCGGGCATTCGACGAGGAGACGCTTTTGCGAGTCGGTGACGCCTATCAGCGGGTTACAGACTGGCATGCGCGGATGCCGGAGCTGACAGCGGAAGGAAGACCGTAGTCAGTGCGCCGTCTCTGGGTCTGCTGACCGCAGGCGCTCCACCTCGCGCAGTTCCCACCAGTCTACACGCTGCTCATACGCCTGCGCCACCAGATACTCGCGCACGCCGCTGCGGGCATAGACGCGCTTCTTGTCGTGCAGGTCGTAGGCAGCGCTGCTGGCGGCGATTTCAACAATCAGATCGAGTGGTCCTTCGATATGGTCATCGCCGCTGATACGCGAGCGTCCCCCGTGGTGTGGTTCCAGGCGAAGCAACGCATTCGGCTGATGTTCGCTCTCGAAGTCGAGTCGCACAGTTGCATTGTCGCTTCCGTCCACGCCAGGGGTTGCTGCGCTATAGACACCCAGCCAGGCAACAAGGAGCAGTTGGACTTTCCCGTGCTGGCGGCGGCGAATAGGTGATGCTACGTACACAACTCCGTCGATCAGTTCAGCCTTCTTGATGTCTGGGTGCAACGCATAGCGCCGGGCAAACTCGGCGCGTCAGGCGGTCGCCGGACTGGAGCGGGGGACGGGGAGCAGACAGCACACCGGCGCCGATGCAGATTGTGGGGTCAGCCGCGCCATTCATCTGACTCTCCCGCAAGAAGTATAACCAGTTCGCACAGGAAGTGCAACTCCTCTCAGAGGACTTACCGTGCAAGGAAGACAACCACCAGCGTCACTGCAAAGAACCCCAACGAGATGGCGAACAACCCATACCAGCGACGGTAGAGGATCGGCGGGCAGGGGTATGTCAGCGGGCGGATGAAGACCTGAATGTACGCCATCGTCGCCACGAACTGCGCGATGAATAACCCGACCTTGGTCAGCACCCATGGCGTCCAGCCGGTGTAGAGTTGCGCCAGAACGATGCCGGAAATGAGGACCCCGGCAAAAACAATATCGACAAACTTTACCTCGCGGCGGATATACGCGCGCAACAGGGCGGCGTCAGCCGTAACGTCGCCATCACCTGTTGTCAAACGCGGCTCGAGGGTGCGCACGACGAGCAACGATGCCGCCACAGCTCCCATCCATAACGCAAAACAGGCAACGTGGATCAGAAGGAGAAACTGGTACATATCAATTGCTGTGTTGAATGCCAGAGACGGAGTTTCGTGATCGGATTACGTGATTGTTGGTGATTGTTGGGATTACGTGATTGTTGAGGGACTTCGTTCGCCATTTGCCTGTTCTCATATTCTACATTATTCTCCGTTCCCACATTCCATATCCCATATGCTATGCTCCCTGTTCCATTCCGGCAAAACCCGTGAGGTCGGGAGACGGTCCACGGCGTGTCACGTTCCCACGTTCAACGTTCGACGCTCCACGTCTTGAGCCACCCGGTCAGGTCGAGCAGCGCATCGAGGTTGATCTCGTGCGCCATCGGGTATTCGCGGTAGGTGAGCGCCACGCCGAGCTGGCTCAGAAAGTCGCGACTGGCGCGACCGTGAGCGACCGAGACAACCTGATCGCGAGTGCCGTGGATGACCAGGAATGGCTTACCGGTCAGTGCAGCGCGGTCTGGCAGTTCATCAACAATCGCCGACGGCACAATCCCGCTCAGCACCGCTGCGCCTGCTGTCAGATCAGGGCGCGTGAGCGCCGTCAGCGCCGCCATCGTCCCACCCTGGCTGAACCCTGCGACGATCACTCGCTGCGGGTCGGCGTGGTAGGCCTGCGTGGCCTGTGCGACGAACTGCGCTGTCAGGTGCGCTGCGTGGCGCGCCTGTACATCATCGACCGCAATCGTGCCGTCTGGTGTGAAACCGATCTCGAACCAGGCGTACATACCGGGCATGAGCACGAGCGGTGCACGCGCGCTGAGCACCAGAAATTGCGGGTCGATGTAGGGCGTCAGACCAAACAGATCCTCCTCATTGCTGCCATACCCGTGAAAGAGGACGAGCAACGGCGGGCGAGGATCATTGCCTGCTGCGGGGCGCACCAGATGATGAAGCGGCAGGTTATGCGGTTCCACGTTCATGGTCCTCCAGGGGTTCGCCGCTGTACGCCGCATTGCGACAGTCGGAACCAAAACTCAGGACAGCTAGTCCGATGACGCCGCCAAGCATGCTGGCGGCGGGCAGCCAGGGCGCTGCCAGACCAGGCAGCGCTGCGAGGAGCGCTCCGGTTTCGGCAGCGTGCAGCAGGTGAACGCCAAGCGCTATCGCGCCGAAGCAACTGACCTGCAACGGGCGCAGTCGCGGTCCTACGGCGCACGCCGCCTGGCGTCCCTGTCGCAGGCGCACTGCCACCCCGCCGAGCAGCATAGTGAGCGCCAGCCAGACCCCTCCAGCGCCTGGAATGAACACAGTGTCGAGCCAGATAATGACCAGCAAGGCGACCAGCCCGCCAGCCGCAATCAGGACGAAGAGCGCTCTCCAGTCTGCACGGCTCATCTATGCCTCCAAGATATCGATAGTTGTATTGTACTCGAAATGGGAATGCCGGTCCACGTGTCACTCTGGCGCTTCCCTGAAGGTGCGCCCCGGCAACCAGATCGCCGCCACAAGCGCCAGCACGCATGCCGCCACCGCAAAGAGAAACGTTTCCCCTACGACCTGTGCCGCCACATCGATCAGAAACATCCGCGCCCGGTCAAAATCCATGAGCATCGTCGGATCCGCCGCGCGTCGCAGCGCATCCTGACGCTGCACTCCCCACAGCGTCAGCGTCGAGACGCCGGCGGTCATGCCGATCAGCCGCAGAATGATCACCAGCGCCGACGCTGCGCCGCGTCGATCGGAACCGGCAGCCGTGATGATCGCCGACGCCGTGGGCGCCAGCGCCATACCGATACCGCAGCCCGCCAGCGTCAACCCGACGACCATCGTCCAGTAATCGGTATCCGATTGCCAGCTACTCATTGCCAGGTATCCGATAGTTGCCAGTGCCAGCCCGATCAGCGCCGGGAGACGTTCACCAAACCGTCCCGCCAGGCGACCGCCGGGCCATGCCAGCAGCGCCAGCGCCAAGGTCAGCGCTGAAAGCACCAGACCAGTCTCCCAGGCAGCGCGTCGCAGAATGTCGGGGTCGGTCGGGTAGAGCAGCCCCAGGCGTGTGTTGATGAACAGAGGAACATTCGCAATCGCCAGCGCCAGCACGAACCCGATCAACACATTCACAATCGATGCCGCCACAGCTGCGCGCTGCCGGAACAGCGCCAGGTCGAGTAACGGATCGCGCACCCGCCGCTCAACCCAGATGAACGCCGCAAGGCCAACAAACGACGCCAGCGTCAGTGGCAGCGCATAGGGCGGCGGTCCGGGACGGTCGCCATAGAAATCGGTCTGCCCCAGCTCGGCGCCCGCACCCATCCCAATGTTGAATGCTGTCAGGCTGAGCGAGATCAACACCGCCCCGCGCCAGTCGAAACTGCCCACTGCGCGGCTGACGACCACGCGCCGCAGCGCCAGCCAGGTCAGCGCTAGGGCGATCAGTCCGAACGGCACATTCAGCCAGAACAGCAGCCGCCAGTCATCGAATACCCGCATCAGCGCGCCGCCATAGACATGTCCAACCATCCAGCCGGCGGTATCCACAGCGGCAATGACACCCAATGCCGCCGGACGGCGTTCTGGCGGGAAGAGATCGCTCACCAGCGCCATCGAAATCGGTACCAGCGCTCCGGCGCCAAGCGCCTGCACCACCCGCCCCAACACGACTTCCTCCAGCGCAGGCGCGACGGCAACGACAATCGAACCGACAGTGAAGATCGTCAGGCAGATCAGGTACGCGGCGCGCCGTCCATACAGGTCAGACAAACGCCCGGTGAAGGTCATGCTGATCGTATAAGCGAGCAGATAACCGGTGATGATCCACGAAGCGCGGTGGAGTTCGGTATCGATCGACACACTCAGATCGACCATGATCTTTGGCAGCACCGCGGTCACAATCGTCAGATCGACGGCGCCGACGAAGACAGCGGCGCAGACCAGAGTCAGTGCAACCGAGGGCTGTTGAACCCATGCAGTGATGCCACGTTCTCCAGTCGTCGATGGAGCATTGATCGTCGTGGGTTTCTGTTCGAGCGCCAAGCAACACCCCCTCTAGACGCGAACACTACAACACTCCCGATCGTGAATAGTGACCTGCGAAGGTGCAATGGGCCTGGAAAAGCGAGATCTCTAAGCGTGGCCTTTGTGGACTTCGCGCCTTTGTGGTGCGATCATCAAGCGATGTTTCGTGGTCGTACTAACACTCGATAGGTGCGCGGACATCGACCGGTTGATCGTATGCGCTGAACAGCAGTGTCCATGTGGTTGGCTCCTGGGCATCCGGCGCCTGATCGACCAGCACAATCTTCGCCAGCCGGAATGTCCCCCGGTCTGCCCAGATGTCGGCAGTGACTGCAGTGGCGCCGATCAGCCCGCTGCTGATCTCTGCCAGCCGTTGACCGGGAATAGTTCCGCGCAGATGGTAGGTCGGACGACCATCGAGGTCTTCCTCGCCGACGAGTGTGATATTTTCGATGCCATCCTGGAGCAGACGTTCAATTCCCTTTTGTGGGTCGAACAGGATGGCAACATCGAATGCCTGCCCTGGCGCCAGGCATTGCCAGGCGCGCGTCAGGGGATTGGTGATGTACTGCTTCCCTGCCAGCGAGACGGTACGAACCTCGCTGACACCGGCGGCACTGCGCAGTCTGAGCGTTGCCAGCGCCCCATCGGGTCTTTGGAGCGCGCCTTCGATCGATGTAATGACGAAGACGCGGGAAGGGTCGCTGTACACCGGCTGCCCTGTCACCGCAATCGAAAATGCCAGGCTTTGCGCCGCACTCGTCGCCTGCCCGGCGCGTGCGCCGATTTCAGCTGGCGTCGGCGTCGGCGTGGGGGTGACGGTCGGTGCGCCTGCGCCACATCCCGCAAGGAACAACGCTACGGCTGTGATCAGTAGTATCTTGTGCACGTGTCGGGGCATCTGTCGTCTCCCTGGTCCATGTTCAGACGTATCCTCGTGTGTCAGTCCGCGAACGCGAGCGTCATTCGGGTGAGTGGGGGCAGGATGCCCGCGCACCCGGAAAACAATCTCAACCCGGACTCTAGAGATGCCGTATCATCAGCATCTCATCATCGTCATCATAACCCAGCGTCTGATAGAACGCCAGAGCTGCGTCATTGTCGCGTCCGGTCAGGAGGCGCAGTTCTGTGGCGCCTGCTTCGCGCGCCAGTCGTTCAGCGTATGCAACGAGCGCCGTCGCCACGCCGCGTCGTCGAGACGTTTCGACAACGAACAACTCGGTCAATTCCGCATACGTGACGCTGTAGCAAAGCCATGGTATCAGACGCAGACATGCGAAGCCGATTGCTTCATTGCCGTCGTATGCCATCAGCGCCCATTCGATGCTGCTGCATCGGGCAAGTTGCTCCGCCATGCGCTCTGGTGACAGGTGCACATCGTTGAACGCGGCGTTCAATCGGGCAAGCGCCGTGGCATCGGCAGCCGTCGCAACACGAATTTCCATAGTGCGCTCGTGGTATCGTTGTTCCGCCTGCTGCATTATACCCGGTGTTGCGGTGGAACGCGGAACGAGGAATGTGGGACGTGGGACGTGAAATGTGGAACGTGCGAATGTCGAACACGCGCCCGACCCTTGAGATCTGCGCAGGAGATGCGTCGCTGCCAGCACACGTCACCTGCGCCACACACCCTGCCCACGCTATGGATCGTATCCCGACCTCAAGGGTCTTGCCGGAATGGAATGTTGGACGTGAAGCGTGAAACGTGGAATGTAGAATGTGAGATCGTGAGAACAGGCAAATGGGGAACCAAGTCACCCAACAATCACGTAATCCCCCCGTCCCCTACTCCTCCTCAACACAGATCTTTCGCTGAACGATCGCCGCGATCGTGCGCAGCAGCAGAAGAGTGATCAGCGCCGCCAGCGCCATCAGCAACACATACGCCAGACCCTGGAAGAACGGCATGCCCGTTTTCGACGCCATCAACACTGTTGCAATCGTGATCGCCGCCATGGGGAACGAATACGCCCACCACGAGAGATAGAAGGGGATTCTGACAAACTGGCGATACTGTACAAGTACCACCATAAAGATAAAGAGCGCAAAATAGAAGAGAATCCTTGCAAAACCATCCAGTTCAAAACCACTCATCTCATGTTCCATCAACCTGAGATACGAGATAAAACCAATCGCTGGCGGTGCGATCATAATGAACAGCGTCGGCGCAAGGCGCTCAGGAAGCGGATTGTGGAAGAACATGCGGTGCAGAAAAAGAATGAACAGCGCTAGCCAGAATATCAGACCGATACTGAAGAAAAACCATGAGATCTCGACTGAGGCATGCTCAACGCCAGTAATCGGGACGATGATATTGCCAACCATCGGAATGAACCAGGCAGGATTGATATGCTGAATCTGGAGCGTTGATCGCTGCATCCAGGCTGACAGAATAGTAACGGTGAACAGTAGATGAACGACGACGCCAGCTACCCAGAAAGTGCGTGAAACTTCGCTATTCAGTCGCAGGAACGCAATACTGAACAACAACAGACTGATCGAGATCGTTGGGAAGAAATTGATCTTAATCGGATGGTCGAACTCTCGCCTGACCGCATCGCGGTATCGTGCCGCCTTCAGTGCGTAGAGGGTCGCGATTGCGAGGAAAACTGCAAGTGACACAACCAGCAGAACATTGCTGATCGCGAATGGCAGCTCCAGCAATCGCTCGGCGCGCTGGAACGCGATTGTCGTTCCTGTCAAACCGAGCGTCGCTGCAAAAAACGAAATCGGAAAGTACTGCAACTGTGGACGTGCTGCTGCCCTGCTTTGATCGCCCGTCGAAACATGGATTGATGACTGGTCCATCATATGCACCCTCCTGGCATACCGGAACATCCATGTGATGCGGCGCAGGCGCTCCGGGTTACAGTGCTCGACAACGTGTTGCACGGCGCGAAGCCCGGTCGCAATTGCGTCATCGTGAGCGTCATCGTGAGTTACAGCGATCGACAGCATTTTGCGCGGCGCAAAGCGCCCGTGCCGGTCCAACGGTCGTCTGCCCGCTGCAAGGGATCGAATCGTCCCTGCACGTTGCAGGCGCTTTTGTTGACATAATTCGCACCGCCTAGCCTACATTCGAGGTATAATGATTACGAGAAACGGCGCAGTCGCGCCTCGCACAGTCGAGACTGAGAGGGGGTGGTTCGTGTGCTGCCCGTTTCGTTCCTCCCAGTCGCCGGTGCGCTGCTGCTGATCGCAGGCGCTGTGATCCTCATCGCTGCTATCCGGCGCAGCGGCAGACCTCGACGCAGCGTCTTCGTTGCCGGTCTTCTTCTGACGTTCTCTGGCATCATCGTCATCATGGTAACACGTCGCGCCCTGCCAGGCGAGTCGTTGCTGATCGTACAGGTCTCACCAACGGCATCTCTTCCGCCAGTCACGGCAGTGCCGACGGTGACCGTCGTTCCGCCATCGCCTCCCCCTGTGCCATCCGCGACCATCGTTCCGCCCTCGCCCACTGTCGTCACCGCGCCGCCGACGCCAACGGTCGATCAGACGCTGCCACCAGTGTGCGCAACATATGTGCGAACGCTGTCGGTCATCATTCCCACCGGCAACACCCGCGCAAGCGTAGACGTTCCCCGGTATGCTGGCGGCTTTGGACCGCAATCATTCGGGGTGGATCGCCAGGGAAACATCGCCATATGCGACACAGCCAATCGTCGGGTGCAGGTGTTTGCCGCCGATGGAACCTATCGGATGACCATTCCAGTCGAGGCGCCTGCTGCGCCAGCGGATATTGCTGTTGATGATGCCGGCAATCTCTATGTGCTTGATGACACGCATGGAACGCTGGATCGGTATGATCCTCAGGGACGCCTGCAGCAGCGTATTACTGTCGTCGTCGAGCAGCTGCGAGGACCGCTGCACATCGTTGGTGAGACGTTGTACCTGTCAGGCGAAACCGGTGATCGCCCCATCGGCGTCATTGCGCCTGGAGAGCTGGCGCCTGTCGCCGGCGCATCCGACGTCATGCCTTTGGGCAGTCTGCCGGGCATTGTGGGACGCACGAGCGGTCGCCTGTATGCGGTGCGAAAGGTTGATCCGACGAGGGGTATCGTAGAGGTGGTCGACGCTAAAGGAACTTCGATGCAAGCGATCAGCGTCGTTGTCCCACAGTTAGCGTCGATCCGCTTTCTGCAGGAAGATGCCGCCGGGACGATCTATGTTCAGGTCGAACGGAACATGCCCGAAGGAACAGGAGTGCTGCTGGAAGTCTATACATTCGATGTCCAGGGACGGTTTATCTGCCGCATTCCAATCCCAGAGAACGAGTATGAGACCTGGACGGTCAAACTGCTCGATGTCGGCGTCGATGGGTCGATTTATCAATTTATCCCGCGGTTCGACGGTTCACATCTGAACGTGTTTTCACCGCAGGAATAGGATGAGCGCCTGCGCCAGCAGGATCTTGGCAATCATCGCCATCGGATAGACGGTGGCATAGCCGATATTGGGTGCATCGTTCTTTGTTTGTTCGAGTGCAAAGGCAAGCACAGCCGGTTGGGTCTGCAAACCGGCAAGCATGCCGATCAGCAGGCTCATCGGAATGTGCAGCAGTTTATGCCCGATCCATAGCGTCAGGAATGCCACGCCGCACGTAATGAGGGCGCCGGCGATGAACAGAACGATCCCGCCGCTCTGGGAGAAGGTGCTGACGAACGCATAGCCGGAGCGCGTGCCAACACCTGCCAGGAACAACACCAGTCCAATCTGGCGGAGGGTCAGGTTGGCACTGTAGGGAATATTCCAGACCAGCGGTCCTGTCCGTTCGCGCGCGCCCAGGATCAGCGCCATCACCAGTGGTCCGCCGGCAACGCCGAGGCGGAAGGTCGCGTCGCCGGGGAGCGGGAACGGGATCATGCCGAGCAGTAAACCCATTGCCAGCCCCAGACTGAACGTCAGGATGTCAAT
This sequence comes from Roseiflexus sp., assembly GCA_041641515.1. Lineage (GTDB taxonomy): Bacteria > Chloroflexota > Chloroflexia > Chloroflexales > Roseiflexaceae > Roseiflexus. The sequence continues at coordinate 21,049 of JBEPYG010000015.1, forward strand.
TTCGCTCAGAGCGCGGTACGAGTCGCCAAAAAAGTCGCTCACTTCGTCCATGCGATCGCGCAGCGCAACGACGCGCACCCGATCGCCGAGTTCGAGCACCATCTCACCGTGGGGCAGCAGTTCCATATCGCCGCGGCGCACGCGCGTCACCAGGGCGCCGTAGCGCTGCGGCAACTGCAACTCCCGCAGCGGTCGCCCGACAACCCGTGGGTTGGACACGAAGATGCGTCGGAAGTCGAGTTTGCTGCGGTCGAGTTCCAAGCGTTCGTCCGTCATCTCTCCCAGGAATGCGGCTGCTTCGGCAATTTCCTCCTCAGTGCCGATGAGACTGACCAGATCGCCCTGCTGGAGATGGGTGACGCCGTCGACGAGCATCATCTGCCCATTGCGCAATGTTCTGCCGAAGATCACGCGCCACTGCTTGGCGCGCAGCAGTTCATCAACAGTCAACAGGCTGATCTCCGGGCGCGTGATCCGCACCGTGCGGTTGACCAGTTTCTGCCCCATCGCGCCGAGATCGCGCAGCTCCTGGGCTTCGCTGGTATAATCTACACGCCAGACGCGCTGCAGCGTGGCCATTGTGACGATCATACCGATGACGCCGATCGGGTAGGCAATTGAGTACCCGATCACCGGGTCGGTCAGCAGTTGGTCGCGTGCATCGGCGGGGGCGATAGTTTTGATCTGTTCGAGTACGGCAGCTAGCGCCGGTGTGTTAGTCAAGCTTCCGGCGAACAACCCGGCGGCGAGGGTTGGGCGCAACCCGAAGGCGTACTGCACTCCGGCGACGGCAAGCGCAGCAACCATCAGCATGCCGACAATCAGCAGGTTGTCGCGCACGCCTTTGCGCTGGAACGACGCAAAGAATCCGGCGCCGCTGCTCAACCCGATTGTGTACACGAAAAGCACCAGACCAAGGGTATAGACGACCTCCGGCAGTTTCAGATCGGGATCGAGCGCTCCAATAGCCAGACCGGCGAACAGAACCGCAGCAACACCGAGGCTGTGCCCAAACAATCGAACACGACCGAGCGGGTAGCCGATTGCAGCAACGACGAACAGGAGCAGGAGCGGATTGCTCTTCAGCAATTCGACGAACCACACCATGGTCTGTAACTCACACAAAAAGAGCGCCGTCCGCTTGTGCGGCGGCGCACACGCATATCCTGGCGAAAGCCGCGCCGATTATACGCCGATTACCGATTCGAGACAAGAGGAAGGCATATGCCGGAACAACCATCAGGATGGGAGGGGACCATTCTGGCGTTTGTCGTGATTGCGACGGTGCTGATTGGAAGCGCCTACAGCATTGCCCTTGTGTATGAGATACCGGTGCCGTGGGCAGTTCTGCTGGTGATCGCCGCCATTGCAGCACTCTGGCTGCGACGCCGACGACGGAAGTGATGCCAATTACTGTGGAGGAGCGCCAATCTCATTGGCAGCAATCGGGAGCAGACTGCGCGCGAGGTTCACAAAATCCTCGATCAGAAACGGCTTGGCGATATAGTCACTGACTCCAGCTTCACGCGCCTGTCGCTGCAGTTGAGGGGTGTCGTAGGCGGTAAAGAGCACTGTGGGAATGTCTGGCTTGCGCTGCCGGATGGTTGTGAGTAATGACAATCCGTTCATCCCGCGCAGGTTGTAATCGCTCATAACGAGATCGTAGGCGTTCTCGTCGAACAGATCGAGCCCTTCTTCGGCTGAGTAGGCGGTGTCGAGCAGGTAGGGCACGCCGAGCATACGCAGGCCAAGCGCAATAATGCTGGCAATCATGCTGTCGTCTTCGACGAGCAGAATGCGAAGCGGTTTACTAGGGCTCATAGCGGCCTTCTTCCATGATCGACAAGGGTGCGCCTGGAGGTGTGCACGCTCTCTCTGTTCGATGCCTGGCAGGAGCTTCTGATGTAGCTATTCCGCCTGTTCTATGGTACCATGCCAATGGTTAAATGCAAGTGACGATATTTGGCTATGTCATCGTATTTTTCTCATCCTCCTGTCGATCCTGTCGATCTTGAGGTGTTTCGCAACCGCTGCGCCGCGATCGCCGAGGAGATGGGTGCGGCGCTGGGGCGCAGCGCACTCTCTGCCAATATCAAGGAACGGCGTGATTTTTCCTGTGCAGTGTTTGATGCGCAAGGTCGAATGGTCGCCCAGGCTGCGCATATTCCCGTGCATCTGGGAGCGATGCCGCGTTCGGTCGAGGCGGCGCTTGCGCAGTTTACGCTTGCCGCAGGTGATGTGGTCCTCCTCAACGATCCTTACCTCGGCGGCACCCATCTCCCCGATCTCACGACGGTCGCTCCGGTCTATGCCGGCCCAACGCTGGTCGGGTATACTGCAACGCGCGCTCACCACGCCGACGTTGGCGGTATGACCCCTGGTTCCATGCCGATGAGCCGTGAGGTGTATCAGGAGGGATTGATCATTCCGCCGACCCTCCTTGCGCGCGGTGGTGTGCCTGATGAGGCAATCATCAATCTGATCTGCCGAAACTCACGCACCCCTGATGAGCGACGCGGCGACCTAGCTGCTCAACTGGCATGTCATCGCGTCGGTGCGCAGCGCCTGGCGGAACTGGCAGAACGTCACGGTCCGGCGTGGGTGGCGCAACGTATGGATGCGCTCCTGGCATATGGCGAACGCCATATGCGCGCGGTGATTGCCGCAATCCCCGATGGCGTCTACACATTCGAGGATGTGCTCGACAATGATGGGGTTGACATTGACCCGTTAATAATTCGGGTGCGTATCGACATCCGCGGCGATAGCGCCATGGTAGATTTTGAAGGAACGGCGCCGCAGTGCCGTGGCCCACTCAATGCTCCGCGTGCAGTGACCGAATCAGCAGTGCTCTACTGCTTTCGTTGCCTTGGTCCGCCTGATATGCCGTCGTCGGCTGGGGCGTTTGCGCCGCTCGACATTCGTGTTCCCGAAGGAAGCATCCTTGCGCCGCGTTCGCCTGCTGCTGTAGCTGGAGGGAATGTCGAAACCGCGCAGCGTGTCGTGGATGTGGTGTTCGGCGCTCTGGCACAGGCGCTTCCCGACCGCATCCCGGCAGCATCTGCAGGAACGATGAACAACTGGACGTTTGGCGGGATTGCTGCTGATGGCGCATCGTTTGCGTACTACGAAACGCTTGGCGGCGGAATGGGCGCTCGTCCGACACTTCCAGGTCTCGATGGCGTGCAGGTGCACATGACGAATACGCTCAATACCCCGGTCGAAGCGCTGGAGCGACAGTTTCCGCTGATTGTGCGTCGATATGGCCTGCGTCGAGGTTCAGGCGGAGCAGGTCGGATGCGTGGTGGTGACGGTCTTGTTCGGGAAATCGAGTTCCGCGCTCCGGTTACGGTCAGTGTGTTGAGTGAGCGACGGGTCTATGCACCCTACGGGTTGCATGGCGGCGCTGCGGGCCTGCGCGGACGCAACGTGCTGGTGCGCAACAGCGAAGAACGGCTTCTCCCTGGCAAAACCACCATCGATATGTATCCAGGTGATATTCTGCGCATCGAGACCCCTGGTGGCGGAGGGTTTGGTTCACCGTAGCGACGGCGACCATACGTACAGATAGAACGCCATAGAACTGTGCGGGTTGCGCCATTCGCGAACCTGCTTGAGTTCAGGAAAACGGCGCTCGATATCGAATGCTACGACCTCTTCGGCATCGAGGAGCGCAAAAACCGGACGTTGCCCGGCGATGTCGCGGATCAGGGCGCTGGCGTCGGGAAGGCGAAAGTCGATGTCGGTAAAGGAAATGAGAGGGTCGTTTTGGAGATAGATTTTGGGACCGGTGTGGACGACACGTTCATGGACGGGACTGATAATTGTGATGCCGCCTTCTTCGATGGCGATTGTCTGAAGTGTGTCATACACATGCGGTAAGTTATACCCGGCGCTCCACTTTTCGATGTACTGGCGTCGGTCAATTGCGAGGAGAGGCGTGTCTGCCGGGTTGCGGGCATATTGAACGGTAAAAAAAGCGCCCCAAACTAAGGTTGCTGCCAGCAGCATGATGCCCAGGCTGCGGCCAGCGCCAGTGATACGGAACAGGTAGCTCGAACCCAGACCGGCAGTAAGAAGAACCAGGGGCCATATCGGCAACAGGTAACGTGGGTAGAGCACGCTCCCGATGACGACCAGAGCGGCGCAGAAGAGACCGGCTGCGGCAATGAGCATCAATACGAGGCGGCGCGTGTCATGCATACGTATTCCAACACCTGCCAGAAGAAGCGTTGGCAGTGGCAACGTTACCGCTATCCATGCGCCGACCTGCCATACGTTGTCAAACACACGCCCGATCTGAGACTCCAGGTCGCGCGCGCCGACCTTGTGACTTTCGGCGCCGCCATAGTTGAAAGGCGCAAAAGCAGCTAGCGCCAGTAGGGTGACGATCAGCGCCATGCGGAGCAACGCCCATCGCCGGGAATTGTCGCCTGGCGCTTCCGTTTGCGTCAGAATAACCAGCGCGGGGAGCGCGAAGAGGAACAAGCCAGGAAACTTGACCAGTGCAGCTAGCGCAACAAGTGCGCCGGTCCCCGCTGCAGACCAGCGGCTGGTCTGAGGAAGGATGGTCAGGCGCAGGGTCGCTGCCAGCAGGAAACTTGCGACACTGCCCAGCATGGCATCAGGGATAGCAAGGCGATCATGGACGATGGCAAGGGGTGAGAGGATGTACAGGAGTCCGGCAAACGCACCAGCTAGCGACTGCCCGATCACCTTGCCGCTCAGCCATAACCCGGTCACCGTCAATCCGCCGCACACGACCGATAGCAATCTTCCGGTGAGCAGTGGGTCCCACGGCAGGCGTGACAGTGCGGCGAGGATCAGTTCGTGGATCAGTTTACCATCATGGATCGTAAACATGAATTGTGTAGGGAATTGTTGGGCGCGGTACAGATAAACCGCTTCGTCGTTGAAGAGTGGCAACGCCAGGATGCCTGGCAGCCGTGTGAACAGGAAAAGTATGCAGAGTGAAACCAAAACCAATCGTTCATTGCGTATTGTGCAATCCGACTCCATGTCACCCTCACCGCTGTTTCGGTTGCTTTCCCTGGTATGCTTTTTTGCCTACTGTGCGGTCTTTCCGGGATCAACGATAACCGTTGCGCTCGATGCAGTGCCATCCTGGGGTCTCTGGATGGGTGCAGCGATGCTGATCGTTCAAGGGCTGGCGGTGATCTTTTGGGCTTTGGGCATGTATGGCGCACGCGGTGGTGTTGCGGTCACGCTGGCAGCTGTGCTGGCATGGGCGGTTGAGCATATCGGCGAAACAACCGGCTGGCCATTCGGTCGCTATCAGTATACCGAAATGTTGCAGCCGCAGATACTGGGGATTGTGCCGGTTCCGATCACGCTTGCATGGCTGATGGCTGGTTTCGGTTCGTGGCAACTGGCGCGCTTGGCGTTGGGCGCGCGTGGTGGGCGCCTCCGTCTTGCAGCGCTCACCGGTGTTCTGATCGTCGTACTCGATCTGCAGATCGAAACGGTCGCCACGTTTATCAATTCCTACTGGATGTGGATCGACACCGGTCCGTATTACCAGGTGCCGCCGCAGAACTTCGTCGCCTGGGGAGGGGTCGGGTTTCTCATGGCGCTGATCGTCACGCTTCTTCTGCCGCCTGGAGCAGGCGTCGAACCTGTTACAGCGCCGTCGGCGTCGAAGCTGTCGCTATGGGTGCGCGTGCTGCCGTTCGTCTGGCATCGCCTTCCTGCGTTGCTCTACATTCTGAGCAGCATGTTCTTCACCGCTGCGAATCTGGCGCGTGGGTATCCGCTGGCGGGTCTGGTTGGCGTGGTCTTCCTGGTAGTCGCTGTGTGGATCGGCGCCACACTGCAACGACGTCCGCCCACCAACGGCTGATGTCGCGTTTGCCGCGCACCAGTGTGCGGTAACGATCCAGACGCTCTTCGTTGACCTCATCGCGCAGTGCATCGACGGCAGCTGTCAGGCGCGCCTGTATATCAGCTACAATCTCTTCTTCTGGAGCGCTCAGATCGCTGGTGTGCGGCGGTCCGACGCGGATGAACGCTTCGGGTCGCTGCTCACCGCGAAATTCGTAGCGGAGTGCGACGGGCCAGAAGAGTACATCTCCTACCTGCTTGGCAATCCGTGCAACTCCAGGGTACACCTTCAGCGGTCGGCGATCGTTGGGGACGATACGGCCCTGCGGCAGAATCCAGAGCATACGATCGCGCCGTTCGCGCAGCAGACGGCTGATGTAGGCGATCGAGCGTTCCGCTTCGCCAGGACGGCGCCGGTCGACCGAGAAGGCGCCGCACCAGGTGAAGAACCGATAGACGCGCAGCTGCCGCTCTTCCATCATAATGTAGCTCTGGAACCGCTCGTCGAGTGTGATTTTGTCCAGCAGGAATGCCATGTACCCGTCCCACCAGCTCGGATGGTTCATGTAGACAATGACCGGACCTTCAGCCGGGTGGGGGACGGGTCCCTCGATGCGCACCCAGACCCGATCGAACATCGAGCGGCAGGCGGGCAGCACCAGGGTGCGGTAGATCAGTTCCTTTCCCAACGCATTGCGATTCGCGGGGATTGCTGGCATGGCGTCATGTCGAAGAGCTGGCGGTGTGGTTTGAATGCTGGTCATAGATGTATCCTGATCCCAGGAGTATACCGGTTATCGTTGATAATACCGCATTGCTATATGCGGTCTTAGGCGTTGTGATGCCCGTAGTACTCTAAAATCAAAAATGGTATTACCTTGCTCGCAGGCGCACCCATCCGCGCCGGATGGCGATTTCGAGGGGCCAGAGCAGCGCAGCTAGACCGATCAGCCAGGGCCACAGACCGGTGTC
>JBEPYG010000016.1:0-27853 GCA_041641515.1 Roseiflexus sp.
TCGCACCACGCCGGTCGACGTGAGCGGGCTCGCCACCGGCGTGACTGCTATTGCCGCCGGTACGTATCACACCTGCGCCGTGGTCAACGGCGGCGCCAAGTGCTGGGGCCGCAATGACCGTGGACATCTAGGTAATGGGGTATTCGGTTACTCGACGACAGCCGTGAATGTTATCATCGCGGCATTTCCGGTTTACCTGCCCCTCGTGCAGCGGTAACACCGGTAACACCGGTTCCCCCTCCCGCAGGTTGGTACCCTCAACCTGCGGGAGATAGGTTGCGCAAGTGCCGGATTTGTGTCGACTGCCTGTGCTTCTATCGATGCTTCCCCTGTAACGTCGGTCGATTTCCACGTTGAGGTTGAAACGGTCTGTGTTCTTGCAGCGTTTGCGGACACGCGCAGAAAGGAGCTATGACACCGATCGTCTCAAACCGAATGCGATGTTGAGCAATGAGCTATACTCGGTATCAAGCATATCACACCTGCGAACTCGGGAGCTTTCCCCGAATCGTGAACAGTTACAGGCTTGCCGTTCAGCATGCGCATGCAGTTCGACACCGCTGCACGGACCCGAGATCATGCCGATTGTGACACATTCGTTGTCACTCATAGTTCGTACCGGTTTAGGAGTGCCTTCGAGACCGCGATCACTCCTTTCCTCGCTCTCGGTCGACGACTTCAAGAAGTTCATCCGCTCACACGTGAACGAGTTCTGAATGAACTAACGGCATCGATGGCGCTGCAATCGATGAAGATGCTGACATGCTATTGCTCCAATGGGGAGCGACGCGACCACATATCGTTTCTGAGCCAACGGATCTGCGTACATGTGGCAACGCTGCCCTTAGCTCAAGAGGTGCGTTTCCTCGACTTTACTCGTCAGGTTTTTGTGACTGGTGAAGACGAATAGATGGAATTTGACGACGCAGCTGTACACATGAGCATCACACTCGGCTTCCAGCTAGCCGATGGAGCTGATCTAATGTCCAGCTTGCGGATCGTGACGCCAGACGAGATCGACAAAGAAGTGGCAGAGTTTCGGAAGATACCATTCGTGCAGGCACACCTATCGATACCGGCTCGGATCATCACAATCGTCATTGACTACTGCGGATAAGCAACGTCTTGAAGATTTCAAGATGCAGTCAACCGTGCCTTATCAGTGACATACGGGAAGTCGCAACACTGCTGGCGTTATGCTCATGGCATGGAGCGCGCACTTCTACTCGTGACTGCGACGTCATGATAGAGAACGCCGACTTCCTAGACATCAACGGCGCACTGCTCATCCAGCATTGACTCGCGCTGGATGAGCGAGGCGACGAACTGCGCCTGCCTGTCGGTCAGCTCCGCACCAGACGCCGTCTGCGCAATGCATCCCACGAGTGCACCGCACCTCGATCTGCACCGCCAAGTATTATTGTGCAAAACCATTGCAAGGTATTGACAAAGCCTGCGTGCCATGATAGACTATTCCTGACCGTTCGGTAAAATGGTACAATGGAGAGCGGAAAGGAGGACGCACAGGTCAACGCCTTCCTGAAGAAAGCGACTGATTATCTATGCAAGACATGATTAACGAACCGGCATATGGTCCGACGGCGGCGCGCATTCTTGCGACAGCAACACGACTCTTTATGCAGCGTGGTTACAGCGCCGTGTCGATTAATGACATCGTGCAGGCTGCCGATGTGACCAAACCAACGTTGTACTACCACTTTTCCGATAAGGAAGAGTTGTTCGTGCTCGTCGCGATCCATATGCTAGCAGATATGCATCGAACCATGCAGCGTGCCATTGCCGGTCAACCCGATACACGCAGTCGTCTGGTTGCGCTGGCGCAGGTTTTGCTTTACGAGCCTGATAGCGATACACGCATGATGCGACATCAGGCGCGTGAACATTTGAGCCCAGAACGTCAACGCCGTCTGGCAAACGCGTTTGTGCGCTACATGCTCGATCCATTGCGCAATGTGATGCAGCAGGGACTGGATGATGGTGAGCTCGGCGGTCATAATGCTACCGATCTAGCTATGCTCTTTCTCGGCGTGATGGAAGGGTTCCAGCGCCAAGCGGCGCCACCGGTCGAATCGGAGCAAGGTAATCTGTATCAGGCGATTTCGACCGACCATTTTTCTGCCGATACACTGGTTGATCTCTTTCTCTACGGCACAGCTGCTCGTTAGGTCATACGTTACTGTCATACTGTACAGTCAACCTTTCTGCATACCTTGCAGAAGGGATGGATTCCTATTTGTTCAATGTAAGGAGAGACTCGTGACTTCTGTCCCTCAGGCAAAACCCGGTTTACGTCTTCCACGTCCTTCGCTGCCGGTGATCATCGCCGCAGTGTTGATAGTCGCTGTGATTGCAACTCTCGTTGTGCCACGTCTGGCAGGAAGAAGCGCCGATCCGCTCCAGAGCGGCACTCCGATTACTGTCACCCGCGAGACGCTTATTGCCGGTATTAGCGCCACCGGTCGCATCGAACCACGCCAGGAAGCGGCGCTTGGTTTCACGGTTCCCGGTCGCGTTGCCGAAATCCTGGTTGCCGAAGGCGATCTGGTGCAGGCAGGTGCGCCCCTCATTCGTCTCGATAGTCGTGAGGCAGCTGCACAGGTGGCATCTGCGCAGGCGGCGCTGGCGCAGGCGGAAGCCGATCTCCAGCAGTTGCAGGAGGGGGCTACCCCCGAAGAGATTGCTCAGGCGCGCGCACAGGTCGAAGCAGCGCGTGGCGCACTGGTGCAGACTGCCGGAAGTGTGACAGCTGCCGATATCGCGGCGGCGCGCGCCCGTGTCGATGAGGCGCGTGCGCGTTTGAATGCGTTGCAGGGCGCGCCAAACAATGACCAGTTGACGGCGGCTCGTGCGGCGCTTACCGAAGCGCAAGCTGCTCTCGACCGCCAGCGCAGCGCTCTAGCTGCTGCCAAACTCGATGCTGAACGTCAGGTGTTCGAGCGCGCCAACCGGTTGCGCGATGCGCAGACTGCCTTTGCCGCTGCGCGCGACAACCTGGCGCGCGTTGAGGAGGATGGCAGGGACCCGCTGACCCGTGTACCGCTCACCGATGCCGGTAAACGCGCTTATGCCGATGCATTCGCGCAGGCGGAACGCGCTCTGCAGGATGCCGAACTGGCGCTCAACCAGGCGCGTATCGCGTATGAGACGGCGCGTCAGAACGAGATCACCGGTTTGGCGGAAGCTGAGGCGCGGGTTGCGACCGCACAGGCGAATCTCGATGCGCTGCTCGACCCCAACCCGGATCGTATTGCCGCTGCACGCGCTGCACTGGCGCAAGCGGAAGCTGACCTGGCGCGCCTGATCGGTGAGCAGCGCCAGGGAGCGCTTGCTGCACAACAGGCTAACCTTGCTGCTGCCGAAGCCAACCTGGCGCGCTTGACCGCCGACCCGCGCGCAACTGACCTGGCGCGCGCGCAGGCGCGTGTCGCGCAGGCAAAAGCGCAACTCGAGCTGGCGCAGATTCGCCTTGACGATACAACCCTGACCGCTCCGTTCACGGGTGTAGTGGCGCGCATCAATATCGCGCCAGGTGAGCAGACCGGTCAAAGTCCCGTCCTCACCCTGATCGATGTTAGCCGATTCAATGTGACCGTTACCGTCGATGAAGTTGATGTGGCGCGCGTCGCGCCGGGTCAGGAAGTTGAGGTTCTGATCGATGCCCTCGGTCCGCCGCCGCTGACCGGTCTGGTGCAGCGTGTCGCGCCGCAGGCGACGAATGAGCGAAATGTCACCGCTTACGAGGTGGAACTCGAAGTGTCCCCTGGCGCGCGTCCGGTGCGCTCCGGGATGACGGCAAGCGCCACGATTATCACGGCGAAGCGCGACAATGCGCTCAGCGTTCCGGTTCAGGCGATCCGTGAAGAGAATGGTGTGGCGGTCGTTGATGTGATTGTCAACGACAACGGGCGCACCACCCTGACGCCTCAGCCGGTTGAAACGGGAATTCGCGCTGGTGACCGCGTCGAAATTGTGAACGGATTGCAGGAAGGTCAGCAGGTGCTGCTGCCCGGCGCTCGATGAATTAACCAGCCTCGGGCAGGCTCCGAACCTGCACGAGGCGGAGGAGATAGTTCCATGAATACAGAAACAGAGTACGTCACTCCAGCCGAAGCTATCGACTATGTAACCGAACCGGTGGTGCGCGTCGAGCACGTGACGAAGGAGTTCGTCACCGGCGGCAACCGCTTCCGCGCTCTCGATGACGTATCGCTCGAAATCCATCGCGGCGAGATGGTCGCCATTATGGGTCCTTCAGGGAGTGGTAAAAGCACCCTGATGACCATTCTGGGTCTGCTCGATGTGCCGACGTCCGGCGCATACTGGCTCGATGGGCAGGATGTCAGCAAACTGGACCGTGCGCAGCAGGCGCGGGTGCGCAATCAGAAACTGGGGTTTGTGTTCCAGAACTTCAATCTGCTGCCGCGACTGACAGCGTTGAAGAATGTGGAACTGCCGCTCGTCTATGGGCGCATCGGAGCGCGGGAACGTGAGGAACGCGCGCGTCGGGCGCTGGAAGCGGTGGGGTTGGGCGAAAAACTGAACAACCGTCCCAATGAACTGTCCGGCGGTCAGAAACAGCGCGTCGCCATTGCTCGTGCACTGGTCAGCAATCCGGCAATGGTGCTCGCCGACGAGCCGACCGGCGCACTCGATACGCGCACCGGTGCGGAGATCATGGCGCTTTTCCGGCAGTTGAACCGTGAACAGGGCATTACGATCGTCATCGTGACCCACGACCCCGAGATCGGCAAGCAGATGGATCGGGTGATCGGGCTGCGCGACGGGCGTCTCACCGAGAATATTCTGCAGGAGTACTATCACGTCAATCTTGCTGCAGAAGAGCTGGAACTTCCGGTGCGCGAAAAGGAACCGGTTGCTGTACCGGTCGTGCGTACAGAACAGGAGTAGGCGACCGTGTTCAAAGAACTTGCGCTTATGGCAATCGACAGTCTGCGGGCGAACAAGTTTCGCTCGCTGCTGACGATGCTGGGCATTATCATCGGCTCCGCCACGCTGGTTGCCGTTCTGTCACTCGGCAACGCATTGCAGAGTCAGGTCTTCGAGCGGTTCGTCGATCTGGGCACTCGCCGGATCGCGGTGCTCCCCGGCGACCCGCAGGCGCGCGGCGCGCGTGATATTCCCGGTTACGGTCTGCTGTCGATCCAGGACTATCGTGCGCTGGAGCAGCTGGTGGCGCGCCATCCGGATGTTTTCCGCACAATCGTTCCTGAAGTGTCGATTCGTGTGTCGGCGCGCTTTGGCGGTTCGGCAGCCAACCCAGCGGTTGTTGGTACAACGAGCGATTATCAGCTGGTACAGACGGTGCCGGTGCAGTATGGCCGGTTCTTGACCGACGATGATGACCGGCAGGTGGCGCGGGTGGCGGTACTTGGCGCGCTCGTTGCTGAAGATCTCTTCGGCAAAGAGAATGTGAAAGACGCTGTCGGGAAGACCATCGAGGTCAACGGTCAACCGCTCCAGGTTGTCGGGGTGCTGCGGCAACTCGGCGGGCCATTTTCGTCTGACCAGCGCATCCTGGTGCCGGTCAGCACGGCGCGGCTGCGCATCGCCGGCAGCCAGGATTTGCCCGGTCGCGGGTTGCAGATGAGCAGTATTCTGCTCAGCCTGCAGAGTGAGCAGATGGTTGAACGCGGCGAAGCGCTGGTGACTGCGACGCTGCGCGCCACTCGCAACGTGCCCGAAGGCGCGATCGACGATTTCCGTCTGAACCTGCCGACGCAGGCGCTCAGTGTGCTGGCGGGCATCAACGGCGCCATCACCGGGTTTATCGCGCTGGTGGCAGGGATCAGCCTGGTGGTCGGCGGAATCGGGATTATGAACATCATGCTGGTGGCGGTTACCGAGCGCACCCGTGAAATCGGCGTGCGCAAGGCGCTTGGCGCTACCGACGGCGATGTGCTGAGCCAGTTTGTGCTGGAAGCGGTCGCGATCAGCGTAACGGGCAGTCTGCTCGGCGTCACCGGCGCGATTGGACTGGTGGCGCTGGTCGGCGTAGCTGCCGGGCTAGCCGTATCGATCTCGTGGATTGCGGTGGTGCTGGCACTGGTGTTCGCGTGCGCTATCGGCGTCGGCTTCGGCTACTACCCCGCGCGCCGTGCCGCGCTCCTCCTGCCAATCGAAGCGTTGCGGTACGAATAACGCTTGACGTTGAACGTCTCAACGTTTCTGTTTGCACGTTTTCACACGGTGATCATGCGGGTGCGCCAGCAGTGTGACAGTGTTCCGTTCCCTGCTCGCGCGCAACGGTTCACGCTCTTTGTAACCAGGGGTTGTGCATCGGCGGGGCACAACCCCTGTATGTTCAGGAGTCGTGCCGCCGCCGCCGCCTCTTCCTGGGAGCTTCTCCCAGACCTCCAATCGGGACGGTTCTATCCCGATTTGCCCATTCCCTGTTCAGAAAAGGCAAATGGCTCCCTCTGCGCGTCCACGTTCGCACGCGCCGAGACCCTTGAGGTCGGAATGTGATACCTGACGAGATCAAGGGAATGGGGCGCCGGCGCGGTGATCTGGCGCCGACGCATCTCTGGCGAAGACCTCAGGGTTCAGGGTCGTTCCACGTTCGCACGTTCATTTGATGACCTGCAGCGCATCGAGAGCGGGCAGGAAAACCTGGTCATACAACTCGTCACGGTTCCCTGGAGCGCTGATCATCAGCACGAGCAACGCGCGACCGCCGTCTTCCGCCAGCGCGATGTCGGTCGGTTGCCCGCGGATCGTCGCCGTGTAGAGTTGCCACGTATAACGCTCACTGACATATTCCCCTGCAGCTTCAGGTTCGCGATCCAGATTGAACCGGCGACTCAGACCGACCAGCACCTCAAGCGCAGAGATTGGAGCTCGCACCTGAACGATTGCCGCATCGCCCGATGGACGACCATACACCCCCTGCCCGAAGTTCGTCCACCCCTGCGGCGTCACACCAGCAATCCCCTGTTCACTGTCGCGAAACGGGATCAGGCGCACTACCGCACCCTCGACGTCAAACGCCGGACCTCCCAGTTGCGCCATACACGCCGCATCCGGCTGGCGCTGCGGATTGTCGAGAAATGCCAGCGCCATACTCAACGGGCAACCGCCGTCCAGGACAACGCCGTGCCCGGAGGAGGGAAACTCAAAGAAGAAACCATTGCGCAGCGTCGCCGCTGCTTCTTTGCCATCATCAGGCGGTGTCGCCGGATCATACCTTCCGGCGAGAATGAGCGCAGGAATGTCACTGCGCACAGGCTGATTCTCGATCGGCGGCGCAACGCCGACGCCCCAGGCATCGCAGATGTCCCAGAACGATGCCATATCGAACACATCCTGCTGGTGCGGGAAGGGTTCATCCGCCTTCACCATCGCCTCGCGCGTCTCGAAGAGAACTTCATCATAGCAGCGCGCCGAGTACATAACCCCGTAACTGAAATAGTCACTCTGCGAAACATTGTTCATGATGAGGCGAAGCCACAGGTCGAAATCGTTTTTCTGCGCTGCATCATAGATTGCTCGGGGCAGCAGCGGAATGATGTCCGTTGAATACATCGCCTGAAACAGCGTGCTGATCATCGTGTCGCCGTTGATCAGCACCTGGTAGGTGCGTCCAGTAAACGGGTCGATACCGGGAAGTGTCACCGGTTGCGTATTGAGTTTCGCGACCAGGTCGTAGAACACCCGCTCCAGGTCGGGATAGGCTGCATTGCAATCCGGATCGGCGGCGCATCCGCGAAAAAGGATTTGAAAGGCGCGCTCGGCATCAGCGGGCGTCTGCGACTCATTGACCTGTGGCGGGCGGGTCGAGTCGAGGATCACACTGCGGATACCCTGTGGATACTCGCGCATCGTAGCCAGCGCCAAGCGTGTGCCATACGAACTGCCGATCAGGTTCCACTGCTCGTAGCCGAGCGCCAGACGCAAGTCTTCCAGATCGGCGGCGTTGACCAGCGTATTGTACTGCGTCAGATCGACCCCTTCTGCGACCAGGCGGTCACGACATGTGAGCGCCGCTTCGTTCCAGAGGCGCGAACTTTCGTCAACGCGGATATCCATGGGCAACATGTCGAAACTGAGTTTTGTCAGTTCCGGGCAGGCAAGCGAAGGTGTCGAAAAGCCGGTGCCGCGCTGGTCGTACAGAATGAAATCCCGGTTGGCAAGGAACGGTCGGAACCAGACATCGAACACCAGCGGCAGGCGCTCGAGCGCATCGACGCCAGGACCGCCTTCCAGATAGACGATCGGGTCAGGTGGCGGATTGGAACGGGTACTGCGAAAGATAGCAACGTGGAGCCGTACTTCCCTGCCGTTCTCGGGTTTTGCGCGATTTTCGGGAACGGTCAGCCAGCCGCATTCGACCGAAACGCCGCGTGGTGCAGGAAACTCGCACTGCGCGGTCTCATAGCGCGCAGTAACCCGGGCAGGCGTTGCAACCGGCGTTGAAGCAGGTTCTGGCGCTGTGGTCGGCGCCGGCGCCGACGTTGCCGTCGGAGCGCCGAGCAACTCTTCAGCTCCTGGCGCCAGCGTCGGCGTCGGAGTCGATGCGGACGGAAACGAACACGCGCTCAGCAACAGCGCGACGATCAACAGAACGGACCGCAGGTGCATGAGTCGAGCTTCCCTTCTCCAGTCGCCAGCCAGTACAAGGTTATGTGTACATTGTACCGTAATCGGGCGGGATGTGGGATATGCGTGATCCTGGCCTGACAGACTCAGTGAGTAAGCACAATTGTTGTTACAGGAGGTTGATATGGCACACGTGCTTCACCCGCGCCTGATCAGGATCGGCAACCGACCGGCGTCGGCTGGTGAAGCGCCCTGGACAGATCGACCGCGCCGCGTAATAATACCGGTTATCGTTGATAATGCTGCATTACCATATGCGGTTTCAGGCTTTGTGATGCCAGGTGTTGTATTCCAAAATCTAAAATCAAAATGGTATAACGGATGCTGGCAGCGCAGTCTGAGATGCTTGCTGAATAGCGAAACGGGCATAACGCGCTGCGGCATGTGTGCTATAATATCTCACTGTCGCAGAGAAGCGACGTCCTCGCCGCTGAGCCGGTTATCAGATTTGCATACCTCTGGGAGCGTAGCTAGCGCCAATGGACCGCATTCTTGTGACTGAAACGATCGCCGGAGAAGGGCTTGCCCGGCTTCGGGCCGCTGCGCACGTCGATGTTCGCACCGATCTCGACAAAGCCGGACTGATCGCCATCCTTCCCGAATATGACGCCCTGATCGTCCGCAGTGCCACGAAAGTCACCGCCGATGTGCTGGCGGCGGGAACCCGTCTGCGCGTTGTCGGGCGCGCCGGAACCGGCGTGGACAATATCGACCTCGACGCCGCCACGCGCCAGGGGATCGTGGTCGTCAATGCGCCGGCGTCGAACAGCGTCGCTGTCGCCGAACTGACCATCGCCCTGATTTTGAGCCTGGCGCGCCATATCCCGCAGGCGCACAGTTCGGTCGTCGCAGGGAAGTGGGAGCGCAACCGTTTCATGGGGTTCGAGGTGCGCGGCAAGACGCTCGGTCTGATCGGGTTGGGGCGGATCGGCGCAGAGGTGGCGCGTCGGGCGCGCGGTTTGGAAATGCACGTCATTGCGTACGATCCGATTGTTTCGACCGAACGTGCGGCACAACTCGGCGTCGCGCTTGCATCGCTCGATGATGTGCTGGCGCAGGCGGATATCGTGTCGCTCCATGTGCCGCTGATCGACTCCACGCGCAATTTGATCAATGCCGCGCGTCTGGCGCAAATGAAGCGTGGTGCGTATCTGATCAATGCCGCGCGTGGCGGCGTCGTCGATGAGGCGGCATTGCTCGAGGCGATTGAAAGCGGGCATATTGCAGGTGCGGCGCTCGATACGTATGCAACCGAGCCACCGGTTGGCAATCCGCTCGTCGGTCATCCGCGCGTTATCACCCTTCCTCATTTGGGGGCATCGACCGTTGAGGCGCAGGCGCTGACCGGCGTCGATGTCGCTGAGGGGGTTCTGGTGGCGCTCGCCGGCGGCTCGCCGCATTATGCGGTCAATGCTCCCTACATTCCACCCGAACATCGCGGTCTCGTCGCGCCATATGTCGATCTGGGGCGGCGGCTCGGCATGCTCTGCGCTGGTCTGGTGCGCGATCCGGTGCACAACTTCGAGATCGAGTATCGTGGTGAACTGGCAACAGTCGATACCACGCCGGTGCGTCTGGCAATCTTGCAGGGGGGGCTAGCGGGCCCCCGCGAAGAGCGGGTCACGCCGGTGACTGCGCCGATCCTGGCGCGTGAACTGGGATTGAAACTGACCGAGTTCTCAACCGACGATGCCGGGAATTTCTCAGGACTGCTGGTGTTGCGTGCGCAAACGAGCGATGGCGCGCGCGAGTTTGCCGGAGCGATCCTGCGCGGCGAACCGCACGTCGTCGAGGCGGATGGCTTCTGGGTGACGTTCGTGCCCGCCGGTCCGATGTTGTTCACCTACCACCGTGATCGCCCTGGCATGATCGGGAAGGTCGGCACGCTCCTGGGTGAGGCGGACGTGAACATTGCGAGTATGGATGTCGGGCGGCTGGCGCCGCGTGAGCAGGCGATGATGGTGTTGCGTCTAGACGACCCGGTGCCACCGCATGTGATTGCACGCCTGCGCGAAGAACCGGACATCCAGCACGCGACGACGTTGATCATATAGCTGCTACGCGAGCCGCGCCTGTAATGCCAGCGCCCCGGCTACAAGCAGCGCCGCGAGCAACACCAGGTTGTATGCCAGGTAGATGCGCGCCCAGCGCAGCGCCTGCTGATGGCGCGTGCTGCGCTGGAAAACCCACAGCGCGCCCCAGACTGCCAGCGGCGGCAGCGCCACGCGCCACCAGTCATCCGCTCCGTTGCGGGTCAACAGTGCCATGCCCGGCATCGCAACGATCAGGATGATCCCCAGCATCCGCAGACGCAGACCAGAGCGCAGGTCGTCGGGTGCATCGAGCGCAAACGGTCCGACCTCGACCAGCGGCGGCATGGTGAGGATCAGCGCTCCCACGCCGAGCCAGAACCATGCCGTTTGCTGGAGGGGAGCGCTGCTATCGGGGATGCGTAGCAATCCCACAACCTCCAGCGTTCCCGTTCCCTGCGACAGAAGGGCGAGAGACAGAATGACAGGCGGATAGCTGTTCAGCGCTGCTGCCAGCCGCTGCACTCCCCGCGCGCGATCGCGCTCCTGCAGATCGGCGGTGATTGCCAGCAGCCGGGGCCATTCCAGCAACGCAACGATGGCGATCAGATCGATCGGACGTGATAGCGCCACTGCCCCCGGCAGCGGCAGGAGCGCCACACCGAGCCACGGAAGCGCCACTGCACTCGCAGCAAGCGGCGAGGTAAGCCACGACGTCGGAAAGGGCGGAAATCCGACCCGCCTGCGTCGTTGCCCGAACATTTCCCCGATCCACACGGCGATGAGCAGGCACGCGCCGCCAGGGAAGATCAGCAGCCGCGACCATGCCAGACCCAGAAACGACAGCAACTCAGCGATCGTCATGGTCTGATGCTTTCGTTGCCGGTTCACCGAGCCAGGGAACAGCGCGGCGCAGATCGTTCAGCACCTCGTCGTATGCTATCGACGCAGGGGAAGAAGGATCGATTGCCGATTTCGGGCGAAGCAACCGGGAGAGGAGGTAGACCAGCGCGCTCAGCACGACCATCAGCCCGGCGGCGCCGATGGTTGGCAGGGCAGTGATGCCGGTGCGCGCCGAGTTGACCATTGCCAGTCCGACCCAGGGCCACACGTTGACGTCGCCGTAGACGCTTAATCCTCCCTGCAATTGCTCGATCACCGGCTGAATGAGAAGGTAGAGCGTCAGTGGCGACGCCACACCAAGCGCCAGGCTAATAGCGCCGCCGAACCACCGGCGACGTGATGCAATCGCAGGCGAGTCGATCACGACCGGCAGCGCACCGATCAGCATCGTCAGCCAGGCGACGGCGGCCAGTATGGTCACGCCGCCGGCTGCGCCTGCTCCGACGATCATCCAGGTTGCGATGAACGGCGCGGTGAGCGGAATCGCCCCAGAGAGGAGCCATGACGGTACAGACGATGGGAAGCTCCACACAGTCATACCAGTGTTCGCTTCCGTTTCTGGTTCTGTCTCTTCGGTCACAACAAGCAGCAGATAGACCAGCGCTGCGTAACATCCCGCAGCCAGACCGGCGCCGTTGCTCAGCCCGATGCCTGCGAGCGCCAGAGCGAGAAACCGGCGGCGATTGCACGCTGCGCGGTACGCGCGTGTGGTTGCGGTCAGTGCGCCGAGCGTCAACCAGATCATTGCGCCGCCGCCAAGCGTCATTGCCGCAAACGACCACCCTTCATTCCAGGGAGCGAGGGTATAAAGACGCATAAGCGGATAAAACCAGGCGTAAGCGAAGAGGTTCAGCGCCGGTTTTGCGTCTGTATCAGTGTCCAGGAGTCGTCCAACAGGCGGAAGGAGCGGAATGGCGGCAGCTAGCAGCACGAACCAGAAGACGAACGAGTCGAGTGTGGCGCCGGCCAGCGGGGCATCGAAGTTTTGTGCGCCGCGCCATGCCAGCGTGCCATACCCGATTGCCAGCGCCGCCGCTGCCAGCAGTGGGACGATGGCGCGGCGAAGTGCAACCGTCAGTTCACCGCGTGGCGCCGGCGATACGTGTATCAGCGCTATCGAGACAAAGACCACAATGATCAGCGGCGTCCACGAGGTGACGAACGTGGCGGTCAGCAACAGCGCCGTGAGCCAGAAACGCCACCCCTGTTCCGCCGGCGCGCGCAGCGTCGACCAGAGCGCCGCGCCAGCCCAGACGGCAAAGACAAAGAATGCTCCCAGCGCATCGAGATACGCCAGCGGTGGCAGCGTGAGCGGCTCGCGCCGCGTGATCCACAGCAACGCCAGCGCGCCGATCAGACCAATGGAAGCGCCTGTGATGGGCGCAACTGATTGCAGGCGTGTGATTGTTCGCATCATCGCGCCTCGCCAATACCGGCAATCATGCGCTTCACCCGCGCGACATCCTCTGGCCGATTGACATTGATGAAAGAGAACCCCTGGGGGTCGTACTTACGCCAGACATCTGGCGTCAGGTAACGGGTAGCGAGCATCGCCAGCGGATCCACGAGCGCGCGCGCGCCGCGCTGCAGGCAGGCGCGGATGGCAGGGAGGCACGTGCGCCGGTAAACTGCCAGCAGCGGCTCGACCGCCTGCGAGTTGCGCGGCGCGCGCGCGCCGTCGCTAGGACGGAGCGGCGCCAGCGCATCGTAAGGGCGCGGATAGTCCAGGAGCGCATCGATGAGCGCATCCTGCACCAGCGGCAGGTCACACGCCAGCACCAGCGCATAGTCGTAACGACACGCAGCAAGACCGGCAGCCAGACCGCCGAGCGGTCCGCTCGGTTCTCCTTCGTCACAGACCAGACGGGCAGGAAGTTCCTGCCAGTTCTCCGGATCGTTCAGCGCAACGATAACATCCTCGCTGACACGAACAGCGCGCGCAACCGCATGTTCCAGCAGCGTCGGACCGTACTCGCCCCACAGTCGCAGGCGACGCTTGTCTGTTCCCATGCGGCGGCTCATTCCACCAGCAACAATGATGCAGGATATGGGCATGAGAGAACCAGGAACGAATGCCATCGATAGCAAGATGGTATCATATTACCGTATTGTTCAGTCAAGTAGCTCATACCATTGTAGATTAGATTGTAGATTTTGGATTGTCGATTGCTGTGATAGCATTGCGGTGCGCTCTGGTGGGCGTGCGCATGCAGCGTGTTCAATTCCAATTGGTATCACGCCATCACTCCGATCGCACGTGCTGCTTCGTAGAGCGTTGCTGTCCTGCGGATTCCCGGCAGACGAACGTTCTCCGGAAAAGGGGTCACTGGAGCCGTTGTCATTGCAACACCACGCTCAAGATCCAGCCTGGCCGACGCATCTTCTCCGGAAAAGGGGTCACTGGAGCCGTTGTCATTGCAACGCTCCCCCTTCTCTGCCATCGAGCGCTGCCGGATGGCGCACCCTGAACGGCGGGCAGGCTGTGACTAGACTGAAGTTATGAGCGAGATAGTATCCTTCAGGTTCATTGAACGGTATTATTGTATCATTCGCTCGATGCACGGGATGCGTCGTGATGGAACGCAACGAAGGCACAGCACAGCGAGTTGTGAACCGCGTGACAGATGCGTTCATCACGAGCCCCCCTCACCTCATGGCGGAGAATGTTATGGACCGGCGCATCATCCTTCTCCTCCTCCTGCTGGCGCTGAGTCTGAGTTTCACGTCGGCGCTGCGTGCTCACACCGGCGACCCTCCTGCTAGCGCTCAAGCTGGTGACAGACCCGCGGCATCCGCCTCGAATGGCGCGCCAGATGACTTCACTGTCTATCTGCCGCTGATCCGTGTTCCGCCGACTCTGGTATCGGCGATCCTGGCGCCGTTCGACGCCAATGTCAGCGATCTTGTAGGACCGACAAGCTGGGAGGCAAATTATGGCAAACGCCCCGAAATTATTGCCGCCGCCCAGGGAACCACGCTTCATATCCTCGCGCAGGACTACGATCCCCATACCCCCTGGACTGCAGTGCTGGTGCGTCTGGAACCCGCCGACGGCAGCTATCGAGTCACCCAGGCGCTCACCAGTTTGCCTATGCTGGATCGGATTTTGGGACTGGCAATCGATGACGACGGCAATCGCTATTACGCCACCTGCGTCGATGAGTCGCATCTGGTCAATGCATACTACCCGCCGCTGTACCCGCTCTATCGCAGCAATATCGTTCGGGTCGTGAAAGTCAGCCCGACCGGCGATGTGCTCTTCAATGTAGACCTGGATGTGGCACGCGGTCCGGTCTATCGATCTGCCTCAATTATCAACCCGATGTACGCTTCAACGGCGCGTCTGGTCATCGCCGGGCGCCACATCGGGCTGGTGCATGGAGGCGCTTCTGATCCTGACTGGACAATCGGCGGACAACGCCATCAGTGGTCAACATTCACGCGCCTCGATGCGATTAGTGGCGAGGTGACGTGGCCGAGCGGTCTCTATGTCAGTCACTCGTTTGACCAGCGGCTTATGGCTGATGGAACGCAGATCATTGAGCTCTACTTAGGCGATGCCTTTCCGCGTGCGGTGACACTGGGACGTGATGGAAGGGGGAGGGAAGGATCAACCAGAGGCGCCGACGTGTTTGCAATTAAGGGACCATTTGGAGAAAATCTGACGGCGACCCGGCTCGGTAACGTCGCTCTGATTGATCACGACCCTGCATATCGCTATCTGGTATTATTTGCAACTGAGCGCAGCGATCAGGTCGGCAATATCATTGATCGCAGAATCAGCGGTCCGCGCAATCTGGCGATTGTGCGTGTGCACGGCGTCGATCTCAGCGTCGATTCAGCGCTGCCCGACACACTGACCGTCGTATCAAACGGCATTACCGTGACCAATCGCCTCCGCTGGCTCACCAGCTATTCGGCAGAGTCGCGCCTGCATGCCGAACGTCCCAAACTGATCGGCGTCGGCGATGATCGGTATATCGTCCTGTGGGAAGAATGGCGCAATATCGACCAGACGACTGATGTGTTTAACGGGGTGTATGGCATGCTGATCGATGCGCAAGGCGCGCCGCTGCTTCCGGCGACCTTGCTCACGACGAGTCATTTACCACGCGGCGATGATGCAATCTTCTTCCAGAACGGCGCGGCCTGGGTGACCGGCGATGCGGCGCAGCGCAAACTCTATCTTCATATGGTCGATGCACGTCTTCAGTATCAGGTCGTGACGATTGACTGAGTTGCGCCTCATGGCAGCGACGCTCGATGCGCGCTGCGTTGTGCGCCTCCGGCAATCTGTACGCTGAACGAGCTACGATGACTCACGCTGAAATCTACAGTGACGCCAGCCACGACGCAGCAACGAACTGCGCAGGATGGGCGTATGCAGTCAGCATGCGCGGCATCCGCGCGACGCGCAGCGGCGTTCTGAGCGATGTGACCATCCAGGCGGCGGAACTGCACGCTGCACTGGCAGGGGTGCGCCACGCGCTGGCGTTGGGGGCGCGGAGCGCGACGCTGTACATCGACAATACCGGTGTCATCGCACTGATCGAGGGGAAAACGGCGGCCGACGCGGCGCTGGCGGCTGAGCTGGACGATCTTCGCCAGACCATTGCACTGCGCTGCGTCTGGGTGCGCGCCCATGTACGGCACGGCTCAAGCGGCAATGCGCACGTTGACGCACTGGCGCGCGCTGCGCTGAAGCAGCGGTGACGCAGGCGCTGCAGAGTTCCGGTTGGGCAGCTAGCGCGTTGTCGGGGCTGAACGCGGCAGCGCCGGCGGGCAGGGTCGTCCGTGCCTCGGAGCAGCGACCATCTTCACACGCCACAAGACGTAACAGCAGTTCAGATCAGTCGTGCAGGCTGTCGGTTATTCCCGTCTGCCAAAACGTGCATGGCGTTGCTGCCGTGGGGTGATCGCGCCACAAACAGCGCCGTCCGGCTCCCAGCGTAGCGAGCTCGGCTTCGGTCAACGAGTCTTGCCTGTGGATCAGGTCGGCAGCTTCTACTGCAGTGATCGGCATGAGCTTCCAGCACTGCGCGTCGTCACCACCCATCCAGTCGACCGTCTCTGTGAAGATCGAGAGAAAGCGCTGAGCGCAATTGGGGCATGCGAGGATCATCACGTGAACATGCGACTCGTCGATCAAATCCGCCACGTGAGTAAGCGCGCCGCGCGCTTCCCACGCAGCGTCCGCGCTGGAGGGCCAGCAGCGCTCACAGCCGAAATTTGCCTGTTGTCCGGTGTCTCCCGCCATGGTCGCCTCCGACCGTACTGCGCGCCAGATACGTGTTCCCCTGTAGTGTAACCGTAGCGTTTTTGCGTCGGCGGGGCCAGGTCTTATGGCGTTTGCATAAGCCATCCCGCCGCCGATGCTTGATCTCGGGATCTCCCCTCGAACCCTCGATTGTGACAGTTGCCGTCTTTTGAGGTCGCTCACGACAGGCAGGACAGGCGTCTAGCGCTGGCGCCTCATCGTGATGGGCAATTCTGGCGTATGCGAGCTAAAGGGCGTAGCGATCAAGCGCTGCTGCGCACTTCATGTAGTCGTCGTGCCAGTCATTAGCTATGGCAATTTCCTGGATCGGTCCTGTTGGCGCCAGGAGTGCTCTCAGGTCCAGTTTATCAGCTTCCGAAAGCATCGGTTTATCCCGCAGTGCAACCAGTCTGTCCGCTATCTCGCCAGGCGACCAGGCGGACCAGATAGACACGCTGCTTTCTGAAAGCTGTGCTATCAGAAGATCGAACGCTTCAGTAATGCCCATATGCTGGTGGTTTGTCTTGGCTATTGGTTTTTGATCTGCCAGAAACCTGACACTTATGCACATCCTTACGCTGCCAGGTACGTGTGCCGGGTACAGGTCGCTGGTCTATCAGGCGCAGCATGAACGTGCGCTCCGCCTTCCAGGATTCCAATCACGATTGTTCCAGGGAGCATGCAAACTTCAAGTAAACTGGTCAATGGTGCGCCGGATACTCTCGGCCTCGGTCAGGTCTTGCTCTTTGCTCATTATATATGCAAACGACTCTTCTGAGGCAGAGGGCGCGATGCTCCGGGAACGTTGTATCGATGTCGATCGAATAGAAGGTGGGGCAGGTATGAAAACCATCATTATTGGCGGCGGAATTGGCGGATTGTGCACCGCACTTGCACTCCAGCACCACGGGATCGAAGCGGTCGTTTATGAGCGTACCACCGCACCGGCAGATGTTGGCGCCGGGATTACGCTGTGGCCAAATGCAATGAAGGTGTTGTACGCTCTCGGCGTGGGAGCGTCTGTCGCTGCAGCTGGCGCGCGGTTGACCCGTTCTCGGATCTGCACAGCGAACGGCACTTCACTGTACGAAACGAACCTGAACGAACTGGAAGAGCGTTGTAGTGCGCCGGTCGTCGCGATCCACCGTGCGGCGTTGCACGGCATTCTCGCAAACGCGCTTGAACCTGGCGTGCTCAGGTTTGCTATGCCGTGCGAGGGTTTCACCCAGGATGCCCACACTGTGACGGCCCGGTTCAAGAATGGCGCCACCGCCGCCGCCGATCTGCTGATCGGTGCAGATGGCATCTCCTCGGTTATTCGCCGACAGATGTTTCCCGCCATCCAGCTGCGCTATTCCGGGTATACAGCCTGGCGCGGCGTGATCGAAACCGCCGATGAGTCCGCCTTGGGACTGACGTCCGAGACGTGGGGAAGGGGGGCGCGGTTCGGTATCGTGCGCATTGGTCAGAAGCGTATCTATTGGTTCGCCACGCACAACCAGGCGCCGGGTGATACGCCTGCGCCAGAAGCGCAGAAAGCGCAACTTCTGGGTATCTTCGGAACCTGGCATGATCCGATCCGGCAGGTGCTGGAGGCAACTCCGGCAACGGCGATTCTGCACAACGATGTGTATGACATTCCACCGTTCACGCCGTGGACACAAGACCGCGTCACCTTGCTTGGGGATGCTGCACATCCCACGACACCCAACCTGGGGCAGGGTGCGTGTATGGCTATCGAGTCGGCATTCGTTCTGGCACGATCTCTCAAGACCGAAAGGGATCACCGCCATGCCCTGCATCGCTATGAGACGGAGCGCCAGCCCCGCACGGCGTGGGTTACGCATACATCGTGGCGTATCGGTGCAGTCGCGCAGGTTGCACATCCGGTGGCAGGCAAACTGCGCAATATGCTGGTCCGTGCGCTGCCGCAGGGTGTGATGCGCTCGCAGATGGACCGGGTGGCGGGGTTTGATGTGACGAACAGGAAAATAGTCGATAGCCGGTAGCCTCCCCCTAATCTCCCGCTTGCGGGGTTGTGTTGCCTGGATGGGGCGCGGCGCCGCCGCGCCCCGATGGGGTTTTCCTCAGGATTGCAGGCATCGCGCCCGTATCGCTGGCCGATGTTCATCGCGGCGGTGTGCGCCGTGCGTATGGTACAATTGAGCGGAGGAGCGCGGCGATTGTCGTTCCCTCCATGCGTCTTCCTTTCATCTGTTGTGGATCTCTGGGCTCTGTCGTTGTGAACCGCTGGCTCTTGGCATGCCTTGCCCTGCTCGTCACCGCGTGTTCGGTTTCGTCTCGACCGCCTGGCGAGCGTTCCCCGTCATCGCCTGCACCGGTTGTCACTGTCTTGCCGACTGCCGATGCGTTTACGGAGTATTGGATGCGCGCCGGCGGCGCGGCCGCCCTCGGCGAGCCGCTTGGCCAGCCGCTGCTTCTCGATGGGATGCCGACCCAGGTCTACCGGCGTGGTCTCATTGCGCTCCGTCCAGATGGGCTGGCGGCGCTTCCATTGCCGTCGAGCTGGCATCACGGTCCACCCGCCGATCTCGCAGAGTTGCCGACATCAGCGTGGCGCGCAACCCTCGCGGCGCCATCTGACGCGACGCCATTGCAGCTGCTCCGGGTGCGGATGTCTGTACCGCAGTATACCGGACGTGCTGTCCTGCGTCTTTATGACGGAGGCGCACGTCAGGTCGGAATCTGGGATGTGGAGGTGACGGATGGCCAGGGTGTTGTGGATGTTCGACCGGGTGGCGCGCTCGGCGAGCACAGCGCCTTGCTGATCATCGATGGCGCGATTGCCGGCGGATCGACCCGCCTGTACACCCTCGACGCTCAGACCACGCTGGTGACCGGTCAGGAACGCTTCGATGCGCTCTACCCGATGATCCGTCATTTTATGGAGCAGTGTGTGGTGGAATATACGCTCGATGACCGGCTGGTGCGCGGGTATCGTTCGCCCGACAACCCGCTGCTCTGGTTGCGTGACCATACCTACCAGGTGCGCGGGTTTCGCTACTTCGAAACCGATGTTACCAGCGCCATCGACGCCTTTCGCCGTGCACAAAGACCCGATGGCAGTTTTCCCGATGTTCTGGCGCACCCTGAATTGGGGGTGATGCGTCCCCTGCGCAAAGAAGTCGAGGCGGATGTCGAGTACCTCTTCGTTCAGGCAGTGTATGAAGCTTGGCAGATAACCGGCGATGATGACTGGTTGCGCGTCAATCTCGATGCCATGCGCCGTGCCGTGCGCTACACCATGAGTGACCCGCTGCGCTGGGACGAAGAGCGTGGTCTGGTCAAGCGCCCCTATACGATTGATACCTGGGATTTTTCCTACGGTCCTACGACGACCGACCCGACGACGGGCAGACCGGCGCCGCGTCACTGGATCGACGACCAGACGATCTGGGGGATTTTTCATGGTGACAACACCGGGCTGGCGCATGCACTGAACCTGCTGGCGCACATCGAGGATCGGGTTGGCGATCCGGCGTTGGCGCAACGCTGGCGCGCCGGGGCGCAGGGGATCATGGAACGCCTGAATGCGCTCAGCTGGAATGGACGTTTCTTCACCCACTTCGTGCCGCTGGCGCCGTTCGATGCGCCGGGTGTCGATGAAGCAGAACAACTCAGTCTGTCGAACACATATGCGCTCAACCGTGATGTGTTGCGCCCTGGACAGGGGCGTGCAATCGTTGATGAATATTTCAGGCGCAGCTTACGGCGAGGTGAAGCCTTTGCCGAGTGGTACAGCATCGACCCGCCGTTTCCAGAAGGAAGTTTCGGACTTGCGGGCCGTCCAGGTGAGCGCCCTGGCGAGTATGTCAACGGGGGACTGATGCCGCTGGTCGGCGGCGAACTTGCACGGGGAGCGTTTCGCTATGGCGCGGAACGGTATGCTTTCGAGATCCTGCACCGTTACTACTTTCTGATCAGTAACACCGGTGCGACGTACCTCTGGTACTACCCGGCGGGCAACCCAGGTATTTCTGGCGAAGACACCCTGCCGACCGACGGGTGGGGATCGTCGGCTATGCTGGGCGCGCTGTTCGAGGGCGCGGCAGGGATCGAGGACCGCAACGCCCTCTACCGTGATGTCGTCCTCAGCCCGCGCTGGATGTTTACCCGTGATGTGGACGAAGCGCGGGTCATTGCGCGGTACGCTGCGTCAAAGGGATACGTCGCCTATCACTGGCGACGAATGCATAACGGTATCGAACTGCAGGTGACCGGATCGGGAGACCATATACGGGTGCGCATCCCGTTGCCGGAAGACGTCGCCGCTCCAGCCAGTGTGTCGCTGAATGGCGCGCAGCAGGAGTACATCATTGAAGATGCGAACGGCAGCCGTTACGTCGTGTTCGACATGGACGCGCCGTTTGGAACCATCCTGGCAATCTGGACGACGTAGCAATCCCAGCGTGTCTGTGTCCGTCGATCGCTCCTTGCGGTGAAATGAAGACAGTGTTGTAGTCACTGACTCAAGGCGCAGCTGAGTCATTGCCGCCAGCCAGATCACGGGTCGTGCTGCCAGGGTTATCGGAACCCGCAGCGGCGTGCGGGCAACAATCACGGTCAGGATCAGAATACTGGCGGAGATGGCGAATTGGGTCATTTCTTCGATATGCACATGCCACACTTCTTCCGCCAGCAGTTCCGCACCGATCGCCAGCAGCAGCAGGAACGCGCCAGTCTGCAGCGCCGGTTCCCAGGCGATCATACGGGTGAAAATGGTGGCGGCGAAGCGCATCACGAGAATGCCAATCGCCACGCCGAGCATCACAACCCAGAACTTATCCGACAGCGCCACCGCTGCGATCACATTATCGATGCTGAACGCCAGATCGGCGAGTTCAATCGCCAGCACCGTAGGCCAGAATCCGCCGCGCACCCGTGGAGTCTCTTCGTGTCCGGCTTCAGCGCGGTGGGTGTGATACAGTTCGGCAAAATGGTGAAATGCAAGGTACACCAGATACGCAGCGCCGATGATGCGCAGCCAGGGCACGTGAATAATGACGCTCGCCAGCGCCAGCATCAGCCCGCGACCGATGTATGCGCCGAGCAGCCCGACTTTGAGCGCCGCCTCGCGTTGATACCCAAGAGTGATCTGCGACCATTCTTCCAGAAATCGCAGCGGCTGGGGCCATGGGAGCGGGCGATCATTCGGCAGATGGGCGACCATCGCACCAAGCACGGCGGCATTGTCGATTGACAGAATGCCTTCGAGAAAAATCAGCTGGATGATGATCGTGACAGCAGCGATGTCCATCGATCACTCACTTTCCTCGAAACGCGGCTATAATAGCGTTGGAAACTGGAACTAATCATATCACACAGTGCAAGTGTCCGTAGAGAAGGGAGTTCTCCAATGCCTGTCGTCGCAGTAATTGGCGCCCAATGGGGCGACGAGGGCAAAGGGCATATCGTTGATATGCTCGCAGAGCGTGCGCGACTCGTCATTCGCTATGGCGGCGGCAACAACGCCGGGCATACCGTGGTCAATCGCCACGGAACATTCAAACTTCATATCGTTCCGTCGGGTGTCTTCGATCCGGCGATCGTCAATATCATCGGCAGCGGTGTTGTGGTGGACCCGGCCGTGTTGCTCCAGGAGATCGCCGATCTCGAAGCGCGCGGCATATCGACCACCAAACTGTTCGTCAGCGACCGCGCCCACGTGATTATGCCATACCACGCGCTCCAGGATCAGTTCGATGAGTCATTGCGCGGCGATGCGAAAATCGGCACCACCGGGCGTGGGATCGGTCCCGCCTATGCCGACAAAATGATGCGCATCGGCATTCGTATGGGCGATCTGCTCCACGAGGAAACATTGTTACGCCGCCTGCGCATGGCGCTCGATGTTAAGAATAAGATGCTGACAACATGGTATAACGCGCAGCCGCTTTCACTCCACGAAACGTTCCTGAAATATCTGGAATACGGCAGCAAACTGGAACGCCACGTGACCGACGTCTATCCGATCATCCAGCGCGCGCTCGACCGCGATCTGCCGGTGTTGCTCGAAGGCGCGCAGGGGGTGCTGCTCGACATCGATCACGGCTCTTACCCGTATGTCACGTCATCACCGCCAGGCGCCGCCGGTGCGTGCCAGGGGAGTGGCATTCCGCCTGCGCGCCTGTCGTCGGTGATTGGCGTCTGCAAAGCTTATACAACCCGCGTAGGCGAAGGTCCGTTCCCAACTGAGGTTGAGGATGAGACGGCGACCACCCTGCGTCAGCTGGGAACGCCGTGGGCGGAAGTCGGCACAACCACCGGTCGTCTGCGACGGGTCGGCTGGTTCGATGCCGTCATGACGCGCTATGCGGTGCGAATCAATGGAATCGACACCCTGGCGATCACCAAACTCGATGTCCTCGATACCTTACCGCGCATCAAAGTCTGTGTCGGTTATCGACGTCACGACACCGAACTCGATTATCCGCCGGCGAATCCGTTCATTCTTGGACAGGTCGAACCGATCTACGAGGAACTTCCGGGATGGCAGACGTCGACAGCCGGGGTGCGCCGGTTCGATCAACTACCAGTTGAAGCGCGCGCATATGTAGCGCGTCTATGTGAGCTGGTCGGCGCGCGTCTGGGCCTGGTGTCGGTGGGTCCTGGACACGATCAGATCATCGAGGTGCATCGGACTATCTGACATCATCGCCGGATGTCGCCCGGTCCCCAGAGAGCGTTCCACAGATCCTGGACGGTCGTCTGCACTGTGGCGATCGTCTGGCGAATGGGATCGGGCGAGAGGCGTGCGTCGAGGCGGGTGCGCGCATCTTCGATCACCTCGGTGAGCAGGGCATGGGCGTGGCGCCCGTAGAGCATGGTCAATTCATCGGTGTAGCGTTCGATCAGCGCCTCACGCTCATCGGTCTGTCTGGCATCTTCCAGCATCTGTTCCAGCGCTCGACGCGCCTCAGCGCGAAAATCATCGACTCCCATGCGAGAACTCCTTTTCGATACGAATTGCGCAGGCGCCCTTACGAGAGGCGGACGCCAGGACATGACCCTGGAAACAGGCGCCGCTAACTTCTATCCCTGACCAGCTCCTGTTTCTTATAGCGGCACTGGGCGCAATAACTGATCCGGTAGCCTGCCAGACTCGTGTGTTGCAACGCTCGCCCGCAGTGCGGGCAGGTCTCTGGAGCGGCGCTTGAAACCAGACGGTGCGGTGTGGCGGCTGCTTGCGGCGCGGGCGCTGGGTCAGGCGGCGTCTCTGGTTTCGGACGTGCGGCGAATCCGAATGTCCGGCTGATATGTTCAACCAGCATCGCATAGTCGATGGCGCCGCGGGATCGTGGGTCGTACTCATAGATCGTTTTGCCGAGAGCTGGTGCCTCAGACAGGCGCACATTCACGCGCACCGGCGGCGTCACCCGGTCGCCATAGCGGGTGCGGAGCATGGCGAGCAATTCACCAGACTGGCGCACCCGCGGGTCGTACATTGTTGGAATGATCATGCGCACGTGCCCGGCGCCGCCTTTGATGCGCCCGATCTGAGCCATGAGCAGTTCCAGGCTTTTCACCGAGAAATGTTCGACCGTCGTTGGAGCAATGACATCGTGGGCGCACACCAGCGCATTGACATTGAGCGGCGTCAGCGACCCTGCCGAGTCGATCAGCACGAAATCGTAAGAACCAATAACCGGTTGCAGCGCCTGCGCCAGCACGCGACTCCAGTCAGGGCGGCGCGCAATGATCGGCTGTGCGCCGAGCAAGGTTGCATCCGCCGGAAGAAGATCGAGCCCGGGACGCGCCTCAACGACGCAACGTTCCACCGGAGCGCCATCGACCAGCACATCGTAGAGAGTGCGACGGGTGGGCACCCCCAATGCCATAGCCAGGTTTCCCTGCGCGTCGGTATCGACCAGCAAAACGCGCGCTCCCTTGAGCGCCAGTCCCGCGCCCACATTCACGACCGTTGTCGTCTTGCCGATGCCGCCTTTGAGATTCGCCACTGCAACGACCCGCGCCACGTTCCGCCTCCGGGGCATGTGATATGCGCGTTCAGTGTAGCACATCCTTGTATGCGTCACAAACGGCGCGTAAGAAAATTGTCATCAGCGCTCTGTGATTGTTAAAGGCAGCGTCATAGGTGCGTGCTACAGTGGGAAGTGTTTGATAGCGCTACGGCTGCGCGACGTCGTCGCAGAGCGTTGGCGATAACCGGTGTTTCTCGATGGCAAGGAGATAGAGAATGCTCATTGCGCGCTCTCCGGTGCGGATCAGTTTTGGCGGCGGCGGAACCGATCTTGCGGCGTATTACGAGCGTTTTGGCGGCATGGTCGTCAGCGCTTCGATCAACAAGTATATCTACGGTATCGTGACCAAGAACTTTGACACCACCTTTCAGGTCATTTCCGCAGATTATCGCAGCAGCATCCTGCAGGTGCCGGTCGATGGTCGGGCAGTCAGCAGCAGTCTCGAGATGCGCATGGGGCAGGTCATCTACGAGCATTTCAATCTGCGCGTCCCTCTCAATATTTTTATTGCATCGGAAGTGCCGCCTGGAACGGGATTAGGCTCATCGAGCGCCGTGTCGGTGACGCTCTGTAACATTTGCAGCACCCTGGCGGGCGATGCGATGAACAAACGCCAGCTGGCAGAGACGGCCTACGAGATTGAAACGAAGCGTCTCGAGGCGCCGATCGGCAAGCAGGATCAATACGCAGCGGCGTTTGGCGGGCTCAACTGTTTCGAATTCAGTGCTGAGGGAGTGCGAGTCACGCCGCTCAATATGAGCGTCGGCAACATTCGCACACTCGAACGCCGTCTGATGCTGTTTTACACCGGCGCCACCCGGCAGGCGCGTGAAATCCTCAGCGAACAACGGGAGCGCAGTGGACAGCGTTCTGGAACGACCGTCGAAGCGCTGCACCGCATCAAGGAACTCGGATGGCAGATCAAAGCGGCGCTCGAAGAGGGACGATTCGACGATTTTGGTGCACTGCTCGACGAAAGCTGGCGTCACAAGAAGCAACTTGCCAGCGGTATCTCGAACAGCGCCATCGATGAAGCATACGCTGCGGCAATGGCAGCGGGCGCGGGCGGCGGCAAAATCACCGGCGCCGGCGGCGGCGGTTTCCTGATGATCTATTGTCATGAAGAGCGTCAGGAAGCGGTGCACGCCGCGCTCGAACGTCTGGGGTTGATCCAGGTGCGCTTCGCCTTCGAGTTCGAGGGTTCGCGCATTTTGCTGCACACGAACCTGCTCAACTCGCCCTATAACTGGAACGAATAGACTGTTGGAGCGATCCGGAAGTTCATCCAACCACGACCA
Organism: Roseiflexus sp.; assembly: GCA_041641515.1. Classification (GTDB taxonomy): domain Bacteria; phylum Chloroflexota; class Chloroflexia; order Chloroflexales; family Roseiflexaceae; genus Roseiflexus. Next base: position 26,129 of record JBEPYG010000016.1, read on the forward strand.
CGATGAAATCGATAATCCGAACCCTGTTCGGTTGAAAGGCGCAGCGATGCAAACCGTCTTTCTGGATCGCGATGGTGTTATCAACGAAAATCGTGTCGATCACGTCAAGTCGTGGCGCGAATTCGTGTTTCTGCCGGGAGCGCTGGCGGCGTTACGCTGGCTCAACCTCGCAGGGTTTCGCGTGTTTGTGATTACCAATCAGGCGATTGTTGGGCGTGGCATCGTTCCGGCAGGCGTGGTCGAAGAGATACATACACGCATGCAGGTGCAGGTTGCGCTGCACGGCGGGCAGATCCACGACATTCGCTATTGCCCGCACGATGACCATGAGAATTGCGATTGTCGCAAGCCGCGCCCTGGTATGTTGCGCGATCTTGCGCACCGGTGGAACGTCGATCTCTCGCGTGCATACCTGGTTGGTGATGCGTGGAGCGACATTGCCGCCGGGCATGCGATGGGAATACGTAGTATACTTGTACGTACAGGGCGAGGCGCTCAACAGATCGCGCGTCCTGAACTTCAGCAACACCCGCCTGAGCACGTTGCCAACGACCTGCTTGGGGCGGTTGCGTGGATCATGCACCAGGAAGACGTTGCTCATGCGCGTCGAGGCGCTGCGCAACCACTGTACGAGCGCTCGGTTGGTACGCCATTGTTTTCGCTTCGATAACTCGGTGTTGTTGAAGCGTTCCGGCCTCCGGTCAGGAGAGACTGCCAGATGATGATCACCCCTCAAGAATTGCTTCGCCTGCTGCGCCCAGTACTGCGCTGGTGGTGGCTCATTCCGATTGCAGTGCTTCTCTCCGGTAGCGTCGCCTTCGTTGTCAGCCGAACCGAAACCCGCTACTACGTTGCCCGCGCAACCCTCATGATCGGGAATACGCTTGAAAGCCAGCGACCAGACCCGATACAGTTGCAGCTGGGATCGTCGCTAGGGCGTTTCTACGGTGAACTGGCAAAACGCGAGCGCATTCTTCAACCGGTTCAGGAAAAGTTGAACCTCCCCTTCTCTTGGAATGTGATTGCCACCTATATGTTGCGTACAGCAGTCGTGCCGAATGCCAACCTGCTCGAAATCTATGTTACCGACTCGAACCCGGTGCGCGCTGCTGCCATTGCCAATGCGATTGCCGATCAGTTGATCGCATACAGCCCAACGTCGCCAGATAAGGTTGCCGCCGAACAGATGACAATCGAGCAGCAACTGCGCGAGAGTGAGGCGCGCCTGAACGATCTGCGCGCGCGGATCGAAGAAACGACGTTTCGCCGCCAGCAGGTCGTCTCTGCCAGCGATCTCGCCGAAATCAACCAGACCCTCATGCAACTCGAAGCGAGTCTGAGCAGAGAGCAGGATACGTATAATCGTCTTCTTTCGTTCAAGAACAGCAGCGTCGTGAATGTGCTGACGCCGTTCGAGTCTGCTGAGCCGCCTTCGTCGCCATTGCCGTCACGCCGCAATATCACGATCCTCTTTGCGGGGCTTGGCGGCTTCCTGATCGCAGTGGCGGCAGCATACGTCCTGGACCGCGTCGATCCACGGTTGCACGGTCCTGAGGATGTGCGCGACCGGGTTGATATGACGGTGCTCGGTAATGTTCCGAAAGGACCTCCTATTCAGTCGATTGTCGGCGCCCGGTCAGAACAACGTATTGCCGCCTTGCGTCAGGTCCAGACCAACCTGATGCTGGCGGCGCGCGAGGAAGGCATCCACGCCTTGCTGATCAC
>JBEPYG010000017.1:0-27515 GCA_041641515.1 Roseiflexus sp.
TGGACGTTCGAGGGCATCGATGCCGAGCAGACGAAACCCGGCATCTATCAGGAAATGGCGCAGCGCGACGGCATCCGCCCGATTACGCTCTTCCACCGCGCGGCAGAGCGCCTGCAATTGCGGTGCATCGGGGTCGATGCCATATACGAGCACATGCCAGAGTTTGAATGGCAACAGATCGTCGGAACGACCGGCTGGGAATCCACTGTCGATCTCGACCCCGGAAATCACCTGTACTCCGTAATGCGCACCAGCTTCCTGTGTGGCGCGCACACTGGCGGTTGTGTTGTGGTCGGTGACAGCGATCACGCGCAACCCGGCGCGCACTGCAGCTGCTGTCAGCGTCTCTGGCGTCCAGGTCGCGTGATGAGGCGTGGCACAGGTATGGATGTGCAGGTCAATCATGGCTGAACGATCAGATGGTCGAGCAGACGTCTGTCGAGTGCGCGCAGTGCATCTTTGCGCCCCATCTCGAACAATGTCCGATGGTTGTGTTCTTCGTAGTCGATGATCCACTCCAGCGGCATCAGTTGTTGCGGTGCAATAACCAGCGGTGTGGCGATGATGCGTGGAATGACCCCCTCGATGCGCAGTTCCGGGTTGCCGGTCTGTTGTGCGGCGCGTTCCAGTTTATGCGCCGCTTCCGCCAGCCGGTTGTACGCATGCAGCATTTTGATAGCGGCGCGATACGATGCCAGTAACGCCCAATCGAGTGTCAGCGACAAAGCCTGCACCAGGTCTTGCGGAACCTCCTGTAATTGCTGGCGCATCGCTTCGGGTGTCGCATCCCACGGCGTCATCATGACGACCACAATATCGACATCCTCGCCTGCAGCAAGATCGATGACGGGTCCCAGGGGGGTATTTGCCAGCACCGCACCATCCCAGTATTTGCGACCATCGATCTCCGTCCAGGGATAGATGGTTGGAATGCTCGAAGATGCCATGAGATGGTCAATGGTAATCGTGTCGGCCGGATGGTCGCGCAGCGGTCGGTTGCAGAAGACCCGCAAGTTGCCGGATTGCAGATCGGTGGCGGTGAGCAGGAGCGCAGGCGCATCTGGCGCGTTGATCCGGTCGAGGTCCATCCAGCGGTTCAGTGTATGACGCCAGGGAGTGGTATCGAGCAGGCTGCGAAACGGCCGGCTGCGAAAGACGTTGCTGATGCGCTCGATGAATCCTTCGGCGCTCATCTTGCGCTCCTCTGGCAGCAATATTGCAGGTGAGCCGCCATGCGCCTCCGACGTCAGCACGCTGTGCATCAAGAAGCGAATAAGGGGACGGCTGACTGCCGGGAGATCGTTTGACAATCGATGGACATCCTCGGTATGCATGTCGAGCCAGCGCGCTTTCAGTTCGGCGACGGTGAGACCCGCCGCCAGCGCTGCTGCGTTGATTGCGCCGATTGACGTACCGGCAAGAATGTCAGGTCCTTTACCGTCCTGCATCCAGCCACGTTCAACGAGCGCTTCAATCACTCCGACGTGGTAGGCGCCGCGACCGCCTCCGCCTGAGAGCACCAGCGCTTTTTTCATTGCGTTCTCCCTCGTCCCTGATCTGCACCCGACATCATTGTACCAAAGGTAGCGTCCCCGGCGCACCTACGACATACCAGCGTAAGTACTGCCCAACATCAGGACTCATGGCGCGTTGCTCATACTGGTTGTCAAACGGTATAATTACTTTCGGTGGAAATGACAATTTGTTTATGTGAATCTGGTTTTTCGTCATGGATGTTGTGCATCCCCGAAATGATGCCGGAGAGTCCACGTTGGGACCATCCAACCAAGGGAGGAATACGGTCATGATCGAGCCATCTCCATCGTTGCCTGTGGTTTTGACCCATACACAGGCAGCATCTCCTGATATGCACAAGACCGGTCACAGACGCGCATCGCTCCAGGCGACTGTGCGCCAGCTCAGTAAATCGCTGACCGTGCTCGCCAGCGCCGCCGATATGATGGTGCAGGGACGAACAGACAGCACGGCATCGCAGTCGTTTCTCATCTGGTTGCAACCGAATGCGCGCCAGGCGGAGGAGGCGCTCCATCGCCTGCGTGAGTATCGTCTGACCGGATCGCCGGCGGCGACAGAACTCATTCAGTGCCTGACGGTGCTGGTACTGGCGGCCGATATGATTGTGCAGGGGCAATTGCGAGGCGACGCTTCAGTTGAGACGTATGGTCTGCTGCGTCGCAACGCCGACCGGGCAATCAAGAGCCTGGAAGAATTGAAGAAGGAGTTGCTCGCGGAAACGCGCTAGCTGTGAGCGTTCTCGCGGGGTGCGCTCGTCTTTGTCGGAACTCACGTCGGTGAATTGCCTGCCACCCTTCCGTTCTGCTCTCCACTGCCGCCGATCACAGGTGATGGCGCTGTTCCATCCACGTGCTGCTCGCCGTTGCCGTTAGCCGCTTATCATCAGATGTCGCACCCCAGGAGGTGATACCAACCGGGATGGCGAGATCGTGCTCCAGCAAAGCCAACAGCGCATCAACATCGGCAATCGGTTCGAGCAACAGACGACACTGCCTCAGAGTGTGCGTTATGCCCTCCTGATACTCCAGCGACAGTGCAGGCGCAGGGACGATGCGCTCGATCAACGTATTGTTGCAGTGATAGCGACGGCAGATCTGCAACGAGGGCAGCTCCGCCAGACGATCCAGACATGTAACAGCGAGCATGTCGAGTGAACCGACGACCTCGCACGCATAGCGCAGCATCACGAAATCGAGCCAGCCGACGCGGAAGCCTCCCTGCCATGGGTGATGTCGATTCATGGCGCTTGCGAAAGCCATCCCGCCGCCGATTCTTGATCTCGGGAGCTTCCCCCGAACCCCAATCGGGAACCGTTCCTCTGTGTCGCCCTCAGACCACTGACGCGCCCGTTCTGGTGTCATAATGACACTAAAAAGATAGTGTAAGTTTGACACAAAGTCAAGAGGGCATGGTATGACAGTTTATTCATCGCTGGCGTCTCAGGGTGAGGGGAACAGCGAAGGCATCACGCGGAGCAGTTCGTCATAATCGGTGACGATCAGGTCGGGGTTTGCGGAGCGCAGCACGTCGGCGGGATGGGTGGTGGCCAGCGCGACGCAGCGCATCCCGGCGGCGTGTGCGGCGGCAATGCCGGCGTGCGAGTCTTCGAAGACGATGCAGCGGTCGGCGGGTTGCCCAAGGCGCTGCGCCGCTTCGAGGAAGATATCGGGTGCTGGTTTGCCGTGCGGCACTTCTTCGCCAAGGGTGATGGCACGAAACCGGTTAGTGATGCCGAGCGCTTCGAGGGTTGGCGCGACATTTTCTCGGGGCGCGGATGTCGCCAGCCCGATGCGCACCTGTCGCTGGTCGAGCATGTCGAGGAAGCGCAGTAACCCCGGCAGCGGTGCAACGCCTGCCAACATCTCGCGGTAGATCTGTTCTTTTTCGCAGCTGTAGCGCGCGACTTCTTCGGGTGTCAGCGCGCGTTCGAAGAGTACAGGCAGGATTTCGCTGTTTCGCTTTCCGATCAGGCGCATGGCCACATCTGCTGGCGGTCGGCGCAGGCCGTAACGTTCGATGAAGATCTGAAATGCGCGAAAGTGGAGCGGCATGTTATCGAGCAGGGTGCCATCCATGTCGAAGATGGCGGCAGTGAACTCACTCATTGATTATCATCTCCTTGTGCTGGCAGACTCCGACAGACAGTGATCCTGCTCCCGGCGCTCAGATGGCTCTACGAACGATCAATCTCCTCGAGCCGGAGCGAGAGCACCCGTGATGCGCCATCGTCACCCATGGCGACGCCGTAGATCGTGTCGGCGATCTCGATGGTGCCGCGATTGTGAGTGACGACGATGAACTGCGTCTTTTCGCTGAGTTCGGTGAGCGCATCGCGGAAGCGCCCGACATTTGCCTCATCGAGCGCAGCATCGACTTCGTCGAGGACGCAGAACGGCGTCGGATTCGCCTTCAAGATGGCGAAGAGCAGCGCTGCAGCGGTCAATGCGCGTTCCCCGCCCGACAGCAATGCCAGGTGTTGCTGTCGCTTCCCAGGTGGACGGGCAATGATATCAACGCCGAGCGAGGCGATGCCTGGCGGTCGGACGCCATTTTGATCGTCGTCATCGTCGCCATTATCGTCGATCAACACCAGGCGCGCCTCGCCGCCGCCGAACAGTCGGGTGAAACTGCGCTCGAACTCGGCAGCAACGACGCGGAACGTCGTTTCGAAGCGAGTACGAATGGCATGGTCGAGTTCGGCGATCAACTCGTGGAGCGTCGCCGATGCAGTGCGGAGATCGTTCATCTGACTGCTCAGGAACTCGTAGCGCGCCGCGGCTTCGTCGTACTCTTCGAGCGCCAGCGGGTTGACGACGCCGAGCCGGGTGATGCGCTGTTTCAGTTCGACGATGCGCTGGTGCAGTGTGTCCGGGTCGCCGTCTGGCAGCGGGTCTGGATGCGAGCGAGCGGCAGCTTCGATATCAATGCCATCGCCGGCGGCGCGCTCCCACAGCGTGTCCAGGCGATCGCGCGCGCGCTGCGCCTCGACGGTCGCCTGGTTGTACGCCGACTCCGCCTCGATCAGGGCGCTGGTCAGACTCTGGGCGTGTGCTTCGTGCTCCTCGCGCTGTTGCTCCAGAACGTTCAACTCTGCCTCGGCGGGGTCGATGCGGGCGCGGAGCGCGTCGATCTGGTCGAGGAGCGTCTGATGGCGAGCTGCAGTGTGTGCCAGTTCGCGCGCCAGCGTTTCGTGTTCGCGGTGCAGGCGTTCGATGCGTTCCACCAGCGCCTGGCGCTGATCATCGATGCGCGCCAGCGCCTGGGCGCTGGTATGCTGAATGGCCCGCAAGGCGCGCACCTCGCCTTCAGCGTCGGCGCGGCGCGCGCGCAGGCCCGCCAGCGCCTCGTCGGCGGCGGCGTCTGCTTCGCGTTGCGCTTCTTCCTGTGCCTGCACCTGATCGACCTGCGCGCGCGCCGCGGCTTCGCGCTGCGTCAGGTCTTCTTGTTCGGCGATTGCTGACCGGCAACGCTCGAGCAGTGCCGTCATTTCTGCCTCGATCTGCTCGATGCGCTGTTGTCGGACGAGACATTCGGCATCAGCGCGATCGACAGCGCGCTGCATCTGTGACGTGGTGACGCGCGCCTGATCGAGCTGTCGCTGCACCTGGCGCTGATGATGCGCCGTCTCACGCGCCCTCTGTTCGGCGGCGGCATACGCTTCGTCTGCGGCGGTGTGCTGCGCATGCGTCTGTTCGACAGCGCGGGTAGCTGCTTCCAGGCGGTCGGGGAGTTCGCGGAGTTCGCGTTCGCGCCGGAGCGTTCCGCTCTCCTTGACTGCTGCGCCACCGGTCACAGCGCCGCCAGCGCTGACCTGCTCCCCCGCGAGCGTAACGATCGTCCATCCACCGCCGATGCGCTGGAGTTCGCGCCGCGCGACCGCCAGCGTGCGAACGACCAGGGTGCGTCCGAGGAGCATATCGGCGACCAGACGGTACCGCTGATCGACGTCGATCAGGTCGGAAGCAACCCCGAGCACGCCATCGTGCGGGTCAGCCGTCGTGCGCGCCCGTCCGCCATCACTGCCGCGTACACGAATGGTATCGAGCGGCAGAAAAGTCGCACGCCCTTCACCGTTCCGTTTGAGCGCCTCGATAGCTGCCTCGGCATCTTCCCAGTGATCGACGACGATGTTCTGCAGGCGCGAACCGAGCGCCGCTTCGATCGCGGTCTCGAGTTCCGCCGGGACGCGCAGCAAGCTTGCAACGAGCGCAAAGCCGGTGCGTTGCTGCGCTTCCGCCCATTGCATGGCAGCGCGCACGCCGGCGAATGTTCCGGCGTAACTGCGATGCAGACGGCGCAGTGTATCCAGGCGCGCCTCCAGGTCCATCCGGCGCCGTCGCGCTGCTTCCAGCGCCTCGGCGGCAGCGATGCGCTCGCGGCGGCGGCGTTCGACATCAGCGAGCGCCTGTTCGGCGTGGCGGGAAGCGTCAGCCAGCGCCTGCTCCAGCGCCGTGACGAGCGCTTCCGCCTGAGCGCTCTCACTGCGTCGTGCGTCTAACGCCTCTTGCGCAACAACAAGCGCCTCGGCGGCGCTCACGCGCTCGTGCATCAGGCGTTCGCGTTGATCGTCGATCTGCGCGATCTGGCGTTGCACAGCTCCCAGTGCTGCACGGACCTCCATCAGATTGCGTTGCGCCTCATCGAGCGCCTGGCGCAATGCAGCACGAGTGGCGATCCGTTCGGCGCGGTGCGTTTCGTGGGCGTCGTACTCCTGCTGGATCTGGTCGAGACGTTGTTCGGCAATGGTCAGTTGTGCGGCGGTAGATTCCTGTTCCGCCTGTTGAGCAGCGCGTTGATGGTCGAGATCGCGCAGCGCCCGCTCCTGATCGTCGATCTGGCGTGTCAGCGCTGCGAGTCGCTCATGACCGACCGCCAGCGCGCGTTGCACCGACTCCGCCTCGGTATGCAGGGCGCTGCTTTCGGCGTGCAGTGCGCTAATGAGATGGCGAATGCGATGGATCTGCTCGCGGGTGTGCTGGAGTGCGGCGGATGCTGCACCGATCTCCGCCTGGCGCGCAGCAAGCGCTTTCGCCAGCGACTGAACGGACTGTTCGGCAGCAGCGCGCTCCGTCTGTGCGGTATGCCAGAGATGAGCATAGTGCGCATCGAGCAATGCATGCAATTCGGCGGTCAGGTCGCGGTAGGAGCGAGCAAGCGCCGCCTGGCGCTTCAGCGAGCGAAGGCGCGGTTCGAGTTCTGTCAGAATATCGGCGCAGCGCGCAACATTGGCGTTCGTCTCGCGCAGACGACGCTCCGCATCGACGCGGCGTTGCTCGTAGACGCTAATAGCCGCTGCGTCCTCGAACAGGCGACGGCGCTCCAGGGGGCGCAGATTGAGCGCCGCATCAACCAGCCCTTGATTGATGATCGCATACGCGCCACTGATCGGCGCTGCGACTTCCTGCACATCGCGTAGCCGGACGCGCTGGCGATTGATGAAATACTCATTCTCGCCCGAGCGCGTTGCCCGGCGGGTAATGGTGACCTCGCTGTACGGCGCGGGTAGCAGGCGATCACTATTATCGATCGTCAGCGAGACTTCGGCGAAGCCGGCGGGAGCGCGCCGACCGCCGCCGCTGAAGATCAGGTCTTCGGTGCGTTTGCAGCGCAGCGTGCCAGGGTGCTGTTCGCCGAGCACCCAGCGGATGGCATCGACGAGGTTCGACTTCCCGCTGCCGTTAGGCCCGACCACTGCCGTAACGCCGGGCTGAAACTCGAACAGCGTATGCCCGGCGAAGGTTTTGAACCCCTGGATTTCGAGGCGACGCAGATACATTGATTCCAGAACAATCGCAAAATTGGCGCGATATTATACCATGATGACTCTTGACAATCCGTTCATCTTGACAGAAGATGTACCCGCAGAGTAATATAACATGCACGCAATCACACGTTAGCGCATGTTTGAGCCCGGAGCCACAGCCCGGCAGAGGGCTGTAGCATGCTGCACCTTTACAACTGAGCAGGAGGACGTTGTGCAATGGCTCGTATGGGCCTTGCCTGCGCTGATCATCGGACTTGCGATTGGCGCGGGCATAGGCATTCTAATTTACAAAAACAATGTTCAGAGCCAGATTCGGCAGATCGAGGCAGAAGCTCGACTGCAACTGGAAGCGACGCGATCAGAGCAGAAAGATCTCATTCTGCGCGCAACCGACGAAGCGCTCCGGCTTCGTACCGAAGCTGAGGCGCAAATACGCGAAGCGCGTGCGGCGCTTGCAAAGCAGGAGGAACGGCTGCAACGGAAGGAAGAGAATCTTGATCGCAAGATCGAGGGTCTCGAACGACGCGAACGCCAGCTTCAGCAGCGCGAGCGTCAGATGGAGCATCTCCACCAGGAGGCTGAACACCTGGTGCAGCAACAGCGCACGGAGCTCGAGCGCATTTCCGCATTGAGCCAGGAAGAAGCTCGCGCCATCATTCTGAAGCGTGTCGAAGATGAGGCGCGTGATGAAGCAGCACGCCGCATTCGTGAGATCGAAAAGAACATGCGTGAAGAAGCTGACAAATTGGCGCGGAAAGTGATCAGTATGGCCATTCAACGGTGCGCCTCGGAGTATGTTGCTGAGGTAACCGTTTCGACCGTGGCGCTCCCTAGCGAGGAGTTGAAGGGGCGCATCATCGGGCGTGAAGGGCGTAACATTCGCGCATTCGAGCAGTTAACCGGCGTTGATATTATTGTCGATGATACTCCGGAAGCGGTTACGCTGTCGTGCCACGATCCAGTACGACGAGAAGTGGCGCGTCTGGCGTTGATCAAGTTGCTCAAGGATGGACGCATCCATCCAACACGTATTGAAGAGGTCGTCAACAAAACTCAGCAGGAAGTCGATCAGATTATGCGCGAAGAGGGCGAACGAGTCGCCTATGAAGCGAATGTTCAGGGTCTACACCCCGATCTGATCAAACTGTTGGGTCGTCTGAAATATCGGACAAGTTACGGGCAGAACGTACTGCAGCATTCGCTGGAGTGCGCACTGCTTGCGGCGCATATTGCTGCTGAGATTGGCGCAAACATCAATGTGGCGAAAACTGCCGCGTTGCTGCACGACATCGGGAAAGCAGTCGACCATGAAGTGCAGGGACCGCATGCATTGATCGGCGCCGAGATCGCGCGTCGCCTCGGAAAATCGCCAGCAATCGTTCACGCGATTGCCGCTCATCATAATGATGAGGAACCACAGACAGTCGAAGCCTGGCTGGTTCAGGCTGTCGATGCCATCTCAGGCGGGCGCCCTGGAGCGCGCCGCGAGACGCTCGACCTGTACATCAAGCGCCTCGAAGCGCTTGAGACGGTAGCGACGTCGTTTTCTGGCGTTCAACGCGCCTTTGCTGTTCAGGCCGGACGTGAGGTTCGCGTGATGGTGCAACCCGACGCCATCGATGATCTCGGCAGCATTCATCTTGCTCGTGATGTTGCCAAAAAGATCGAAGAGAGTCTGCAGTACCCCGGCCAGATCAAAGTGACGGTCATCCGTGAGACGCGCGCGGTAGACTACGCACGATGATGCAGAACAGCACGAGGCGCCAGGACGTCTCACGGCAGGAACGGCCCCGAAGCCGACCCTGTCGCACGGTCTCTCCGTAGCTGCTGCGAGGCGTGCGTCTCGCACTGCGAACATCTCGATGCTGTTATGACAATTGACCCGCCGGTGCATCGGGCCGGCACCCAACCCATTCGGAGGAGGCACGTATGGCAGGCAATCTTTCGCACTCCACACCCGCCACTCGCGCCGTTGGCGCAAACAGCGCCGATGTGGTCGAACGACAAGGCGCCGAGGTTCTGAAGGTTTCGACACGCTCACGTCCAAGCGCCGTCGCCGGCGCAATTGCTGGCGTTATTCGCGACAGCGGTGTAGCGGAGGTGCAGTCGATTGGGGCGGGCGCCACCAATCAGGCAATCAAAGCGGTGGCGATTGCGCGCAGTTATCTCAGTGAAGAAGGCATTGATATTGTTTGCACCCCTTCGTTCATTGATGTCGCCATCGATGATGAAGAGCGCACAGCGATCCGCCTGCTAGTTGAACGGCGATAGGTAGCGGAAGGTGTTTGCTGGTTGAGGGCGGTCGTGTCGGATCAACAACGACCGCCCTGTTGTTTTGATCAACGAGCAGCGACGCTGGTATTGCCAGTCGCTACATACTCTGGCGCGCCAGGCGTTCCTGCGGCAACAGTGCGTGGTAGATGAAGGCATGCAGGGGTGTCGGGACACCCGCTGCCGCTCCTAGGCGCACAACGGCGCCATTCTGCGCCTCTAGTTCTGATGGGCGACCTGCCAGAATGTCGCGCTGCATAGAGGCGGTCGTTTCGTAGGGCAGGCTGTCGAGCTGCGCCAGCGCTGCTGTAACGGCGCTTTCGTCCAGGGCGATGCCGCGCGCCTGCGCAACCGCTACAATTTCGCGCATACCCTGAACGAAGAGCGGTCGCGTTTCCGGGAGTTCGCGCAATAACCCCATTGGCGCTCTTGTGACCGCTCCCAGTCCGCTGGTGGTCGCCCCAAACACGAATTTGCGCCAGACTTCCGCATCGATGTCTGCCGGGATTGTGACCCGTATTCCCGCGCGCTCCAGCCAGTGGCGCAGCGCTTCGAGCCGTGCAGTGCGGCGATTGTCGCGTTCGCCGAAGACGATGAGCGGGTGTATTCCAGAGTGCCGCACCACGCCCGGTGCAGTACGAGCGACGAAAATGTAACAGATGCCGTTCAGGGCATGGGCTGCACCCAATGCCTGTGCCAGCCGATCCGAAGCTTCGACGCCGTTGAGCAGTGGAACGACGCCGGTCTCTGGTCCGATGAGCGGGCGTATCTGTTCGATCGCTGCATCGAGCTGCCAGGTTTTGGTTGCTACCAGTACGGCATCGACCGGTCCGACGCTCGATGGGTCGTCGGTTGCCTGGAGTGGCGCAATCCGGGCATCACCGACAATGCTTTCGATCTGAAGTCCGCGTTCGCGCAATGCTGCGAGGTTGTCGCCACGCGCGATGAAGGTCACGTCGGCGCCCGCCTGCGCCAACCGACCGCCGAAATATCCGCCTACTCCGCCAACACCGACGATTGCGATACGCATGGTATGTGCTCCCTACAAGTGTCAGCCTAATTTCTCGTTCTCCTGCACGCTGCTGCCCTGGATGGCACATGCCAGCAATGCCTGCATACGGGCATAGTGCGATCCCTGCCAGTAGATCTTGCCACACGCAGTGCAGCGACGGAATGTGTCGAAATACTGGCGGGTCTTGGGCTCGAGAAGATGTTCGATCTCTGCTTTCCCGACCGGCGCCGTCAGACTGTTGCAGCGCATACAACGCTGAAACACCGTTGGCGCCGGCGCCAGGTGGAAACGTCGCATGACTTCGATAATCTGGCGTGATGGGATGACTTCACGCACGAATGCACCATATATTACAATGCTGCGCTTGAGCAATCCCAGGTCGCGGGTTAGCAGAATGCGCTGTTCATCGTGCGCCAGGCGCGCCAGTTCGGCGTCGTGCGCGTCGTTCTGGTAGAGGCAGTCGTAGCCGAGCATGCGCAGGTAAGCGGCCAGCCGCCCCAGGTGCGTGTCGAGCACGAAGCGCCTGTCGGTCAGTGGCGGGCGCAGGGCGATGGGAACATCCGGCGCCGAGACGATCGGGAAGGCTTCGACGGTGTGTCCTGGTTGTACCATCTCATCGAAATCGACCGGGCGCCCATCGATGAGCAACGCGCCGATTTCCGGGTGCGGCACACCGCATGTTTCGAGCAGGTTTTTGACCGTCTCACGCCCTCGGCACGGGCGGACAAACCATGTGTTGCGCAGATTGATCGGCAGAAAATCGTTCAGATCGCCGTGTACCCGGATCAGCGCCTGACCGGGTTGCGGTTCTGTCGGAAGCTTCATAATACAGATGCTGTTTGGGTTCGTTTCCACCAGAGTGCAATTACAATCATTGCCAGACCGACAACCTGTGCCGTCCGCACGCCGCCGGCGGCGACGAGCGAGTCGACGCGCAACGCTTCCAGCAGCAACAGCGCGCTGCCTTGTAACACCAGGTACACGGCTGCCAGCGTCCCTGGTTGCGGGGAGAGACGGGCAACCCACATCAGCGCACCCCACGTCGCCAGTGCTGCCAGAAGATAGTAGAGGGCAACAGGATGTCGTGGCACGCCGAAGAGCGGCACTGCCCACGGCAGGTCTGCCGGCGTGCCGAGGGCCTCGCCGCTGAGCAACAGCCCCAGCGATGCAATCGCCTGCGCCATCGGAAGCGCCAGGGATGCAGCGTCTGCCAGTGGTGCAGCGGCATTGTCCATGCGTCGCAGCCGCAGGTAGGCATACCCGGCGAGCGCGCCGCCGATCAGAGCGCCGGGCCACGCCAGGTCTCCCAGACGCAGCGCCAGAAAGAGCCCCGGCGACTGGCTGTACATATCCCAGTTGAACAGTCCATACCACAACCGCGCGCCGATAGCTGCGCCTGCCAGGGCGAACGGTGCACAGCGACTGGCACGATGTTCGAGGGGTTCGCCGCCGCGCTGACGCGCCACGCGTTCGAATCGTGCGTGCCCGACGAAAACGGCAATGACCAGCAGCAGTGCGCCGCTGCCCAGGTTCAACGGACCCAGTTCGATGATCGGATACATCTCGTCCTATGGTGTCTCGGCAACCAGTTGTTCAATTGTGCCTTCAATCATACCACGCGACATAGGTCCGCGGTAGACCGCGCGAATAATTCCCCGGCGGTCGATGAAGAAACTGGAAGGGAGCACGCGCGCCTGATAGGCGGCGCTAACGCGGGCATCGCTGTCGAGCAACGCTGGAAACGTCAGGCGCTGGTCGTTCATGTATTTCACGATAGTTGCGCTCTCTTCCTGTTGATTGACTGCCAGCACAATAAAGCCCTGGTCGCGGAAGCGTTCATACGCCTGCTGGATGGCGGGCATTTCGGCACGGCAGGGCGGGCACCACGTTGCCCAGAGATTGATCAGCACAACCTGCCCGCGCAGGTCGCTGAGGGATACCTGCGCGCCATCGACGGCGGTCAGTGTGAACTCAGGCGCCGGATGACCGACGAGCGGGGCGGGCTGTGCAGCTGCCGGTTCGGGGACGAGGGGTGTGGCAATGGCGCCGGGGGTTGCTCGTGTCATCCAGATAAAGGCGCTGCCGATCAGCAGCGTGACGACCAGTGCCAGATCCCAGATTGTGCGAGAGGATATCACGGCGCAGCTCCATCTTCGGCGCGTCCTGCTTGCGTATCGCAGGTGTCGCGTGCTACAATACCACACAGTATAGCGTCATGATACATTTTTAGATGTCCGTTCCGTCTGTTATTACGATTGACGGTCCTGCGGGAGCAGGGAAGAGTACGCTTGGCGAGTTGCTTGCCCAGCAGTTGGGATATCTCTTCTTCGATACAGGCGTCATGTATCGCGCGCTGGCGTGGGCAGTTCTGCGCAACGCCATCGATCCGGAGGATGACGAGGGAGTTACAGCGCTAGCGCGCAATCTCGATATTCAGGTGTTGCCCCGGGGTGATGCGACTGACGGGCGACCGTACACTGTACTGGTCGATGGCGTAGATGTCACCTGGGAGGTGCGGCATCCCGATGTTGAACGGATTGTATCGATCGCGGCGCGTCACCCGGCGGCGCGCGCCATTATGCACGAGCGGCAGCGCGCCATTGGTTGCCAGGGACGGGTGGTGATGGTTGGACGCGACATCGGGAGCATTGTTATGCCAGATGCACCTCTCAAAATCTACCTGGACGCATCGATCGACGAGCGTGCGCGCCGCCGCACCTACGAGATTCAACGTCGCGGTGGCAGTGTCGATCTCGAGCGTATCCGCAATGACATTATCCGTCGTGATAATCTAGACCGACACGTGAGCACGCCTGCCCCTGATGCCTGTGTCATTTTCAGCGATGGGCTCTCGCCCGAACAGGTGGTCGCCCTTGTTCTTGCCTGCATCAAGGATGGCGTAGACGACTCGCAGGATACAAGCGCGTATGAGCGAGCCAAAAATCCCGGTGCCGCTTGAACTTGAGCCGGATGAGAAGGTGATCCTGGTCGGAAAGCGGCACTGGATCGAACTGCTGCAGTCCAGCCTGGTCTTTCTGGTCATCGGCGTCATGACAGCGGCGATCGCGCTGTTCCGCGCAGCTGGCGGCGCGTTGTTGATCATGCGCGAAGGGGTGACCCGTCCACTGACCGATCCGGTCAATGTTGCCCTCTTCACACTGTTACTCATTCTCGTGGCGCTCTGGGCGCGCGGTGAGTCCAAAAAGCAACGGCGCAAGGACACGCCCTGGCGCAACCCGGACGCATTGTATCTGGTGTCGATTTTTGCGCTTGGGCTGACGATCTGGTTTTATTCGATCGGCGGCGAACTGATTGTGATCGACCCGACCTACTCACGCGCCGGTGATGCGATCAATATCGTCCTGAGCGTGACGACGCTGCTGATGCTAGCTGCCGTGGCGTACCTCTACAACGACTGGAGAAACGACGTGCTGATTGTCACCGACCGGCGCGTCATTTACGATGAAGAGACAATGTTCATTCGCCATGTGCGGCAGCAGATTCTGATCGATGACATTCAGCAGGTGAATGTGCGCGCCGATACGTATCAGGCGACACTGTTCGGATACGGCAAAATCATTATTCGTTCGTTTAGCCCGCGCACGCTGGAATTTGATTTTGCGGCCAGGCCGCGTGAGATCGAAAAAGCGATTATGGATCAGGTGCGTAACCTGCGACGGCGTCGGGAACCGGATCTACTGCGCGCGCTGATCGAGGACCAGGTGTACGGCAACAAACAGCCGCAGCAATCAACGCCTTCCGTCCAGGTTCGCACTCAACGCTTTCCTATTCCGGCGCTCTATCCGCCCAATCCTGAAATCTTTCCCGAACGCATTGTCTGGCGTCCCTCCTGGGTGTATGTTTTGATCCAGTTGTTGCGTCCGTTGGGCGGGTTTGCCATGACGATGTTCGTGCTAGCTGTTCTGGTTCAGTTCAATCTGATCGATGGCGTGACCGTCACCCTGCTCGTCTTTGCAGCGCTTCTGTTTTTCGGCTTTTGGGGTTGGTGGATCCGTGAGGCGCTGATTCACGACAACTACGTTCTCACCCGCACCGATATCATCGATATCGATCGGCGTCCGCTGGGACCAGAGAACACGCGCCGTGCGCAACTCTCCGCCATTCAGAATATTTCGTTCGATGTCAGTTTCGTTGAACGCTTGCTGGGGCTCGGAACCGTTGTGATCGAAACTGGCGGCGCGGCAGGTGGAAAGTTCACCTTCGATCACGTGCCCGACCCGCGTGGCGTACAGGCGATGATCAATGATTACCTGACCGACTTCCGCAAGCACGAGAAAGAGCGTCAGTTGCAGGATGCGGTCGCGTTGCTCAAACAGTACGATCTCGTCCAGCGTGAGCATGGCGAGAAAATGGACCGTGCCGCTTTCGAGAAGGCGGTCGAGGAGCTGGTCGGACGTTCTATCGACAAACAATCGTCCAATCGTCGCTGGTCTCCGTCTCCCAACGGCGCGGTATCTGCCGATGTCGATACCCATCTTCGACGGATGGCGCGTCTGGCGCGTCGACGTGCAGCGATCCGTACACTGCGCGAACGCATGCGTCGCCGGAACCACGAACAACCTTCGTAATCGTTTCACATAAGGTGCATTGATGGTGTATGTGCGTGCTGCAATGGTCGCTCTGATCTGCGCCTTGCTGGCAGGACCGGTCGCTGCGCAGGAGCAAGCTTTTGGCATCACGCTGACGCTGCGTCCGGGGTATGCTGGGGCGTATCGTATGGGCGAGTGGTTTCCGGTGACGGTCGAAGTTGCCAATGATGGGCGTGATCTGCGTGGTGTACTGGAATGGAGTTTTCCGGGCGCGCAGAGCCAGCCGGTGTTTCGGCAAGCAATCGACCTGCCGCGCGGATCGCGGAAGCGCGTCACACTTGAGGTGTTTGCTCAGGGATTTGCGCGCAATGGGATGGTCCGTTTGATCGAAAACGGGAATGTTGTGATCGAGCAGAGCATCGGCATCGAGGCGATCGAGATGGATCGCTTCCTGGTGGTGGTGCTTGGTTCCGATCCAACCCTGTTGACCAGCCTCAGCGCGATGTCGGTCAGTGGTGCGAGCGGCACCGTCGTGCGCCATGTATCGCCGGAAGATCTTCCTCCTCATCCGCTCCTTCTGCGCGGCGTGAATGCTATCTTCATTCACGATGTCGATACTGCCGCTCTTTCAGTGGATCAGCGTGCTGCACTTCGCAACTGGGTCCACCTCGGCGGGCAACTCGTCGTTGGCGGCGGTATCAACGGAGAGCGCACCGCCGCCGGTCTTGCCGACATCCTGCCGGTCGAAACCATGCGCACCGTCGAGCAGGGCGATCTGTCACTCCTCGAGCAAATCACCGGGTCGCCGCCAACGCCGCCGACCGGTCCGCTGCTGGCGGTGCGCCCGCGCCCTGGCGCAGATGCGTTGCCACCTGCCGCGCCACTGATTTATCGCAGCTCCCTGGGGAGCGGCGTCGTAGTGTTCAGCGCCTTCGATCTGGCGCTTTTGCGTGGTTGGGCGGCGGAACCGGATCTCTGGTCGCGGGTCCTCCGACCACTGCCGCTCTTTATTCCGGGGTTCGATGCGCGGGTGAACCAGATCAATCTGATGCAGGACGCGCTCCGGATTCCGGCGATCCGGCTGCCGTCCGCTACGGCGCTGGCAGCGTTCCTGATCGCCTACATTCTGGTGGTGGGACCGATGAACTATCTGGCGCTGCGTCGGCTGCGGCGCCTCGAATGGGCATGGGTGACCATTCCCGTGACGGTCATTGTGTTTACCGCCGGTGTGTTTCTGGTTGGTTTCGGGCTGCGCGGCGGTCAGACGCAACTCTTTCAGGTGGCCATCGTGCAGAGCTCGGAAGGCGAGGCGCAAGGCGCGACGACCGCGTATCTGGCGTTGTTTTCACCGATCCGGGGGAGTTATACGCTGCGCTTTCCCGTCGATCATCTGGTGAGCGAAACTCGCAGCTTCGACGATTTTACTGCCCGTCCCGTCATCGCCACCAGCGACGATAATGGGGTCACCGTGCCTGATCTCTTAGTCGATGTCGCTTCGGTTCGCACTCTTATCGCGGAGGCGCCGACCCTACCGCCTGTGCAGGTGCAGAGCATGGTTCGGTTCGATGGCGATGAACCGCTGGGTGAAGTGCGCAATGTCGGATCGCTGGCGCTCGAACAGGCGATTGTGGTCCATCGGGGAAGATTTCAGACGCTTGGCGATCTGGCGCCTGGCGCACGCGCTGCCTTCGATTTCAATGGCTCGTATGGCGGTTTTCCGTTTGGTGTTTCCATCGACGACGATCGGGCGTTCAATCGGCGCCAGATATTGTTTCGCCTCTTCAACACGTCTACCCGTGTTGCACCGCTCACTGGAAGATCACCGCTCGATGAACAAGGCGTCTATGTGATTGGCTGGGGCAGATCCGCTGCGTTGCCGGTCGAGATGAATGGATGGACTGCGGCGCAGGAGGGATTGACGCTCTTCGTCATCCGTCTGCGCACGACGTAGTGGTCGCGGCATGCCTTCAATCGTAGACAGTGTGCGCGCAACGATCCTCCGTCATCAAATGGTCTTGCCCGGTGCTCCGGTGGTCGTTGCGGTCTCTGGCGGACCGGACTCGCTCTGTCTGCTGGATGTACTTGCGCATATCCGTGCTGACCTTGCGTGCGATCTGCATGTTGTTCACCTCGATCACCGGTTGCGCGGCGCGGAATCGGCGGCGGAAGCCGCTTTCGTGGCGGAGACTGCGGCGCGTTTGAACCTGCCCTGCACCGTCGAAGCGATCGATGTGCGCGCGCTGGCGCTGGAGCGCAAACTCAATCTGCACGCAGCCGGACGTCTGGCACGCTACCGCCTGATGGCGCGTGTGGCGCTGACGATTGGCGCACAGGCGGTTGCCACCGCGCACCACGCCGATGATCAGGCGGAAACGGTACTGCTGCATCTGGTGCGTGGCGCAGGCGTTGAAGGTCTGCGCGGCATCCGTCCGCTCGTCGCCTGGGAAGAATGGAGTGCCATTGCCGCCGATCCGTCTTCACAGGCGGGCGATCAGCATCCACGCCTCATCCGTCCGCTGCTCGACATCACGCGCGCCGAGATCGAGGCATACTGCGCCGAACGCGGTCTGGCGCCGCGCCGCGACCCGTCGAATGCCGACCGACGCTATATGCGGACGCGCGTGCGCCAGGATGTTCTTCCGGCGCTGGCGGCGCTCAACCCGCAGATTGTGAGGGCGCTTGGTCGCACGGCGGCGGATTGCGCCGAAGTCGCCGATTTTCTCGATCGGGAATTGGAACGGGTCTGGACATCGCTAGCTATTGTGCAGGCGCATCGTGTTGTGTTCAATGGTCATCGCTGGCGCGACCTGCACCCGACGCTTCGGCACGCGGCGCTTCGCCGCGCGTACACGCTGGCTGGCGGAAGTGATACGCTTGGGCGCGATGACGTGGTGCGCGCCTGCGATGCAGTCGGGCGCGGTGTGGGAAAACGTATCGAACTGCCCGGCGGCGTGGCACTGGTGAACGGCTACGACGGCGAGTTTGCTATCATGCGCGGCGAAGCGCCAGCTGATGAAGGAGTGCGTCTGCCGATCACAGAAACAACCCTGACGGTTCCTGGTCGTATCGAACTGAGCGACGGTCGCGCGCTCTGCGCCGATCGTCGCCCGGCAGCTACGCCAACGAGCCGCTGGGAAGTCTTTCTCGATGCAGCAGCCTGCACTGCGCCGCTGATTGTGCGCCGACGATGCCCCGGCGACCGGATGCGACCGGCGGGCGGGCGTGGTACGCGCCGCCTCCAGGATGTCATGGTCGATGCGCGTGTGCCGCGTGTGCTGCGCGACACATGGCCGGTCGTCCTTGCTGGTGGCCGGATTGTCTGGGTCCCCGGCGTCGGTGCGGCGGAAGGGGTGAGCGCTGCGCTCGGGCAACCGGCGCTTCATCTATGGATCGAAGGGATGACCGGGGTAGATGTAACGACAGGTGCTGAAAAGGAGCAGTCCATGCACGACGATATGGCGAAAATCCTGATCACGGCGGAGCAGATCCAGGAGCGCGTGCGTGCGCTGGGCGCGCAGATCACCGCAGATTATCACCCGCTCGGCGATCTGTTGCTGGTGGGAGTGCTGAAAGGGTGCGCCATGTTTATGGTCGATCTGGCGCGCGCCATCGATATGCCGCTGGCGATGGACTTCATCGCCACCTCAAGTTACGGCAAAACGACCGAATCGAGCGGCGTAGTGCGCATGCTGAAAGACCTGGATACCGACATCGCTGGACGGCACGTGCTGATTGTTGAAGACATCATCGACAGTGGGTTGACGCTGGCGTACCTTCGCGGGCATCTGCTGCGGCGCAACCCGGCAAGTTTGCGCATCTGCGCGCTGCTCAACAAACCGGAGCGTCGGCGTGCCGATATTCCGATCGACTACCTGGGATTCGACATCCCCAATGAGTTCGTGGTTGGCTACGGTCTCGATTTCGATGAAAAGTACCGCAATCTGCCGTACATCGGCGTTCTGCACGAGCGTATCTACCATACAACGACGTCACTGTAGCGCAAGGAGGCGATACCATGACTCACCCGCAAACGATGGGGCAGCAATTCGGCAGGCGCTCCTGGGCTGAACCATGGAAGATCAAGATGGTCGAGCCACTGCGGATCACCACCCGCGAGGAGCGCGAGCGCGCGCTGACAGAAGCCGGGTACAACACCTTTCTTCTCCGCTCCGAGGATGTCTACATCGATCTGCTGACCGATAGCGGCACCAATGCGATGAGCGACCGTCAGTGGGCTGCGATCATGCTCGGCGACGAGGCGTATGCCGGCAGCCGCAACTTCTACCGTCTCGAAGCGACGATTCAGCAGTACTACGGCTACCGCTACATTGTGCCGACCCATCAGGGGCGCGGCGCCGAGCATCTGATCAGCCGCGCCGCCATCCGCCCCGGGCAATATGTGCCCGGCAATATGTACTTCACCACCACGCGCCTGCATCAGGAGCTGGCAGGTGGCATCTTCGTCGATGTCATCATTGACGAAGCGCACGACCCACAATCCCTGCACCCCTTCAAGGGGAATGTCGATCTCGACAAACTGGAAGCTCTGATCCGGCGGGAAGGCGCACAGAATATCGCGTATGTGAGTCTGGCGGGCACGGTAAACATGGCTGGCGGGCAGCCGGTGAGCATGGCGAATGTGCGCGCGCTGCGCAATCTGTGTGATCGGTATGGCATACGTCTCTTCCTCGACGCGACGCGTATGGTCGAGAACGCCTTCTTCATCCAGGAACGTGAGGAAGGGTATGCCAACACATCAATTGCCGAGATTCTGAAAGAATTCTGCTCCTACACCGATGGCGCCTGGATGAGTGCCAAGAAGGATTCGCTGGTTAATATCGGCGGCTGGCTGGCAGTCAACGATGCTGACCTGTTTGATGAACTGCGTAACCTGGTGGTGGTGTACGAAGGGTTGCACACCTACGGTGGTCTGGCGGGGCGGGATATGGAAGCGATGGCAGCCGGCATCGAAGAGTCGGTGCAGGACGACTACATACGCGCGCGAATCGGGCAGGTGCGCTATCTGGGGGAACTGCTCACCGACTGGGACATACCGATTGTCCAGCCGGTCGGCGGGCATGCCATTTTCCTCGATGCACGCCGTTTCTACCCGCATATTCCGCAGCGCGAATTTCCGGCGCAGACGCTAGCTGCGGAGTTGTACCTCGACTCCGGCATTCGTGCGATGGAACGGGGCATCGCCAGCGCCGGACGTGACCCAAAAACCGGTGATCACTATTACCCGAAACTCGAACTGACACGCCTGACCATTCCGCGCCGCGTCTACACTCAGGCGCATATGGACGTCGTCGCCGAGGCGGTGAAAGCGGTGTACGACGCACGCGAACAGACCCGCGGCCTGCGCATGGTGTACGAACCGAAATATCTGCGCTTCTTCCAGGCGCGGTTCGAGCGGGTGATGTGAGACTCAAGGCGGCTCATCGGACCTCGAGGCGATATCGCCGGTGAGTGCCCGCAAAACAAAGAGCGAGCGGAACCACGGTTCCGCTCGCTTCTCAATGCCTTTTCGCGAATGCTACGCCTGTGCAGAGGAGCGCTTCTCGAAGTGGATATAGGGAGCAGAGCGGAAAGCGGCATAGACCATGCCCAGGATCATCCCATACACCATATTCTGGATCAGGAAGGAAGGCGCATAGATCTCGAGCAGGAGCGGGTTGACAATCGGCAGGACGATGAAATAGGCAATCAGCCAGATCGCCAGACCGTACACAAAACCGAACACAACCGGTGCGCCGTAGTCGAGCGGCATCTTCCAGATGCGGCAGGAGAGAGCGCCGTACAGAGCGCCGAAGAGCGCTGAGAGCGACAGGTGGATCAGGCTGCCGACAATGACCGGAACGGCAACGAATCCCTCACCTGCGGTTGCGCTCAACCCCAGCACGAATGTCGAGATCAGTTTCGCCGCCTTCCACAGATCGGCGCCCATTGCAATCGCCAGGATCGCACCGACGACCGCCATCATGACGCCGCCAACCAGACCGGCGATTGCGCCGCCAACTTCGATCTTCGTCAATAGCGGTGTTGCCGACGCGCGAACCACCTGCGATGCCGCTGAACGACTGACCTGCGACTGCGTGCTCATTGCGCTCCTCCTTAATGAATATGCCTGTCTCGAAGACGATACTGTGCTGATCAACGGAGAAATGTTGCTAAGAGGTTAGAATGAAGTATAGCAGGTTGGGCAAAACCTGTGCATGTCCAGAAGTCGAGATCATGACTCGCCAATGGGAGGAGTATTCCCCGTCGTTCGAAGGGTTTGTGGCGCGCTTCACGTGATATTTATCACATAAAGGCGAGTTTAGGCCATCGATGCGACTCACCGAGTCTGTGGTTCGGCGTGTGTGCTGCTTCTCACCGGGGAAGCAAAATATTGTGCAAAACGTATACAATCCGCACGCATACAAACTGGCAGTCTTGATGGGCAAGATGCAGTGCGAGGTAGTCCACAGAGGTTTGTCGGCTGCGACCGGCGCAGCCGACAGAGGCGCTAATGGTACTATCCTTTCGCGACTCCACGCCGCTCAGTATGGGCGTTCCCCGGCGATCCGGCATGCCGTCGTGAGTGCAGCAAGCCATACGCCAGCCCGGTCGAAAGCCCATACGTCAGGTTTTGGATGAGGAATGCCGGTGCGTAAATCTCGAGCACGAGCGGATTGACCAGCGGCAGGATAATAAAGTATGCGATCAGCCAGATCGCCAGGCCGTAGACAAAGCCCAGCACCATTGGCGCGCCGTAACTGAGCGGCATGTTCCAGATGCGTGTTGCCAGAACGCCAAAGCCGACCCCGAACAGCGCTGAAAGTGTGAGATGGATCAGACTGCCGATCAACACCGGCCCGGCGAGAAAGCCCGGTGCTGCAATGGCATCAGGACTCACAACAAATGTCGCGATCAGTTTCGGCGCCTTCCAGAGATCGTCACCAATGGCAATGGCGAGCGCTGCGCCAACGACAGCCATCATCACTCCGCCGATCAACCCGGCAATCAGACCGCTCCGCTCGATCTGCACGCCAGTCTGTTTCCCAACGGTCAATCCATTCAGGTTCGACTCAACGTTCATGGAATTCCTCCTTGCAACTGGCGCATCACAGAATGCGCAACCGTTCGGGATGCCTGCGCGATGTCTCGGAGGTTGTGCGGAGAGAAGAATGTAAATCAAATTATAGTAAATACCGACAAACTATGTCAAGTTTGTTCAAAAATGTACAAGCTGCTCCAGAACATTCGCAAAAGCGCAGTTCACGGCGGTCTTAAGCGGGATATAATAACTGCGGAATCCAAAAACGTTCTGATGATCGGTGCGAACGGAGAACATTGTCGTTTGCGCATGTCGCAATGATGACAGCGCGGGGGTGCTGAACAGGTACGCATCACACAAAATCGTTGTATTTTGATACTTCATTTTGAAAGCGAAAGAAGGTGCATCTATGTTTCAGATCATCGATGGCATTCCGGTCTGGGGCGACCATGAGGAAGGCACGATCGAGCAGATCCGGCGCTGTGCCAGTGACCCTGAGGCGGTCAAGGCGGCGCTAATGGCGGATGGGCATCTGGGGTACAGCATGCCAATCGGCGGCGTGGTCGCCTACCGCGACGCGGTCAGTCCCAGCGGCGTGGGGTACGATATTTCGTGCGGCATCAAGGGGGTGCGCACGAACCTCCGCGCCGACGATATTCGCAAGGATATCAGCAAGATTATGGACCAGGTGGCGCGCGAGGTCGTCTTTGGGCTTGGCGGGACGAGCGGGAAAGCGGCCGATCATCCGCTGTTCGACGACCCGACCTGGCGTGATCTGCCGGAGGTCGGGAAACTGCGCCAGCTGGCGCGTGAGCAACTCGGCACCGTCGGCTCGGGAAATCACTGGGTCGATATTCTTGAAGATGAAGAGGGATGGGTGTGGGTCGCTGCGCACTTTGGCAGCCGTGGTCTTGGGTATAAGATAGCGAGCGGCTTCCTCAACCTGGCGCATGGGCGACCATTCGATGCACCGGCGCCGGGCGAGTCGATGCAGCAACCGGCAACAGTCATCTCCTTGCGACGTGATCTGGGACAGGCGTACTGGCAAGCGATGACGCTCGCCGGTCGCTATGCGTATGCCGGGCGCGATTTCGTGGTGCAGCAGGTGCTCGACATCCTGGGTGCTCAGGTGACCGAAGAGGTGCACAACCACCACAACTATGCCTGGAAAGAAAGGGTCAACGGCGAGGAATTGATCGTCGTGCGCAAGGGTGCAACACCGGCCTGGCCTGGTCAGCGTGGTTTCGTCGGCGGTTCGATGGGCGATATCAGTGTTGTTGTCGAAGGGGTGGAGAGCGACGAGTCACGGCTTGGGCTGCACAGCACCATTCACGGCGCCGGGCGGGTGATGAGCCGCATCCAGGCGGCTGGCAAGCGGCGCTGGGTGAAGCGCCACGGCAGGCGTGTGCAGGAAGTGGTCAAACCGGGCAAAATCACTCGTGAGATGATGCTCGAATGGCTGCGCCGTGAAGGGGTCGAACTGCGCGGCGGCGGTACGGACGAAAGTCCGCATGTCTACCGCCGCCTGCCGGAGGTGTTGAAGCACCACGCCAATACCATCAGGATCGTGCACACGCTCAAGCCAATGGGTGTGGCGATGGCGGGTGAAGATGTGTTCGATCCGTACAAGGATTGAGCAATCAAGCTGGGATCAGTCCCGCCAGCCGCACCACGCTCGCCGTAAGGAATGTCACGAGGAACGCCGTCCCCAGCGTGATGATCACGCTCATCGCTGCCCATTTGTAGGAGCCCGTTTCCTTGAAGATTGTGATGATGGTGGTCGCGCAGGGATTGTGGAGCAGCGAAAACAGCATGAGGTTAATCGCGGTCAACAACGTCCAGCCCTGTTGATCGACCAGAAGGGCGCGGATTGCGCTTTCATCCGCCGGCGCTTCGACCATCATCCCTGCGTTCGTGTAGATCATCATCATCGTTGGCACAACGATTTCGTTGGCTGGAATGGCGATGATATAGGCAAGCAGAATGGCGCCGTCCAGACCGAGCAGGCGTCCGAATCCGTCCAGCCACTGTGCAATTGCGATTGCAAGACTGGCATTGCCGAACGGGATGTTCGCCAGCAGCCAGATCACGGCGCCGGCAGGCGCCGCCGTAAGCATCGCGCGCCAGAGAACAAAGATCGTCCGGTCGATCAGTGAGGTGTACAGGATGCGCAGGACATTGGGACGGCGATAGGGCGGCAGTTCGAGTGTGAATGCCGACGCTTCGCCCTTAAGCACTGTTTTTGAGAGGATCCACGACATTGCGAACGTGAATGCCACACCGATGAGCACAACCGTCACCACTGCTCCTGCCGCAATGAATGATGCCATCACTCCTCCGAAGCCGGCAGCAACGAACACGGTCGCCAGCATGATCAGGGTTGGGAAACGCCCATTGCACGGCACGAAATTGTTCGTCAGGATGGCGATCAGCCGCTCGCGCGGCGAGTCGATGACCCGTGTGGCAATGACGCCGGCAGCGTTACAGCCGAATCCCATCATCATTGTCAACGACTGTTTGCCGTGGGCGCCTGCCTTTTTGAAGAGCCAGTCGAGGTTGAAAGCAACGCGCGGCAGGTATCCCAGATCTTCCAGCAAGGTGAATGCCGGAAAGAAGATCGCCATCGGTGGGAACATGACCGCCACCACCCACGCCAGGCTGCGATAGACGCCATCCCAGATAAATCCGGTGATCCACCACGGGACTCCCCACTCGACGAATCGTGCGCGCGCCCAATCGCCAAAACCGAACAACACGGTGAACAGCATGTCCGAAAACACGTTTGCTCCCGAAACGGTCATCCAGATCACGACCGTCAACAGCAAGAGCATGACCAGTAAGCCGGTCACAGGCGCGGTGACCAGGCGATCAATCCGTTGATCGAGATCGTAGGTTCGGTTCGACGATGTCTTAACCGCACGGTGCGCAATCCGTTCAGCTTCCGTGTATAACGATTGAACCATCTCATCCCGAAAACTCGATGGAAGGCTGTTGCGCAGCGCCTCGGCTTTGGTAAGCACATCATCCGCTGTTGTCATCACTGCCTCCCCATGACCGCAATCGTACTGCTCTGGCGGTCTTCGACGGTGCGTTGTTGCGCCACAATGTCAGCCAGTTCGCCACTGCGAATCGCGCGCTGGACCCTGGCATCGCCTTCGAGCAGGCGGATCGCCAGCCAGCGCGCATTTGGAATGCCCGGCGCCAGACGTTCGATCAGCGGCGCCAGTTCCTGAACCGCTTTCTGAAACGCTGGCGTTCCCTTGACGCGCAACGGATGCGTGGCGATGCGCCCCTCGATCACATCGGCAACGGTCGAGAGCAGCGTGATGATCCCTTCCCCGCTCCGTGCAACGATCGGTACAGCAGGCACTCCCAGATCACGACTCAGGGTGCGAGTATCGACCTCTATTCCTTTTCGGCGCGCTTCATCGATTAGGTTCACTGCGACCACCACTTTGTCGGTGATCTCGAGCACCTGTAACACCAGGTTCAAATTGCGCTCCAGCGCTGTGGCATCGGTGACCACGATCGTGCAATCGGGCTGCCCGAACAACAGGAAATCACGCGCCACCTCTTCATCCTGCGAGGTAGAAAGCAGCGAGTACGTCCCGGGGAGATCGACCAGTTTGTACTTCACCCCGTTGAACTGATAGCCTCCCTCGGCACGGGTCACCGTTTTGCCAGGCCAGTTGCCGGTGTGCTGCTTCAGCCCGGTCAGCGCATTGAAGAGCGTCGATTTGCCGGTATTCGGATTTCCGGCAAGCGCCACCACACGATCATAATCGTTCATCCTGATGCCCATTTGCTCCAGACGGGCATGCATCGGGCAGGTGGCGCATGGGTCAGTCGTTCCACTGGTCATCGAAAGAATCCTCCGCTCGAGACAAGGATTGTGTCCATCAGTTCAAGGACTGCGGCCTGACCAGGACACGCGATGCCTGGTCTTTGCGCAGCGCGATCAGCGACCCGCGCACCCGGTAGGCGCGCGGGTCGGCAAAGGCATTTTGCAGTTCGGGATAGACGACAGCGCCGGGGGTCAATCCCAGGTCGAGCAGCCGTCGTCGGGTGAATCCCTGCAGTTCATCATCAATCGCCACAACCTCAGCCATCCGGCGTAATGGCAGTTCACTCAACGGTATCGTATGGTTCAGCGCCGCCTCCGCTTCGGTCAACGGCGCCAGGCTGATATTGGCCGCGACGGTTGGCGCCAGACGATACTCGTGTTCGCCATCGCTCAGCACCAGACGTTGTGGTGTGCGCTCCAGCACACGAACGACCTTTCCCAGCCCAAGACCGGTCGCCAGAATTTGTTCGTATGCCAGCGCCGGTTCATCTTCCAGGTGCACGATACGTCCCGGCTCGTCGAGCGGCCACGCGGTCAGCGGCATTCCTTCCGCCTGGGGCAGCACCCCCTCGCGGCTGGGAATAGGATCTCCGTGCGGGTCGTGCCGGGGATACCCCATCGCCGCTTCCAGTTCATCGACCTGATCGGCAGTCAGCGCGTGTTCACGTCGCTGCGCTTCTGCATGAACCTGCACCAGTGGCATACGCGCTTCGTCTGCCAGGTAGCGTTCCCACAAACGGTGGGCGCGCACAACATGCAATGCCCAGCGTTCGCCCTCCGCCGTCAGGTGCAGTTCCAGTCCGCGCGTCTCGAGCAACCCCTGCGCTTCCATCTTCTCGATAAGACGCATCACTGTTGCTCGCGGCAGTCCCAATGCGCCAGAGAGTGACTCTGGCGTTGCGTGGCGCCCCAGATGTTCGCGGTTGAGCAGATGCTTGAGCGCATCCTCAACCCGCTCGCGCTCGCGGGTCGTCTGCCAGGCGCGGTAGAGCGCCAGCAATCCGATGCGGGGGAGAACGATCAGGAGAATGCACCCCGCCAGCAGCACAAACCAGACAATCATAGGTCGTTATGCCTCCAGAACGCACCTGCCCTGTATGTGACAGTCACATCATTCAGGGCAGGAGGATGATCAATTTATTTTTAGGTTATCCTAAATCAAATCATACTCCTGCATCATCCGTCTGTCAAGACGTAGAGACGTTGCAGCGCAACGTCTCTACGCCCCGCACCGTCGCCACGCTGCCGGCGGGTCGGGTCTGGTTGTCCTGCACCGTCGCCCCGCTGCCGGTGGGTCGGGTCCGGGCAAGAGTTCACGATCGGGGGTTCGGGGGAAGATCCTGAGGTCAGGAATCGGCGGCGGCATGACTTTCGCAAGCGCCATGAGACGTCGCCCCGCCGACGCACAAACACCGTTACGGGACATGTACCAGTCCGGTTGTCCTGCACCGTCGCCCCGCCCAGGCTGCCGGTGGGTCGGGTCCAGTTGCGCCGGAACG
>JBEPYG010000018.1:0-230 GCA_041641515.1 Roseiflexus sp.
CGGCGGGTAGTCCCAGACCCGACACTTTCACCCGGTCGCACAACCCTTCGTCGGTCATCGCCTTGGCGGCAGCTGCAATACCGACGGTCGTCGGCGCCATAATCAGTTTCAGGTTGGGATGCTTGTCGACCAGCGCCAGAGCCTGTTTGTAACTCTCCTCCGACTGGTCGTTGCCGTAGACGGTATCGACCAGTTTGAGATTAGCATACTTGGGCTCCTTCAGCACCTCC
>JBEPYG010000018.1:240-27496 GCA_041641515.1 Roseiflexus sp.
CAGAGCTCCGGAGGCAATAAGATAGGTCAGATGGTAGGTTAGATAGCCAAGGTCCTTGAAACTCCAGAGGGCGAACTGAGGGGCACATCCGCTCAGGGTGTAACTGACCATTTCGGCGGGTAGTCCCAGACCCGACACTTTCACCCGGTCGCACAACCCTTCGTCGGTCATCGCCTTGGCGGCAGCTGCAATACCGACGGTCGTCGGCGCCATAATCAGTTTCAGGTTGGGATGCTTGTCAACCAGCGCCAGAGCCTGTTTGTAACTCTCCTCCGACTGGTCGTTGCCGTAGACGGTATCGACCAGTTTGAGATTAGCATACTTGGGCTCCTTCAGCACCTCCTTCATTGCAGCGATCCAGGCGTTCTGATTGGCGGCGTCGGGCGAGGCGGAGAGGATGGCGAATTCACCGCCGCCGGAGCCGAGGATGGAGAGCGCCATATCCGCCATCACGCGACCGGTTTCGTTGAAGTCAACCTGAGCTACAAAGACGGTCTCACCCTGTGCGGAAGGAATCGGGGAGTCCCAGGTGACGACGGTCACGCCGGCGGCCTGAGCCGCTTGAGCAGCAGCGGCGATCTGGTCACCGGCGTTGTTCGAGAGCATCACCGCCTTGACCCCCTGGGTGGCGGCGTTGGTGAGGGTCTCGATCTGCCCGGCGACCGAGTTTTCGGCGGTTGGGCCGGTGAAGATCAGTTTGCCGGTGTTGCCGAGTTCGGCGTGCGCTTCCTGAGCGCCTTCATTCGCCTGGTCGAAGACCGCGATACCGAGGAACTTCGGCAGCAGGATCATGTCGATGTTCAACCCCGGTGTTGCCGAGACAACTGCTCCTGATGGAGCAGTGGTTGGCATGGGTGCAGGAGTAGGAGCAGGTGCAGCGGTAGGAGCGGGTGCAGCGGTAGGAGCAGGTGCTGTCGTAGGCGTCTGCGTCTGGGGTGCTCCACACGCTGCCAGCAGCAGCGCAATCATCAAAACGATACTGGTTAGCAGATGTTGTCTGTTTGCCATCGTGGCATACTCCTCAATAACAACGAGATGATGACGAACCGCAATGTTCACACGCAATGTTCGCAGAAGAGACAGTTACGAAGACACAGATGTTTCTGTTTCGATATGCACCTCCTTTCGTTCCGCCATACGTCGCTGAATCCGCTCTCGCGCCATCTGAACCAGATTGGGTAAGAGCACCGATAGGATGAGCAACACCCCTATAACGCCAGTCTGCACATTCCCGGTGACATTGAGGAGCGACATACCGTTGCGCAGGTTAAGAATGACCAGGATTGCCAGACCAACGCCAACCAGATTGCCAACGCCGCCAAAAATACTGACTCCGCCAAGCAGCACTATGGTGATAATGTCGAGTTCGAAGCCTTCAGCAGTATTCCCGCGGACAGCGCCGAGTCGGGCTGCCAGCAGGACGCCAGCCATCGCGGCGATCAGTCCAGAAGCGATGAAGATACCCATTTTCAGTCGTGCTGTATCGATGCCGGAGTAGCGGGCGACAGCTGCGTTATTGCCAACCACATAGACCAGGCGCCCGACTCCAGAGAACTGGAGTATGATGAGCGCCAGTGCAAACAGCGTGGCAAAAAGAACAAGACTGAGCGGGAATGGTCCAATAAGCGGCTGTTGACCCAGGGTTGTAAACCACTCAGGGAAGCCGCCAATCGAGCGGTCTTCGATCAAAATGCGTGCCACCCCTCGGAAGCCGATCATGCCGGCTAGGGTAACTGCCAGTGACGGCAATCCGACATACGCCACCCAGAAGCCGTTGAATGCACCGCAACACACACCGGCGAGCAGTGCAATGAGGATTGCCAGAGGCATAGGCATGCCACTCTCGAATAGAACCGCCGTTAAGCAAGCTGCCAACCCCATAACCGAGGCTACCGAAAGATCAATTTCACCATTGATAATCACAAACGCCATCACCAGCGCCACGATGATTTTCTCGATCGAGAGCTGGAACAGATTGATCTGGTTTGCCAGGGTCAGATATGCCGGCGCGCGGCTGACATTCACAATCACGACCAGCGCGAGGATCGCGAGGAGAAACCCCTCCCAACGGAGTAGGCGACGCAGATTAGTTGCCATGGTTCACCTCTGTGCGTGCCTGCCACAACCGGCGCAACCAGCCAAGGATCACGGCGTCTGAGGCAACTGCCAGCAAGATCAACAGACCAAGCAACGCATCGCGCCAGAACTCGCTGATCCCCAACCAGCGCAACAATCCCTGACCGAGTAGATCGATGAGAAATGCACCGAGAAATGCGCCAAGCACTGTTCCCGAGCCGCCAAAGGTGTTGACGCCTCCAACCACAACGGCTGCAACCGACTCCAGTTCGATCCCCTGCCCGGCGACGGCAGTGATCGTGCCAAAGCGTGCCAGGAAGAGGAAGCCGGCTAGTCCTGCCAGCGCACCGCAGAGTGTGAACGCTGTCAGGACAATACGCTGGGCAGGTAATCCGGCAAAGCGCGCAGCTTCCGGGTTCGAACCGATGGCGTAGAGCCGCCGTCCAAAGATGGTGTAGATCAGCACCAACTGAAAGATAACGACAGCTGCCAGAGTGACCACCATCAACGGACGTACCGCAAAGTCACCGATCGAAAAGAGGGTTTGTCGACTCAACTCAACCACCCACGCAGGCAACGAGTCGACAGTTACGGTGCGCGCATTGGCGTAGTTGATCAGGAGCATCCGATAGATTGCCAGCGTACCCAGGGTTGTAATGATCGCCGGAACCCGACCGTATGCCACAATCACCCCGTTAACCAACCCCATTCCCCCGCCAACGGCAATTGCAAGCAATACTGCTGCCGGCGCCCCCATCGCGTTGTTTGCTGCCAGTTGCGAGCCGACAAAGTAAGCGGTGAAACCGACAATCGAGCCGACTGAGAGGTCGATGTTTCTTGTTAGAACAACCAGAGTCTGCCCGATGGCAACCATACCGACGATTGCAACACTTGCAGCGATACGGTTGAAGGTGCGCGCCGTGAGAAAGTTCTCGATCTGCGAGCTGAATATCAGGAGCGCCACTCCGATTAACACCACGAGACTCAACTCGCGAATCTGTTCAGGGCGTAGACGTTGCCACCATATGGTCATTGTGATCACCTTCGCACAGACTATCAGCTCTTCCCGTCCAGGGTTGCTGCCTGCCCCATTGCTGCTGCCAGAATACGCTCCTGCGTTGCTTCATGACGGTTGAACAGACCCATAAACCGGCCCTCGCGCATCACCAGCACCCGATCACTCATTGCCAGCACTTCAGGCAGATCCGAAGAGATAAGAATGATAGCAATGCCTTCGGCAGCAAGATCATCGATCATTTGATGCACTTCCGCTTTTGCTCCTACGTCGATCCCGCGCGTCGGTTCGTCGAGGATGAGCAGCCGGGGACGGGTATTGAGCCATTTGCTCAACATGACTTTTTGCTGATTCCCGCCCGACAATTGACCCACTGCAACCTCGACCGATGGAGCGCGGATAGAGAGACGATGGCGATACGCTTCGGCAGTAGCTATCTCGGCATTGCGGCGCACGAGACCAAGCGGCGTCAGATAACGGCGTAGTGTTGACAGGGTGATATTGGCAGCGATCGACATCGGCAGCGAAAGCCCCAATCCACGCCGATCCTCGCTGACATAGGCGATGCCATGGCGCATTGCCTGCGCCGGGGTAGTGATACGCACCTCCTGACCATCAATGATGACCGTTCCGCTGTCCGCAGGGGCAATGCCAAACAGCGCCAGACCGACATCGGTGCGGCGAGCGCCGACGAGGCCGGCAAATCCCAGTACTTCACCCGCGTGGACATCGAAAGAGATGCCGCTGAAGACCCCTGTCCGTCCCAGGTCGCGAACCTGCACCAGTACCTGATCGCGCACCGTGTTGCGACGCGGGAAGAGTTGCTCGATGGCGCGTCCGGCCATATCACGAATAGCCTGTTCAGGAGTTACATCACTGCGTGGCGCCGACGAGATCAACTGCCCATCACGGAAGACGGTGATATGGTCGGCAATACGAAACACTTCCTCCAGACGGTGCGAGATGAAGAGGATCGCAACCCCCTGATCGCGCAGACGCTGCACGATAGTGAAGAGCTGATCCACCTCATGCGCCGACAATGCCGCCGTTGGTTCATCCATGATCAAGACCCGCGCTTGCAGCGATAATGCTCTGGCGATTTCAACCGTTTGCTGTGCAGCTACACTGAGACCGCGCGCTGGTTGGCGCACATCGAGCCGTACATCGAGCTGTGCGAGGATTGCCTCCGCATCACGGTACATACGCTCCCAATTGACCCACAGTCCACGGTTGGCATGAGCAATGAAGATATTTTCGGCGACATTGAGGTCGGGATACATGAGCGGTTCCTGGTAGATCGCTGCAATGCCCAACCGTTGTGCTTCCAGTGTGCTGCCGATACGGACCGACCGTCCATCGAGCAGGATCTGCCCGCTATCGGGTTGGTGTACACCGGTCATAATTTTGATCAGGGTCGATTTGCCGGCGCCATTTTCACCCAAAAGCGCATGCACTTCTCCTGGGTATAGGCGCAGACTGACGCTATCAAGCGCCTGGGTGCTACCAAATCGGCGCGATATTTCGCGCATTTCGAGAACTGGCCTGCTCTGCACAGTTTCCTCGCTACACAATGGTGATCGGGAAGAGATCGCGAAAGGGGATGCTCCGTTCGTCCGCTTCCGAACCGGCGGTGATCAAGTGATGGATTGCTTCGACCGGGCAGAAACTGGTCAATGAACTGAGACCGAGTTTGCTACTGTCGAGTACGGCAATGACCTGATCAACGTGACGCACCATAGCTGCCTTGAGTAACCCTTCTGGAATGGAACTTTCGGTGAGCCCCTTTGCCACGGTCAAACCACGCGCCGAGAAGAATCCTTTGTCAGCATGCAGGCGCTGCAACATTTCCTCCGCTAGCGTGCCGGTCAGTGAACCGGTATCACCCCGCACCTGTCCGCCGATCACGATGGTGGTGATGGAAGGATTGGCGCCGAGTGATAGCGCTAGGTGCATGCCGTTGGTAATGACCGTAAGATGGCGACGGTCGGCGATCTGACGAGCAATGGCATAGGCGGTTGTGCTTGCGTCGAGCATTACGGTATCACCGTCGTTGATCAGGCGCGCTGCTGCACGTGCGATACGCTCTTTTTCGGCAGATTGTTTCTTCAATCGTGAAGCGAAACTTCCCTCTGGCCATAGTGGCCGATCAAGCACCGCACCACCCCAGATGCGCCGCAGCATGCCCTCCCGCTCAAGCAGGGCAAAATCACTACGAATCGTTACCTCGGAGACGCCAAGTTGTTCGGCGCACCATTTGACGGAGATCTGTCCATGGCGTTGGAGTAACGCCATGATCTGGTCGCGCCGCACTTCGGGCGGGAGTGCGTCGTTGCTGTGATCAGACATGTTTCTTGTATTTACACCATATGGGAAGTGGCTTCGATTGTAGTGTGATTTACGAGTTTTGTCAAGTGCTTTCGAGTTTTTTCGATTTTGAGGTGAAGTGTTGCCTGAACTTCGACAGACGTTGAAACCGTGCCTTCAGGAGATCCTACAGTGCCGGGTGTTGGTCTGTGCCGATGCTTCCACACGCAATGGCAGGCGGTCACCCGCAGCGCTCACCCACCACACCCGAAGACGCTGCAAGCAATCTACGCTCCATCACGTGGCGGCTGAAGAACCAGGAAGAGGAAACTGCCGCAACACACGCTCCAGCACGTCGATAGCGCGCAGGTATTCCTCAATGATGATGTGCTCGTCAGGGGTATGGTCAAGAGCCGAGTCTCCCGGTCCATATGCGAGGATAGGGCAGCGCCACACCGGTCCGGCGATATTCATATCGGAGGTGCCGGTTTTTAGCAGGAAGCCAGGCTCTCCGCCAGCAGCGCGAATGCCTCTGATGAAAGCGCGTGCCAGTGGAGTGTTCTTGTTTGCCTGGTAGGCGGGGCAGAGGTCGCGGAAGTGCAGAACGCCGCCGTGAGCGAATGCTGCAATGGTAGAAGCCAGCGTCTCAGGCGATACATCAGGCGGGAGACGGACGCCGACGGTCAATTCCGCCCGATCGGTCAGGCCGTCGCTTTGGCTGCAGATAGAACGCAATGAGGGCAGTAACCGGTCAAACAGTCGCTCGCGCCCTTGGTTGTATGCGGCGCAATAGGCAGCAACATCGTTCCAGAAAGCGACTGCTTGTTCAGCGGCGGATATCTCACGTCCGGCGCTGTGACTCGTTGGTTGCTCCCACACACCATCGACCAGGAGACGCCCTTTGTAGCCGAGGGTGATTCGGTTCCAACCACTTGGCTCTCCGATGATGCAGGCGACGGGATGATAGCGTTCGGTTGCGTAGCGCGCGCCTTTCGATGACGCAGACTCTTCTTCCACCGCTCCGATCAGCACCAGGCGGAATGGCAGGTTTGCGCCTGATTCTATCAGACGCGCTGCCGCACAGATGAACGCCGCGAATGGTCCTTTGGCGTCAACTGCGCCGCGACCGTAGAGTCTGCCGTCCTCGATGCGTACCGGTATTTGCCCGGGTACGGTGTCGATATGCCCGAGAAGAACGACTTCTGGACCGGAGCCGATGATGCCAACCGCATTCCCGACTTCATCGACGAAACTCTCGAACCCCAGCTGCGCCATGTCGGCGATCAGAATGTGTGCCAGTTCAGACTCGTGCGTAGAGACGGAAGGAACTTCCAGCATGCGGGTTAGCAGGACGACAGGGTCGAAGGTCATGCCAGCACCTCCGCAATTGTGGCAATTACCGTGTCGATCTGCTCGTAGGTAATGACAAGCGGCGGCAGCAACCGGAGTACATTCGGTCCGGCGGGCAACGCCAGGACGCCGCGTTCCATAAGGGCAATGAGAAACGGTTGTACTCGTTCCTTCAGTTCGATGCCGATCAGCAAGCCTTGTCCACGAATAGCGCGAATGCGAGGAAGTTGCAGTGCGCGAAGGCGTTCAAGAACATAGGCGCCTTTTTCCGCAGCCTGGCGCGGCAGGTCGTTGTCGCGCAGGACGCGCAGTGTAGCTCGCGCGGCAGCACAAAGAAGGGGTGAGCCGCCGAATGTTGTTCCGTGGCTAGCTGGCGGAAGAGGACCAAGCGTGGTGTTGATAGCAATGGCGCCCATCGGTAACCCGCCGGCAATCGATTTTGCCAGGCAGAGGATTGCCGGCGTTATATGGTGATGCTCGATTGCAAAGAGCGCACCTGTGCGCCCGAAACCGGTCTGCACTTCATCGATGATCAGCAGCGCGCCACGTTCACAGCAGATCCGCTCGACATCGGCCAGATAGCCGGGTGCGGCGGGGTGCACGCCGCCTTCACCCTGAACCGGTTCCAGGATGACTGCAGCGGTGCGTTCGGTCACTGCAGCATCGAGTGCTGCGATATTGTTGTATGGTACGTGCGACACATCGGGTACGAGCGGCATGAATGGTTCGCGGTACTTTGGTTCGTATGTAGCGGAAAGCGCCCCCATCGTGCGACCATGAAAGCTGCGCACTGCTGCAATAATGCCGGTTCGCCCGGTCTTCAGGCGCGCGATTTTCAGCGCCCCCTCAACCGCCTCGGCGCCTGAGTTGCACAGGAATATTCGTGCAGCGAAAGGGAGCACGGCGGCAAGTTCTGCAAGATAGGCGGCGCGTTGGTCATTGTAGAAAATCTCCGGGCAACTGATCAGGCGCTCTGACTGTTCACGGATAGCTGCCACGACTGCCGGATGAGCATGCCCCAGATTGGCCGCACCCTGCCCGCCGACGCAATCGATATAGACGCGACCATCAGCATCCCAAAGCAATGCGCCTTCGCCGCGCACAATCGCAACCTGTCGCTTGGGATAGACGCCGGACGTATACGCATTCTCGGTAGATATGATAAACTCACTTGTTGATGGTGCCATCGTGGTCTCCTGACTCTCCTAGTCTTTGTGATCTGTGCGCCTTTTGTGGTTCGCGTCCTTCGTTTCTGCGTGATGCTAAACTGTTTGGAGAAATGTCATGCTCCAGGATGAACTTCCGCTCGTGGCGCGCCTTGTGCGTGGTCAACGCGTCGCCTCGTTGGGAACGCTCGCCGACGGCGCACCATTTGTGTCTCTTGTTGCCTACGCTGTCGAAGATGATCTGTGCAGTTATCTGCTGCACCTGAGCGACCTCTCGCCGCACACCCGCCACCTGCGCGCCGATCCACGCGCCGCGTTGCTGATCGCCGAACCGGAGACACCCTCAGTCGATGATGTGCAGACGCTGGCGCGGATCACGGTGAGCGGCGCCGTTGCGCTGGTGGCGAAGGATACGCCGGAATACGCGATCGGACGAGAACGCTACCTGGCACGGCACCCGGCAGCGGCGATGCTCTTCGATTTTGCCGACTTCAACCTCTACCGTTTTACTGCCGACGGTGCACGGTACATTGGCGGGTTTGCGCGGGCATACACCCTCACCGTCGATCACCTGCGGCAAGCGAGCTCACTCCAGGAGACCTGATCTCCGCATGACGTCTGCGCCCCTCGCGCACCTGGACTACCCACGGGTTTGCTCGCACGGTTGCGCCGCAGGAGCAACCTGCGGCGGTGCAACCGTCCGTTCCGGCAGACACCGGAAGACCAGCGCCGCCGCGCCTAACAGGACCAGCGCCGTCACGATGAAAATGGCAGGCAACCCGAACCACGCAGCAACTGCTGCTCCGAGCAGAGGCGCGGCGGCGCGTGCAGCGGAGTTCACCGAGTTGTCGATGCCAAACACTGCCCCTTCGTCGCCGGCGCGCGTGTAGCGCGCCAGCAGTGCGCTAAGCGCCGGGTTCATCCCACCGGTCGCCGCGCCTGTCAGCGCCTGGAGGACGAGAAGTTGCCATCCAGTATGGACGAATGCCTGTGGAATAAAGCAAAGCGCTGCAACCAGCGTTCCTGCAAGCAGCACCCGGCGGTGCCCGACACGGTCGCCGAGCCGCCCCAGGTAGAGGGCGCTGACGGTTCCTGCCGCCGACGAAAGCCCGACGATGACGCCGGTCAGTGTGCTGATCCCTTCGTTGCCACGCATCAGTGATGCAACATAGAGCGGCAGCACCGGCAGGAGCATGGTCGGTCCCAGCCAGTTGAGGAAGCGTGCTGCGTAGGCGGGAGCAACCCCCGGCAATGCCAGAATGCGCTGCCAGTCGCTGAGAATGCCGGGTTGTCGCACTCCCCTGGGTGGCGGCGTGAACTGTTCCTTCACACCAAAAGTCACGACAATGCCAGAAATGAGCAGCAGGATCGCAGTGATGATAAATGCTGCACGGAAACCAAAGACATCGGCAACGATCCCGCCGAGAAATGGACCCGCTGCAACCCCAGCCCACAGTCCAACCTGCAGCATACCCATCGCGTAGCCGGTGCGTTCGCGTGGCACGAGCGACGCCGCCAGCGCATTGATCGCTGCAATCGTGCCGGTGATTGCGCCCTGGATCGCGCGCAGCAGCGCCAGTTCTTCCGCCGAACGGGCAAACCCCATCAGCAGAATGATTACCGCACCACCATACATCGCACGCTCGATCATC
Source organism: Roseiflexus sp. (assembly GCA_041641515.1). Taxonomy (GTDB): domain Bacteria; phylum Chloroflexota; class Chloroflexia; order Chloroflexales; family Roseiflexaceae; genus Roseiflexus. The sequence goes on from JBEPYG010000018.1 coordinate 9,804, forward strand.
GCCTTGCGTCCGTACCGGTCCGCCAGCGAGCCCCAGATCGGCGAACTGATCGCCATCGTCAGCGCCTGCCCCGAAAATGCCATACCTGCCCAGAATGCTAGACTCAATCCGGTGTTCGTTCCCAGGTACTCGACGTACAACGGCAGAAACGGAAAGAACATGCCAAAGCCGATTGCCGACACCAGTTGAGCGGTGACCAGAATGAACAGCGTGCGTTGCCAGCGTGTCATGCGATGACCGTACCTTCGCCTGCAAGCGCGCGCGAGACCGGTTCGGCAACGCGCGCATCGCTCAGAATGACTCGTCCCACCCCTTGGGTGAGCGCCTCGGATGCTCCCAGGATCTTCTTCTTCAGGCGTCCCTGCGCCAGCGGCAGGTATTCCTCCACGTCGGTGCGCGGAATCTGTCGGACGAGCGTGTGTTCATCGGGAAAGGCGCGCAGCAAGCCGGGAACATTCGTCAGTAACACGAGGGTGTCTGCGCCAAGTGCAACGGCAATCGCTGCAGCGGCGCGGTCGCCATCGACGTTGAGCGCTTCACCGGCGTAACTCGCGGCAATTGGAGCGATGACCGGCAGGAAGCCGGCGTTCAACAGCAGGTGAAGCAGATCAGTATTGACCTTCTCGATCGTTCCGGTCCAGTCGTCGCGCAGCACCTTCTGCTTGCCATCCTCGATGATGCGAATAACCGCTTTGCGCGGACCCTCCAGCAAACGACCGTCGAGACCGGAGAGACCGACAGCGTTCACCCCCAGACCCTGTAGGCGCTCGACGATCAGTTTGTTGACCTTCCCCGCCGCCGCCATCAGAAATAGTTCCAGCGTCTTGCGGTCGGTGTAGCGGCTCGTATAACCGGATGGCGAGGTGACGAAGCGCGGCGGATGCCCTACCTGCTCCGCGAGGGTATTGGTTTCATGGGAGCCGCCATGCACCAGAACAAAACGCTGTCCGGCGCGCGTAAGCGCCGCAAGGTCGGCGCAGAGCGCGTCATAGGCGATGCCTGCACCGCCGCCAACTTTGATGACAATCATACCTCCTCCGTAGACCGGTAGAAGAGCCGGACGATCTCCATCGCCTGGTGATGGTTGATGCCGCCTTCACGCACACTGGCGCAGCGTATCAGACGCGCCGCAAGTTCGTCGGCGCTTCCGTCGTCGGTGGGAATATGCTGGTGGTCTTCAGCGAGATCATCAGCATAGGGAACGATGCGGGCGCGAATGTCGTCAGGGTGGCGGAGGACCAGATGTTCGCGTTCGCGCCAGAAACGGACATTGCTCTTCCCACAGCCGAAGCACGCCAGCACCGGAGTGCGCAGCGGCATGTCGTAGGGTGGCAGCGCCCCGGCGTAGGCGCTGTTTCCCAGATCGATCGCCTGCTGCCCTGTGTACCCTTTCTCGTGCGCCAGCCGAAATGCGCGCAGGGTCGTATCGGCGTGGACGCCCGAGCCGTCGTATTCCGTATTCGATGAGAACGGACTACGGTCGAAGACGAAACCGCTGCGCGCCAGGATGCGGTAAAAGAATGCATCGAGATCACGGTAGCGGTTGACGAACAGTTCACCATCGGGTAGCACGCCAAGTTTCTCGCGCACGGCCTGGCGGATCGCGGGCATCGAACGCGGATAGAGAAGCAGCAATCGTCGGTAAATCGCCTCAATCAGCGAACTGAGACCGATCGTGCCGTTGCGCTCGCCAATGCCCAGGATCGAGAAGTCGGGCAGCATCATGATCCCCAGACGCATACACAAGAGCAGTGTGTCAACGTACAACCGGTCGGAATGTCCAATGTCGTTGTGAATGTGACATTCGAGGAAGGCGAAACGAATGCCTGTCTGTCGCAGAATGGCAATCCGGTCGCCAAGGTCGTCGATTGTGCCGACACCGACGGTATCAGGGATGCCGATCCCATCGACGTACAGACCATGGCGATCGAGGTGTTCTTGCAGACGCTCATAGAAAGCGCGATAGTCGTCGAGCGGTGTACGGTAGGCATCTTCAGTGCTGATGCGGACGCAGTCGCAGCCGAGGTCGCGCGCCAGGCGAATCGCGTCGAACGCTTTATCGGCGAGTTGTTTCGCATTCGCGCGCACGGTCGCCTGTTTGATCGGACTGACGCCGATGTAGAGGTGGAGACGACGAAAACCGGTTTCGGCAGCAGTGCGAACGTCGGTGGCAGCGCAGCGCGCATGCGCGGCGAAGGTCGTCGTCAATCCGTGAGCGGCGGCGCGTTCCATCAGGCGTCGGTTGAATGCTTGTCCCGGCGGATTGGCGGGAAATGCGGGCAGTTCAATGACCCCCACGCCGAGTGAGTCCATCCCGCGCACCGCTTCCCACGCTTCATCGACGGTCAGGTGAAACCCTTGAAGTGTTCCGTCGCGGCACTCACCGACCGCTTGCAGCGACTCGCGGATACTGAAGACCCCCCAGCGCATTGCCTTGAGGTAGTCAAATAGCGCAAACAACTCAACCGCTTCGTGATACCGTGGCTGCGCCGGATTCTCGCCGTGCAAGAATGATGGTATTGGTGATGACTCCATAATTTCCAGTACTGCTCCCGTTTCTCGGTTTTTCGTTCGTATGTGTTCACTTTCTTTGCAAGGACATTGTGCTGCGACCGGTGATGCGGGTGGAACGCGCTCGCTTCCAGGTGCGGCATGCGCGCTCTTGGGCGGGTGTGCCTCCCCAACGTTGAACACATAGCTTCGGTTGTCGGTTCTTGGTTCTCAGATCGGATGCAACCCGGGAAACTCCAGTCCAAGCCGCTCGTCGAAGCCGCACATCAGGTTCAGGCATTGCACCGCGCTTCCGGCGGCGCCTTTCATCAGATTATCGATGGCACAGATCGTAACGATTCGTCCGGTCGCTTCATCGACGGCGAAACCGACATCAGCATAGTTGCTGCCTGCCAGGATTTTCGGTTCTGGCAAACGGTATGTGCCCTGTTTTTCGCGCACGATGCGCACGAAGGGTTCGTTGCCGTATGCAGCACGAAACGCACGCCAGAGGTCTTTCTCGCTCACCGGGGCGCTGGCGAAGGCATGCGCTGTGGCAAGTGCGCCGCGTACCAGCTCGACGCTGGTAATCGACATGTGCACACGCTCCAGACCGAGCTCCTGCATCACCTCGGCAGTATGACGATGCCCGACTGGTGCAAATGAGCGTACTGCACCACTACGTTCGGGGTGGTGGGATGACTCACTAGGTTGCGCTCCACCTTCCGAGGAACCGACCTTCACCTCGACGATGACATCGCGACTCTGGTCAATCAGGCCGGCTCGCACCAGTGGCAGTAACGCCAGATTTGCTGCGGTTGCGTTACATCCCACGCCGCTGACATAATTCGCGGTTCGGATGGCGTCACGGTGCAGTTCGGGCAGTCCGTAGACGAAGCGTTCGAGCCAGTGCGGTGCAGGATGGTTCTCGCCGTACCAGCGGGTATAGACGGCAGGGTCGCGCAGGCGGAAGTCTGCCGAACAGTCAATAATCTTCGGCGCGTATTGGGCGAAGCGCTCGATGGCGCGCGCGGCATCGCCGTGCGGCAATGCCAGAAACAACACATCACACGGCGCCAGCCGGTCTTGCGAGGTGAACTGGAGTTCGCGCGCGGCAGGAACACCGCGCAGGTTTGGGTGTGCCGTTGTAACCGGTTTGCCCGCCAGCCGCTCGGACGTTGCCTGCGCAACGGCGACGCCAGGGTGGAACAACAGCAGGCGAAGCAATTCACCGCCGACGTAGCCGCTGCCGCCGACAATCGAGACACGCACGCTCATAGACTCACCCTTTCCGCGCAACGTCGAGCGTATAGTCGATAATGCGCGCCGGAATGTCCACGCCGGTTGGCGCGATGCTGTTGCGGAACTCCATCGTGTAATTGACCTCGTTCACCAGCAATCTGCCGTCGGGCGCTTCCAGCACATCGATCGCGACCACGCCGCCGCCGACTGCGTATGCGGCGCTGACGCACAGATCGGCTAGTCCTGGAGTCACCGGACAGACACCAGCTTGTCCGCCACGGGCGGTATTGGTGATCCAGTGCTCGCTGGTGCGGTAAATTGCACAGATGCACTCATCGCCGACCACAAAGGCGCGAATGTCGCGGTGGTGGGGTTTGGGAATATATTCCTGAATGTAGAAAATCGAGTGGTGGTACGACCCCAGAATCTGCTTGTGCTCAAGGAGCGCTTCCGCCGCCTCGCGGTCGTTGACCTTGGCAATCAAGCGACCCCACGAGCCAATGGCCGGTTTGAGCACCACCGGATATCCGAGGTCTTCGATAGCGCGGAGTGCCGACTCAGGCGTGAAAGCCATGCGGGTGCGCGGGGTTGGCACGCCGGCACGGATAAGCGCCTGGGTTGTTTTGAACTTATCGCCGCAAATGTCGGCGACCGAGGCGGTGTTAACTGTTGGCACACCAGCATCATTGAACACCTTGAGCGCATAGAGTGCACGTGAATGGTGAATACTCCGTTCGAGTACCACATCGTACTCGTAGCGACCTTCATTGAGATCGAAGATGACATCATCGTCGTCGATGCGTTCATACGCGATGCCACGTCGTTCCAGTTCGGCAAAGAGGAGTTTCTCTTCGACGCGGATGCGTGAACAGAGAACGCCGACTCGCATAGGTCATTCCCCCCAGTCTTCTTCAACTTCCGGCGCAAGCGCCAGTTCCGGCGGATCGATGCTGACAACTTCCAGTTCGGCGGCGCAGTCGGGGCAGGTGAGAATTTCACCTTCGACGGTTCCTTCGGGCAGCGTGATCTCAGCTTCACATTCGGGACAGATGGCGCGCATGAGGATGTCTCCTTTCTTATGTTGTAAGCATATGTGCAATAACTGCATCGGTAATCTGAGATGTGACTGCGTTGCCCCCAAGGTCGGGTGTGTGCGGACCGGCGGCGCGGATGTGGCGAATCGCGCGCTGGATGCGCGCGCTCCACGCGATCATGTCAGGTGCATATTCCAGCGATGCGCGGCGGGCAAGATGGGCGAGCAAGAGTGCGGCGCACCCGATTGCTGCCAGCGGATTGGCGATCCCCTTTCCGGCAATGTCAGGCGCGGCGCCATGAACTGGTTCGAACAGTGCGTGTCGCTCACCTAGGTTTGCCGACGATGCCAGTCCTAACCCGCCACCCCAGGCGCAGGCGACATCCGACAGAATGTCACCGAACAGGTTCGTTGTGACAATCACATCAAAGCGTTCTGGGTGTGTGGCGATCTGCAAGGCGCACGTATCGACTAGCATTTCCTCTGCCTGCACGTCAGGGTATGCCTGGGCAATCTCTCGTGCGGCGGTGCGGAACAATCCGCACGTTTCGCGCAAGATGTTTGCTTTGTGAACAATTGTGACCCGTGCTGGCAGTGTGCTATCCTCGCCGCGAGCGGCGCGCCGGTTGCGCGCCAGTTCGAAGGCGACGCGTGCGATACGTTCACTGGCGCGTCGGGTGATCACCCGTTCCGCGATGGCGGTGTCGCCTCCATCTTCGACCCGTTCACGTCCGGCGTACAATCCTTCGGTATTTTCGCGGACGACGACGAGATCCACCCGACGTGCCCGTGGATTGCCGGCTGCTGCCGGATCATCATAGATCGGACGGATATTGGCGTACAAGTCGAGTTCGCGGCGCAGGCGCACGATCGGGCTGCGATACCCCACGACGGGATGACTCGGAGATGCAACCGCACCGAACAAGATGGCATCGGCAGCGCGCGCAGCATCGAGTGTTGCCGAAGGTAACGCCTCTCCCTGTTGCTGGAAGCATTCCCATCCGGCATCCGCTTCGACGAACCGCAGCGGTAGACCGGTTGCTTGCAGGACGGAGACTGCGGCCGGAATGACCTCGCGCCCGATGCCATCGCCGGGTATCACAAGAATAGTGTATGGCGTCACACTCATCCAGAGACCGCTCCTGGAAAACGACGATACTTCCGGTAAAACGGCACAATACCCCCCTCACGCCAGACCTCGCGCATCCATTCGGGTGGCGGCGGTAGCTGGATGGTACGACCATCGGCGATGATAATGCCGGTTTCTGCGTTAAACTCGACCTCCTGCCCATCCTCCAGGTGACCCGTAAGGTCTGCTTCGAAGAGCGGAATGCCTAGGTTCAGCGCATTCCGATAGAAGATTCGGGCAAAAAGTGGAGCGATGATCGCTCCTACCCCGACCATTCTGAGCGCCAGTGGTGCGTATTCGCGCGATGAACCACACCCGAAGTTCGGACCGGCAACGATCAGGTCGCCAGGTCGAACCGTTGAAGCAAACTCAGGACGCGCCTCAACAAACGGGTATTTACGCAGATCGTCCTCGTTTTTCAGCATGTACGGTGCATACCGTCCGGGAACAATCTGATCGGTGTTGACATTGGCGCCAAACCGCCAGACTCGAGCCATGGGTGCTATTCCTTTCCGTTATGTGCAACATCTTTCTAACCTTCAGCTTTGGTCTATGTTCACTCCAACGCCTGTGCAAGGTCGGCAATCAGGTCATCGGGATGTTCGAGTCCAACCGAAATGCGTAGCAGTCCAGGTGGAGTGGTGCTCTCCGGTCCCTCCACCGACGCACGGTGTTCAATTAAACTCTCGACGCCGCCGAGACTGGTGGCGCGGGTGATGATCTTGACCTTCGCTGCAACGTCCATTGCTGCCGGTTCGCCCCCTTCGACCTCAATCGAGAGCATGCCGCCGAAGCCGCTCATCTGCCGTGCTGCGACCGCGTGACCGGGGTGGGTTTCCAGTCCGGGGTAGTGGACGCGCTCGATGCGCGGGTGGGTCGCCAGGAAGCGGGCAACCCGCATTGCGTTTGCGGCATGCGCACGCACGCGGTAGGAAAGGGTCTGAATACCGCGCAACGCCAGCCAGCAGTCGAACGGCGAAGGGACAGCGCCGCCATTGATCTGCAGAAAACGCACCCGCTCAGCAAAGGCATCGTTCGCGCCAAACACGACTGCACCGCCAAGGACATCGCTATGTCCGCCAATGTATTTTGTCGTTGCGTGCATCACCAAATCCGCGCCTAGTTCCAGCGGTCGCTGCTGCACCGGCGTCGCCCACGTGTTGTCCACGGCGCACAGCGCGCCAGCGTGATGGGCAATCTCGGCGATTGCTGCAATGTCGGCGATCTTGAGCAACGGATTGGATGGCGTTTCGAGCCACACCAGGCGCGTGTTTGGGCGCAGCGCTGCTGCAACATTCTGCGGGTCGCGCATGTCGACGCGGGTATACTCGAGTCCCCACGGCGCCATGATCTCGCGCAGCAGCCGCGTGACCCCGTGGTAGGCATCATCGGGCGCAATCACGTGGTCGCCGGGGCGCAGCGCCTGGAAGATGCTCATCGCCGCAGCGAGACCTGAACTGAACGCTACACATGTTGCGCCACCTTCGAGTGACGCCAGACAGGTTTCGAGCATGGCGCGATTGGGATTGCCGTTTCGGGTGTAGATGTACCCGTGCGGAAAACTCCCGTCCGGCGCGCGCTCGAAGGTCGTCGTCAGGTAGATCGGCGGAATGACCGCACCTGTGGTTGGGTCGATCTCCTGTCCGGCATGGATGGCAATCGTTTCAGGATGCACGTGCACTCCTCTGGATGCAGATCGCTCCTCTACCGATTGACATTTGAGCAGCTCGCATACGCGCTCCCATCAGAGCGCGCTACACTGCCGCTGCAGCAATCTGCAATCCGAAATCTGCAATCTGTCGATAGGGTCAGCCGATCACCTCTGCCGGATGAGCAATATACCCGAGAATTGCAGTTGCCGCAGCGACTTCCGGCGACGCCAGGTAAATCTGCGCGTCCGGCGACCCCATGCGCCCACGGAAGTTACGGTTTCCGGTAAACAGACAGACCTCGCCAGGCGCGAGCACACCCATGTGCCGCCCGATACACGCGCCACAGCCGGGGGTGCCGATCGCCGCGCCTGCTTCGAGTAACGTCGCCAGGGTTCCATCGAGGGTTGCCTGCTGTAATGCTTCGCTCGATGCCGGCACAACCAGTAACCGTACCCCGCGCGCCACTTTACGCCCCTTCAGGATCTGCGCGGCAGCAGCCATGTCGCCAGCGTGACCGTTGGTGCAGGTGCCGATGTAAACTACATCGACCTCAACGCGCCCCAATTCGCTGATATCGCGCACATTGTCCACGAAGTGTGGCACGCTCACCTGTGGCTCGAGGGTGTCGAGATCGACTTCAACAGTGCGGCTATAGTGCGCATCCTCTTCGACTCGCAACCACGATGGCGCCGTGATACCAAGGCGCTTGGCGTGTTCTTCCCAGCCAGAACCGGTTGGCGGAATAATTCCCGCCTTTCCGCCGATCTCGATCGAGAGAGTGGCGAGGGTCATCCGCTCGCTCACACGCAGCTCCTCAACACCGTGCCACTCCACCGACTGGTAGGTTGCACCATCGGCGCCGATCATGCGCGCCACACGCAACCCCAGGTCCTTCGCCCCAACGCCAGGGCGAAACCGTCCATGCGCTTGAATACGAATCGTTTCCGGCACCCGGAGCCACGTCTGTCCGGTTGCCAGCGCCAGGGCCATGTCGGTCGCACCCATACCGGTGCCGAATGCACCCACTGCGCCGTATGCGGTCGAATGCGAGTCGCTGCCGAGGATCACCATACCGGGACGCGCCAGCCCTTCTTCAATGAGCACTGGATGTGAAATACCCCGCCCAACATCGAAGAAGTGTGTGATCTGCTGTTGCCGTACCCAGCGCCGCAGCGCCAGCTGATGCTCGGCATTCTGGATAGTTGCCGCCGGCGCCACGTGGTCCACCACCACAGCAACTCGGTCGCGGTCCCAGACCTGTTCAGCGCCCAGGTCATTGTGCAAGATTTTGATAATGCTCGGCGAAATACTGTCGTGCATCATCGCAAGATCGACCCGTGCGACAACATTCTCGCCGGCAGAGACCGGTCGTCCGGCGGCGTGTGAAAGGATCTGTTCTGCAAGCGTCTGCCCCACAATTTCCTCCTGAAGTGCAAACAGAAAGCCCGCTCGCCTGGTCTGGCGAAGCGGGCCTGTCGATCACTACCACGGGACAAGCGAGCCTAACCAGACCGAGTGTCCGGCTTTTTGCTCTGCTTGATCCGCTTAGCAACCAGTGAATGCATGACGTTTACTGTTGAATACTCGCCCTGTAATGCGCAGTGTATCACCGAAGCGTATTGCTGTCAAGCAAGGGAAAATTGGGAACAGCCATGCTATAATGCAATAAGATCATGCATGCCTATCGTGGAGGAAAGACGCCATGGCTCTGCGCCGCATCCTGCGTATCGATAACCCGGACGACAAGAAAATCCTGACCACACGCTGCCACCCGGTGCGGATGCCCAACCCATCACTGAAGCAGCTGGTCGCCGATATGTTTGAAACCATGCACGCTGCCAATGGCGTTGGTCTGGCAGCGCCGCAGATCGGCATCCTGCAGCGCCTGGCGATCATTTCGATCCCTCCTGCAGTAGAAGAGCGACCGGACGGCACCAAGGTCGAAGTTGCGCCAGAGCAGAACTTTGTGCTGATCAACCCGGAGATCGTCAAAGCCAGCGATCAGGAAGAGGTCGGGCTCGAGGGATGCCTGAGCCTGCCAGGGTGGTACGGCGACGTGCCGCGCGCAGCATGGGTGACGGTCGAGTATACCGATCTGAGCGGGCGGCGGCAGCGCATTCGCCGCGCGACCGGGTTGCTGGCGCGCGCGCTGCAACACGAGATCGATCACCTGGATGGCATCCTCTTCACCGAACGCATCCGCGATCTTTCGACCCTCAAGGATTACAGCGAAGAAGCAGCGCCAGCAGCTGCAGAGTGAGACTCACAAAGGTCATTTAGGCAACAGGGTATTCGCACTCTGCTCAAGATCATCAAGAAACAAGGGCGACAACCGTTGCGTGCGGTTGTCGCCCTCGCAGTTTACTGCCGATTCGCTCAGCTCTACTTCCCACACCCCATGTAGACAGCAGTGTTCTGTTTCGTCTCCATTGCGCGCTGCGACTCACCGGCGGGAGCGGCAGCTGGCGCCTGCTCAGTGCGGTCGAATGTCACCTGCTCGTTACCAGCAGGCGCAGCGGGCGCTTGCTCGACTCGGTCGAACGGTAGCGTCAGGTTCGTATCCGTCTGATTTGTCGCCGGTTGCTGAATGACCAGACCGTTGGGCGCCATCAACTGGTTCAACAACGGCTGTTCCTGAACATTCGCCTGACCCGCGCACGCGGCAATGCTCAATGCCAGACCTGCGCCGGCGATGAGCGCCAGCCCACGACGCCTGATGTGTCGCAGCATGTGACTCCACTCCCTTCTGATGTGTGCAATTACTCTGATCGTCGAAACAGGAACCCTGTGTGCGGACATGTCTCAACTATACCATGAAGACTGTGCAGAAGCAAGACGAAAATTTGACGAATTCTGTGCAGTTGGAACATCGCCGACCTGACCCTGCCATTCTATGGCGGCGGCGTGGTACAATACCGCGCAGATATTTGCGCCGGCGAGGTGCGGATCGAGAGGAGAGCATGGGATTTTTCAAGCGCATGTTCGGACGCGGGCAGGATGCGCCGCGCACCGAAGAGGAAGCTAGGCAGGAAGAGCAGAAGATCGACCGGGCGACTGCGAAAGCGCGCCAGGGGCTCTTCGGGCAGATCGCCAGTCTGTTCGCTACCGACGAACCGATCACCGATGACCTGTGGGACGATCTCGAGGCGCTGTTGCTTCAGGCGGATGTTGGCGTCGAAACGACGATGTACCTGGTCAACCGCACCAAGGACCGCTGCAATCGGTATGGCGTCAGGCGCGCGCGTGAGGCGCGCGACATGCTGAAGGCGGAAATGGTGCGCGTGCTGCAGGAACAGGAGCGGCGTCAGCCGATCAATGCGCATCCCTACATCATACTGGTGGTCGGCGTCAATGGCGCGGGTAAAACGACCTTGATCGCCAAACTCGCGTATCGCCTGAAGAATCAATTCGGCAAGCGTGTTCTGCTTGCAGCCGGCGACACCTTCCGCGCCGCAGCGACCGAGCAACTGGAAACGTGGGCAGAGCGCGTTGGCGTGCCGGTTATCTCGCGCGGTCAGGGCGCCGACCCTGGCGCGGTTGTGTATGATGCGATCGAAGCAGTCGCCGGGGGGGATGTCGATGTGCTGATCATCGATACCGCCGGGCGCCTGCACGCCAAAACAAACCTGATGCTGGAACTGCAAAAGTTGCGTAACATCATCCGGCGCCGCTTCCCCGACGCGCCGCACGAGGTGCTGCTGGTCATCGATGCGACGACCGGGCAGAACGGCGTGCTTCAGGCAAAATCGTTCCTGAAGGCGGTTGATGTGACCGATGTGGCAGTGACCAAACTCGATGGCACGGCCAAAGGCGGGATCGCCTTCGCGATCGCGCAGGATATCGAGCGCCCCATCCGCTACGTTGGCGTCGGGGAAAAAATGACCGATCTGGCGCTGTTCGATGCGGAAACGTTTGTTGAGTCGCTGTTTCTTCAGGATTGAATCATTACTGCACTGCGATGCTTGCTATGTCGCTCGAAACGACAAAATGCCCGGTTTGCGGGCGAAAACTGGCGCTCCAGGAGTATGTCATGCCTGGTACGCGCCTGGTATGCACCGACTGCGAAAGCAATCTGTATGTCGAGGCACGCCGTCCGCTGCGCCTGAAACTGGTGCCGGAAGAGGCGACCTACAACGCCAATGATCGCCCTGAGTCGTATGGGTAGGACGTGCGATTGTCATGGTTTTCCTCTACAATACGCATGGCGCTGTCTGGCGTCCTGGCACTGCTGTTGATGCCGGCATGCATGCTTGTTTCTGGCGATCGCCTGTCGGTCGATCTTCGTCCCGATTCGGGCAATATAACCCGTACCTTTCTGGGCGCTGAAGGAACTGATGAGTATGCTATTCCGATCGGAAGCGGCGCCACAACCCTTCAGACGATTGTCATTCTCGAAGTGCAACAGGGTGAGCTACGCCTTGAAATGCTGAATGCTGGCGGCAGCGTCGCTTTCGCCGTTCAGAGCCGTCCTGGCGACCAGGTCTCGCGGGCTGGCGCCGTTCGACTCGATGAAACCGGGACGCTGCGGTATCGCGTCATCACCCGCGGCGCGCGCGATGGCGGGTATCAGATATTGTATCAGCGGGTGCAGAACAGGAATGGGCAATGACTGTCACTCGTGAGACTATTCTCAAACGTGCCGCCGAACGAAACGTCGAGTTTGTCAGCCTCCAGTACACCGATATCGTCGGCATGGTGAAAAATGTGACGATTCCGGTGTCGGAACTGCCCGACTGCCTCGATCACGGCGTCTGGTTCGATGGTTCATCGCTCGAAGGGTTTGCCCGTGTCGCCGAGAGCGACATGTATCTCGTGCCCGATCTCGAAACGTTTGCGATTATTCCGTGGGACGAGGCAGCGGGGTTTGTGACCGCGCGCATGATCTGTGATGTGCATACGCCGGAGGGGAAGCCTTTCGCCGGCGATCCGCGGTACGCGCTCCGGCGCGCGCTCGATGTGGCGCATCGCATGGGCCTGACCTTCTACGTCGGTCCGGAAGTCGAGTTCTTTCTGTTCCGCTCCGGTCCCGACGGTCGTCCGGCGCTGATCCCGCACGATGTCGCAGGGTATTTCGATGCAACGACTGATGCGGCGACCCACATTCGCCGACGTATGGTGCGCGCACTCAGCGCCTTCGGCATCGAGGTCGAGGCGACGCATCACGAAGGCGCGCTCAGTCAGCACGAGATTGACCTGCGGCATACCGACGGGTTGCGTGCCGCCGATCATCTGGTGACCACGCGCTCAACGCTCAAATCTGTATGCGACGTTCATGCCCAAGCCAATCGCCCACCTGAATGGGAATGGTCTGCATATGCATCTGAGCCTCGCAGACGCAGCGAGCGGCAAAAATCTCTTTTTCGACCCCCACGATCCCTACTGTATCTCGAAACTGGCGCGCCACTTTATCGCCGGGTTGCTGGCGCACGCACGCGGCATGATCGCGGTGCTTGCGCCGCTCGTAAACTCGTATAAGCGCCTGGTGCCCGGCTTCGAGGCGCCGGTCTACCTGATCTGGGGGCGCACCAATCGCGCGCAGCTGGTGCGGGTGCCGCGCATCAGCACGAATCGCCCGCAGTCGGCGCGTGTTGAGTTGCGCTGCGCCGATCCGTCATGCAATCCGTATCTGGCGCTAGCTGTCATTCTTGCTGCCGGTCTCGACGGCATTCGGCGCGAACTGCCGCTGCCGCCGCCGGTCGAAGAAGACCTGTTCGAGGTCGATCTGCGCGCACGTCAGTTCGAGGTTCTGCCATCGACGCTCGGTCTGGCGCTCGAGGAGTTGCAGCGCGACGAGGTGATCACCGAAACGCTCGGTCCGCACATTCTCGAACGCTTCATCGACGCGCGCGCACGCGAATGGGAAGAGTACAGCCATTCGATCAGTCAGTGGGAACTCGACCGCTATCTGCCGACGTATTAGCATCGCCTGGCAGAAATTCGTTGCAGGCGAACCTTACACTTCAATGCAGTAGAATTCAGTATGGCGCAGATTGCGAATCCATCACCGGAACAGATATACTACCAGCGCGTCGCATGGACGTGGATGCTGGTGTTCTTCGGGTTGTTCTGCATCCTCATCGCTCTTGGCGGATACAGTGGCTGGCACTACTATTCGACAGCTACGACGCCGGTCGAGGGCGCCATCTTGCGCAGCCACGTGAATGCTGGCGTCTCAATTCAACCGCGCGGTCGCCTGACGGCTGAGAGTATCGAACGCCTGCCGCCAGAACGCGACCCTTGCCCCGGTGAACTCGATATTTGCGCCACAGTCGCTGAAGGAAGCGTCATTCGCACCAAAGCCGAGGCAGGGTACGGCCCGGTTGCGTCACTGGTGCTCGCCGACCGGACGCAGATTGACTTTTGGGCGCATCCCGATGGCGCCGAACTGACGCTTGCCAGTTATCGCGCAACCGCCTGGCACAACGGCCGACTGGACGTAGTGCTGCGACAGAATGCAGGATACCTGCGCTACGACATTGCTGCCGGGCAACCGTATGATCGGGTGGAGTACGTCGTTGAGGCCGGCGATGGGACGCGCATCCGCCTCGACCCTGGCGGCAGTTACTCAATCAATGTACTCGATAGCGCGGCGCGACCGATGCCAGCGCTGGCGCCAACCGGCGAGCCGCTGCGGATCGAAGTCGCTGTCCGCGCTGGTCGCGCCATCATCGTCCACCAGGATGCCTCGGTCGAGGTGCAGCCCGGGCAACTGGTGCAGATTGATGCCACCGGCGCCCTTGCCGGACCAGGCGAAGCACGCTGGGAATTGATCCGCGATGGCGGGTTCGAGGAGTATCAGGCGCAGAGTCGGTATGATCAGACCTCCAGGACCTGGCGCCAGTATGCTGTTCCAAATGCACCGGGTATGAGCCGTGAAGAACACAACGGACGGTTCACCGTCGTGCGCTCCTGTCGCCCTGAAACGCCCGATTTCTGCACACCGGAAGATCAGGTCGCCATCGGGCAGTTCCGGCGTGATGGTTTACAAACCCGTCCGTTCACAGTCGGCATCGAACAGACGATTGACGCCGATGTGTCGGAGTTTCCATCACTGCGCCTGACGATGTGGGTGCGCGTACTGACCCAGACAGTGCAACTTGCCGGGGTGGCCGGCTCTGAGTGTCCGGTGATGGTGCGGATTACCTACAAGCCTACCAGTCCGACCGATCAGGAGTTGAGTCGCTATTTCTGCATCTACACCGGCAGCGGTGAGGTGTCGAACAGTGAAGATGCAGGTGAAATCCGCTATCGTCAGGTGCCGCAGTTTCAGTGGTACCGCCTGAATGTCGAGCTGCGCGACGACTCGCTCCTGCGCCAGGCGCGTTATATTCAGAGTATTCGCATCGAAGCGCGCGGGCACGATTATCTCTCGGAAGTAACGGCGATCTCGCTGATCGGCAGGCAGTAAGTAATGGCGTGATTTACACCGGCATCGACGTTGTTGCAGTGGAACGGATCGGGCGGGCGGTCGAGCGCTGGGGCGACCGCTTTATCCGGCGCATCTTTTCGCCCGCTGAAGCGGCGCTGTGTCACGGTCGAGCGGAGTCGCTGGCGGCACGCTGGGCAGCAAAGGAAGCTATCGCCAAACTCCTTGGCGTTGGTCTGCGCGGCATCGGCGGCGCAGGCGGCGTTGCATTCCACGACATCGAGATCCTTGCCGATACACACGGCCGTCCGACCGTCATTCTGCGTGGAGCTGCACAGGCGCGCGCCGATGAATTGCGCATCGGCAGTCTCAGCCTGAGCCTCTCTCACGATCACGGTCTGGCCATTGCTGTTGTGGTTGCGCTGTGCGCGCCTGCAGTCAGAAAGAGAATGCCATGGGGATGATTGTGGGAAGGGAAATGCCGGGATGTTCGGAACGTCATACGGACAGCGCAGGCTTCCTCAATCATCCGCTCGAAATCCGACGATGCGTACACTGACCATCTACCATCTGGGACGCATGGACTATACTGCCGCATGGAACTGGCAGCGCCGCATCGCCAGCCAGCGTTCAGCCGGCGAGACTGGCGATACGTTGCTGCTGGTTGAGCATCCGCCAACCATTACGCTGGGTAGCAAAGCACACCCCGACCACCTTCTGGTCCCCGTAGAACAACTTGCAATGCAGGGGGTGACCGTGGTGCGTTGTGATCGGGGCGGTGGCGTGACCTATCACGCACCAGGGCAGCTGGTCGCATATCCGATCTTCAAACTCTCACAGCATGGCGGCGACATCGGCAAATACCTCCGTGGGCTGGAGGAGAGCGTCATTCGGGTGCTGAGCGACTATGGTCTGACGGGGGAGCGTGTCGATGGTCTGACCGGTGTCTGGGTTCGCAATGGTGCGGCGAAAATCTGCGCCATCGGCATTAAGGTGAGCGCAGGCGGTGTGACCACCCACGGGCTGGCGCTCAATGTCAACCCTGATCTGCGCGGCTTCGACCTGATCATCCCGTGCGGCGTTCGCGGTCGTAGCGTTACGTCGATGGCTGTCGAATTGGGTGAGGCTCCCGCGATGGGCGCAGTGTCCGAACGACTCATCGACCACCTCGCCACAATCTTTGCCCTGGCGCCGGCAGTGGCAGTTGCCGGAGAAAGGGAGGCTCTTTTCACTGCGGAAACCCGGTCTACACTAGCTGGCGGTTGATGCACATGCACAAATGAACCCGGCATACCCTATGCTGAACGTTCATCACTCGTCGGCTCACCGAAGCGCAACAGAGGGTGTGTCGATCGGGAGTTCTGCTCCCAACGCTGATCACAACCGGGTGCAGTGAGAGAGCGTTTCCGCGCCATCTGCGGTACAATGAACGCAACGCTTACGATGTTGCATCGCTGTTCAGAAAGGCGATGCCTGGAATGTGAGACAACCTAATGGTAGACGTGATCCCGCTCCAGCCGGTGAATACTCCGCCTTCGAACCGTCCGCGTCGTCCCGACTGGTTGAGGGTGCGGGCGCCGGGCGGCGACAACTATCACGACGTTTTCCGCCTGATGCGTGAGCACAATCTGCATACTGTCTGCGAAGAAGCGCATTGCCCGAATATTGGCGAATGCTGGAATCATCGTACAGCTACGTTTCTTTTGCTTGGCAAGGTTTGCACCCGTGGTTGTCGCTATTGCGCAATTGCCAAGGGGAAGCCGGAGCCAATCGATGAGACTGAGCCGGAGCGGGTTGCCGAGTCAGTTGCGCGCCTCAAGTTGAAATTTGCCGTGCTCACCTCGGTTAACCGCGATGATGTTCCTGATGGCGGAGCACATATCTTTGCCCGCACGATTGAACTGATCCGACAACATGTGCCCGATTGCAAAGTTGAGGTTCTGATCCCCGATTTTGATGGCAACTGGTCAGCGCTCGAAACGGTGCTAGCTGCCGAGCCGGATGTGCTCAACCACAACATCGAAACTGTTCCACGCCTCTTCCGCCGTTTCCGCCCGCGAGCCAGGTTCGAGCAGAGTATCGAACTGCTGGCGCGTGCCCGTGCAGCACGTCCACATCTGGTAACCAAGAGCGGCATGATGGTCGGCGCCGGTGAAACCAACGAAGAGGTGTATCAGGTCATCGATCGCCTGCGAAGCGTTGATGTCAACGTCTTGACGATTGGTCAGTACCTCTCGCCTGATGCGAGCTACTGGCCCATCCATCGCTATGTCACACCTGCTGAGTTTGCCGAATTCCGTGCGTATGCGCTAGCTCGCGGGTTCCGTCATGTCGAAAGCGGTCCCCTGGTGCGCTCGAGCTACAATGCTCACCTCCACGTCAACGCGCCACAACATTAGCGGTTTGTCTGGAGCTGCAAGGCGGTCGCGCTCAGTTCACCGGTGACCAGAAGGAGCATGCCATGGTGAGGATGAGGGTGCGTCGTCAGGGCTGTACGCCGCTGTCGTGTCTGATCACCGCAATCATCTTCGTTGTTGTCGGCATCTGCATTGGGGGTGCTTTCTTTACCGTGACGGGACTGATCCGCAACTCGGATGTCGTGCAGGAGGCGCTGGCACGCGCCGAGCGCGACCCGCAGGTAGCTGCCGCGCTTGGCACACCGCTCGAGACGGGCTGGCTGCCTATGGGTTCCATCGAAACGTCGAATGGCGGTGGCAATGCCGATCTCACGCTGCCGATCTCAGGTCCCCGTGGGTCGGGTGAGATGAGCATCGAAGCAGT